>PMVV01000459.1 GCA_003166475.1 Bryobacterales bacterium | reverse complement strand
GCGCTGACCACGCTGCACAGTTTTGATGGCACGGACGGCGAAAACCCCTTGGCGGGGCTGATCCAGGGCGCCGACGGCAACTTCTACGGGACAACCGAGAATGGCGGGGACAACAAAAGCCAAGGCACGGTCTTCAAAATGACCCCCGGTGGCATGCTGACCACGCTGTACAGCTTCTGCGAACAAGGCGTTCTGTGCCCGGACGGCGCGGCCCCCCTCGCGGGTCTGGTCCAGGCCGCCAATGGGGACTTCTACGGGGTAACGGTGGCAGGCGGGGCCAACGACGGGGGGACGGTCTTCAAAATCACCTCGAGTGGCACGCTGACGACACTTTACTCCTTCTGCGCGCAAACCGGATGCACGGACGGCAAACTTCCCTACGCGGGGCTCGTCCAGGCCCCCAACGGGCACTTCTACGGGACAACGTCGAGTGGCGGGGCCAACGGCGGTGGCACGGTTTTCCTAATCACGCCAGGTGGCGCGCTGACAACGCTATACAGCTTTTGCTCCCTAACCGGGTGCGCGGACGGCTCATACCCCGATGCGGGGCTGGTCCAGGCCACCGACGGCAACTTCTACGGGACTACATCGGCCGGCGGGGCCAACGGCGCTGGCACGGTTTTCGAGACCACCCCCAACCGCGGCACGTTGACGGTACTGCACAGCTTTACGGGCCCCAACGCAGTCCACATAGCGGGGCTGGTCCAGGCTACCAATGGGGACTTCTACGGGACAACCTGGGATGGCGGGACCGACGCTGACGGCTCGGTCTTCAACCTATCCGTGGGTCTGAGCCCGTTTGTGAAACCACTGCCTCCCTCCGGCAAGGTGGGGGCCGCCGTGAGGATTCTGGGGAGCAATCTCACCGGCGCGACCAGCGTCACCTTTAACGGCACTGCGGCTGTCTTCATAGTAGCTGCGAGTTCCGAAATCCGCACCGCCGTACCGGCCGGCGCGAGCAGCGGAGAAATCCAGGTGGTCACGCCCAGCGGCACGCTTTCGAGCAGCGTACCCTTCCGCGTGCTGCCGTAGAGCCGCCCGCCATGCGCAGCAACGCACTGGTCGCCCACGGCGGCGGCCCCACAGCCGTGATCAATGCGAGCATGGCAGGCCTCATCGAAGAACAGCGGCGCCGCGGTCTGGGCCTCTTCGGAGCGCGCTACGGCCTGGCCGGATTGTTGCGCGGCGATCTGGTGGATCTGCTGGCGCTCGATGCGGATCTGGTCCGCCGGATCGGCGAAGCGCCCGGCTCGGCGCTGGGATCCAGCCGCCTTCCCCTCGCCGAGGGCGACTATGCCCGCCTGCTCGACGCCTTCCGGCGCGCCGAGATCCACACCTTCTTCTACACCGGCGGGAACGGCTCGATGGATACCGCGCTGCGCCTGGCGCGGCACGCGCACGACGCGCACTACGACGTGCAGGTGATCGGGATTCCCAAGACCATCGACAACGATCTGTGCGTCACCGATCACACTCCCGGTTACGCATCCACGGCGCGCTTCTTCGCCTGCGCCGCGCGCGATGTGGGCGAAGATAATCGGTCGCTGCCTTCGCCGGTGTGTGTGCTCGAAACGTTGGGCCGCAACGCGGGCTGGATTGTGGCCGCCACGTCGCTGGCGCGGCGCCGCGAGGACGATGCACCGCATCTGATCTACTTCCCCGAGCGGCGGCTCAGCCTGGATCGCATCGCCGCCGATGTGGAGCGCGTGTACCGCCGCCTCGGCCGTGTGGCGGTGGCGGTCTGCGAAGGGCAACTCGACGACAGCGGACGGCCTTTCGGGGCCGACGTCGATCGCGCCGAAAGCCAAACGCAGCGGCTGGCTTCCAATCTTGGGCACACGCTGGCGCGCCTGCTGAGCGACAAACTGGGCATTCGCGCGCGCGCCGAAAAGCCGGGATTGCTGGGGCGCTGCTGCGGCGAATTCGCCACTCCGCTCGACCGGCGCGAGGCATTCGCCTGCGGGCGCGCGGCGGCGGTGGCGGCCGCCGAAGGCCACACCGGCGCGATGGTCGCATTGCGACGCGATTCCAGCACCTTCCTCACGCCGCTCGAAACGGTCGCGCGCGTGGAACGCCTGCTGCCCGCGGACTGGATTCATCCGGACGGCCACGACGTACTGCCCGCGTTTCGCGAATATGCCGCGCCGCTCGTCGGCGAAGTGCCGTGCTGGCCGCGGCTGTAAGCCAGGTAGGGCAGGCCATCGTTTTTCGTGGCCTGCCGAGTCTGCGCCACCAGACTAGACTCGCGCCAGCACTACCGGCCCGGCCTCCACGACTTCCGGAGCGACATCGGAGAACTTCTCGAAATTCTTTCCGAAGCGCCCGCTCAGGTCCAGCGCGGCGCGATCATAGGCGGCTTTGTCGCCCCACATGCCGCGCGGGTCCAGGAAATCGGGAGGCACGTGCGGGCAGGCTTTGGGGACCATCGTTTTGAAGAAGGGATGGGGCTCCATCGGCACATCGTCGAACTGCCCCTCCAGCGCGGCGGTGAGCATGGCACGGGTATAGGGCAGCCGCATGCGTTCGCCGATGCCGTAGGGGCCGCCCACCCATCCCGTGTTCAGCAGCCAGCAATTTACTTTGTGGCGGCGCATCTTGTCGCCCAGCATCGCGGCGTAGGTGGCCGCCGGTCGCGGCAGGAACGGCGCGCCGAAGCAGGCGCTGAAAGTGGCCGCGGGTTCGCTGCCGAGGCCGCGCTCGGTGCCGGCGACCTTGGCGGTGTAGCCGCTCAAGAAATGATACATGGTCTGCTCGGGCGTCAGGCGCGAGATGGGCGGCAGCACGCCGAAGGCGTCCGCGGTCAGCAGGATGATGTTGCTGGGATGTCCAGCCAGGCTGGGGATCACGGCGTGATCGATGTACTTGAGCGGATAGGCTGCGCGCGTATTCTCGGTGTGCGCCGCGGAATCGAAATCCAGCAGGCGCGTCTCGGCGTCGATGGCCACGTTTTCCAGCACGGTTCCGAAGCGAATGGCGCTCCAGATCTGCGGCTCATTCTCGTGCGAAAGGTGAATGCACTTGGCGTAGCAGCCGCCTTCGAAATTGAAGACGCCATCGTCGCTCCAGCCGTGCTCGTCGTCGCCGATCAGGCGGCGTTGGGGATCGGCGGACAGCGTGGTCTTGCCGGTGCCCGACAAGCCGAAGAACAGGGCCACGCCGCCGCCGTTTCCCACATTCGAGGAGCAATGCATGGGCATGATACCGCGCGCCGGCAGCAGGTAGTTCAGAATGGTGAAGACGGACTTCTTCATCTCGCCCGCGTAACTGGTGCCGCAGATCAGCACGACTTTCTTGGTAAAGTTGACCACGATGCAGGTCTCCGAGTTAGTGCCGTCCTCACTCGGTGTGGCCTGCAACCGGGGAGCGAACAAGATGGTGAACTCGGGGACATGCTCCTGGGTGTGCAGCGGATCGGGCCGCACGAACAACTGGCGCGCGAACAGGGCGTGCCAGGCGTACTGCGCGATCACCCGGATAGGCAGGGTGTAGCGCGGATCGGCGCCGGCGAAGCAATCCTGGACGAACAGGTCGTGGCCCTGCCAGTAGGCCAGCACTTTCGCATAAAGGCGATCGAAGCTGGCCTGCGTCATTGGCTGATTGACGGGTCCCCATTGCACGGAAGCTTCGGTGGTCTCGTCGCGTACGATGAACTTGTCCTTGGGCGAGCG
>PMVV01000190.1 GCA_003166475.1 Bryobacterales bacterium | reverse complement strand
GCATTAGCCAAGATTGGCCGCCCCACGGTGCAACCGAACTGCCAGTATTCTATAAAGGACTATCTGTACGATGTACTAGGCGCGGCTGACGAAGCGGAAGAAGAGCGCCTGCTTGGAAACCGGCTCGGTGCGCGCGGCGAGCGTGGACATTTGGTGCTCGCTGAGCGGCGTGAACTCGCGCGCCAGTTGCACGTTCTCCTCCAGTTGCGCGATCGAATCGCAGCCGATAATCACCGTGCTGACCGGGTGCGAGAGCGAATAATACAGCGCCTCGCGCATGGTGAGCGGCCCCGGCGTGGTGGCAATCACCGCGCCTTCCCACGAGTGTTGCTGCTGCTCCAGCGGGGGCGGAGTCCAACTGGCCAGCAGCCGGCTGCGTCCCGGCACCTTCATGCCGACGATCCCCATCTGCTTCTCCACCGCCAGCGGCAGAAGCTCTTCCCGAAAACTGTAGTGATGGCGGTCGGCTGCGTTCAGGGCCATTAAAATGGTGTCGAACGGATGGCGGCGGACGGCCTCCATCAACGGCTCGGGGCGGAAGTGGCCAGTGACGCCCAGATAGCGCACCATCTTCTGTTCCTGCGCCTGGCGCAGGGCTTCCATCGCGCCGCCCTTGGCGAAAATCGCGTCCACGTCCTCCGCGAGGCCGATGTCGTGCAATTGCCAAAGGTCCAAATGGTCGGTCTGCAACAGCTTCAAGGATTCCTCGATCATGCGCAGGGACCCGTCGCGCGTGCGCTCCTTGGTCTTGCTGGCCAGGAATGCCTGCCCGCGGCGCCGCTTCATTACCGCGCCGATGTAGCGCTCGCTCCAGCGTTCCGGGCCGCCATAAATCGACGACGTGTCGATGTAGTTCACGCCCAGATCGAGCGCCCGCTCCACGATAGGCACGGCCACAGCTTCGTTGTGCGCACGCTCCAGCGCAGCTTGCCCGCCGAGGCTGAAGACGCCGACCTTGTACCCAGTGCGTCCCAGGTTGCGCACCGGCATGGCCTGCGCTGAGGCCGGCGCCGTCTGACCCGAGACGGCCTGGCCCATTAGTCCCGCGGCTGCCGCGCCGCTCAGTTTCAGAAAGTCCCTTCTACCGGAGCCCATGTGTTTCTCCTTACAGACAGTCTACCTTGCGGCGAGCGATCGATAGTAATCGCGGAGAACATAATACGCCTGTTTCTTTTCGCCGCGGTCACTCAGCAGTCCTTTGCGATTGTAGTAATCCTGGATGCCGGCCAGGGGACGGCGGGGACAGCGGAAATCCATCAGGATCCAGGCAGTCATACCCTGGAGGAACGGGATCTTGCGGAGCATGGGGATCTGGTGGCGGTAGACATTGGCCTGGAACTCTTCGGTCCAGGCGGTATCTTCGTCGCCGTGGCGGCCGTAGGGCGCTTCGCCGCCAAATTCGCTGACCACCATGGGCTTGTCGTAGACGGTCTTGAAGACGATGTTGTCGGCCTTGGAAGGAGGGCCGTCGTACCAGCCGATGTACTCATTGCAACCGAGCACATCCAGGTACTGGCCGAGCGGATCGTCAACCGTGATCGTGGTGGGGTCCGAGTAGTGCACGAGAGTGGCGGCCGTAATGAGGCGGGTGGAATCCAGTTCGCGCGCCTTGGCAGCCATGGAGGCGAGAAACTTGAGGCGGGCATCGCCGAGGGGTGTTTCATTGGCCATGGACCAGAAAACGATGGAAGCGCGGTTGTGGTCGCGCGTGATCATCTCGGTGAGTTGCCGCTCGGCGTTGGCATAAGCGGCGGGATTCTCCCACTGAATGGCCCAGTAGACGGGGACTTCAGACCACACCAGGAGGCCCATTTGGTCGGCCATGCGGGTCATGACTTCGTCGTGGGGGTAATGCGCGAGGCGGACGAAGTTGCAGCCCAGTTCCTTGGCCCAGGTGAGGAGCACGCGGGCATCGGCTTCGGAAAATACACGGCCGGCTCGAAAGGGGGCTTCGGCGTGGATGGAAACGCCGCGCAGGAAGACGGGCTTGCCGTTGAGCAGGATCTTCTGGCCGGAGGTTTCGATGGTGCGGAAACCGATGCGATCCTGGACGCGGTCGGACTCGGCCTCGACGGAGACGTCGTAGAGCTTGGGATTTTCCGGCGACCAGGGAGTGAGGGTGGCGTTGAAGGCGAAGTGCGCGTATCCGTTCGCATCGGTATCGACGGTGGTGGATGCGCCGGATTCCGGGACGCGGATGGAGACCCGCTGCCGCTTCTGCGAACCATCGAGCCGCACCCATCCCGCAATGCGGTTGAGCGATCCCTTCTCAAGCTGGACGAAGTAATCCTGAATGAAGGTGTCAGGCACGTCGATCAGCTTCACGTCGCGGGTCAGTCCGCCGTAGTTCCACCAGTCGGTCATGGCCGGGGGAACGGCGTCGGCGTGGCGCTGGTCGTCCACCTTCACGATTACGGCGTTGGCGCCGTTGCGGACTGCGCCGGTGACTTCGAACTGGAAGGGGGTGAATCCGCCTTCGTGCTGGCCGAGTTTCTGGCCGTTCAAGAAGACGATGGCTTGATAGTTGGCTGCGCCGAACCAGAGAAACAGGCGGCGGCCGGGCTTCTTGGCGTAGTCGAATTCGCGCTTATACCAGATGGTTCCTTCGTACCAGAGGAATTCGAGCTTCTGGGTGTTCCAGTCGCCGGGCACCTGGAGGGTATTGGCGTTCGGCAGGAAGGTGAGTTCCAGGCGGTCGCTCTTGTTGGCCGGGACGCGGTCGGCACCGAGGCCGCCATCGCGCAGGGGATTCAGATGGAAATCGTAGTAGCCGGCTTGGTAAGGATCGACGATAGTCTTCCACGGCCCGTTGAGACTGAGGTTGAGGCGGGCGGATGGGTTTTGCACCAGTCCGGTTGGCTGCGCGTAACAGGCGATGCCAGCGGTCAGCAACAGGGCCGCCAGAGTTGCAAGTATGGATATTCGCATATGCTACCGATGATAGCCAAAGGCCAGTGCGCGGGCGGAAATGGTATCATGCGTCACGATGCCTGATTGCGACCGGGACAAGACCTATTGGAGCAGTCTGGCCTACGCTTACGGGGCGCTGGGTCCGCCACTGCGGCCAACCGGCGCTGACATCGCATACATGGAAGGCGCGGTGGCGGCCTGGGCGGGACGGCATCCGGCGCGGCGGACGCGTGCATTGCTGCTGGGCGTCACGCCACCGATCGCGGAGATGAGATGGCCACCGGGTGCGTCGCTGATAGCCGCCGACAATTCGTTTCCCATGGTACGGGCGGTCTGGCCGCGGGACCTTCCGCGCAGCCGGGTGGCGGTTTGCGCCGACTGGTCCGCGCTGCCCGTGCCCGAATCCTCGTGCGATGTGGTGATCGGCGACGGCAGTTTTTCGTGCCTGCGGTATCCGGATGGTTTTCGGGCGGCGGCCGCGGAAGCGCGCAGGATCTTGCGTGCAGACGGCAGACTCATGGTGCGCTGCTACATTCAGCCCTGCGAACGGGAGCGCCCGGAAGACGTGATCGCGGATCTGCTTGGCGGGGCTATCCCCAGCTTTCACTGGTTCAAGTTCCGCCTGCTGATGGCGTTGCAGGAGAATACCGAGCGAGGGGTTGCGGTGGATGCAGTGTACCGGTTTTGGGCCAGCCAGCGTGTGGATGAAGCCGCGCTCATCGCCCAAACCGGGTGGGATGCGCAAGCGGTCCGCATGATGGAACTATACCGCGGCAAAGATACGGTGTACTCGTTTCCGACAATGTCCGAGCTACGGCGCGTGCTGGGGGAGTTCTTCGCGGAGACTGCCATATCGACGATGCCGCGGACCATCGAGGGAAGCTGCCCCATTTGGGTAGCGGAGCCGCGCTCCGATATGCGGCAGGCGACGATGGCCTTGGGAGCGGCCGCATGCCGCAGTTAGAATCCCCGGAGCGCCGGCCGCTGACTGCGATGCAGACCAGCATGGTGCTCGCCTCCATGCGCGATCCGCACGCCGGCGTTTACATCGTGCAGGACGTTTGCGAAACGCCCGAGGCGCTCGATTTCGCACGCTTGCAACGCGCATGGCGGATCGTCGCCGGCCGGCACCCTGTGCTACGCACGAGGATCGAAACGTGCGCGGAAGGGCCCCTGGGGCAATGGATCGGCGCGACACCGGATATCCCCTGGAACGAAGTGGACTGGACCGGCGTGGCCGCCGCGCACCGCCAGGATAAACTCGCCGGCTTCCTGCGTGAGGATCGCGCACGCGGTTTCGATTTTGCGCAAGGCGTCCCCATGCGCATTACTTTGGTGCGCTGGCCGGGGAACGCATCCACCCTGATATGGTCGAGTCACCACGTACTGCTCGACGGCCAGTCGTATCTGATCGTGTGGCGCGAGTGGTTCGAGATTTATGACGCGCCGGCCCATGGAGTCGAGCCGCACTTGCCGGATGCGGTTCCTTTCACTGGCTACCTGGATTGGCTGGACCGGCAGGACTTCGCGGGGGCGGAGCGATATTGGCGGCAGCAGTTGGCGGGCGTGTCGCGCACCACTGGTTTCATCGTCGATCGCATCCGGACCGGCGGCTCCCCGGATGCCGGCGGCGTTGCCCGGGAGAGCGCCGTCTTCTCGGACGAGGCGACGGCGAGCATTCGCCGCTTTGCGCGGCGGCACGATCTGACCGTCGGCACATTGGTTCAATGCGCCTGGGCTCTGCTGCTGAGCCGCTATGGCGGCACGCCGGAGGTGGTGTTCGGAGTGACGCGCGCGGGGCGCGGGGGCACGCCCGGCGCCGCGAATATGGTGGGCCCACTGATCAACACGCTGCCGTTCCGGATCGCCGCGGACCCCGAAGCGCTCGTGCTGCCGTGGTTGCGGCATGTCCGCGAGCAGACGCTTGGCATGCGGGAGTTCGAGCACACGCCGCTGCCCAAGTTTCGCGAGTGGAACATCCTGCCGGGCGGGGCGCCCCCGTTCGACACGCTGTTCGTGTATGAATACGAACGCGTGGGAGAGACTTTGCGGAAGCTGGGTGGAAGGTGGAGGGAACGGCAGGTCACGCGCCTGCAGCGCACCGATGCTCCGCTGACGCTGGCCGCCGCAAGCTCGCCGCATTTAAGTCTCGACGTCATTTACGATACACGCCTGTTCTGCCGTGAGACCGCGGCCGGGATCGCCGGTTACCTGCAGACTTTGATCGAGAGCTTCATGGCGCAGCCGGACTGCCGGCTGGCCGAGGTGAACATGCTCACCGCGAGTGAACGGCGTTGGCTGATCGAGGAACGCAACCAAACCGAGGCGACGGATGCGGCCGAGTTCTGCGCCCACCAGCTTTTCGAGCGTGAGGCGGAGCGGAGGCCGGATGCAGTTGCGATCGACTCGCCCGCCGGGTCCATTTCTTTCGCGCAACTTAACCGCAGGAGCAACCAGCTCGCGAGATTGCTGAGGGAAGAAGGCGCGGGACCGGAAGACCTGGTGGGCGTGTGCCTGCGCCGTTCGCCGGATGCGGTCGCCGCCGTATTGGCGGTCCTGAAAGCGGGCGCCGCTTTTGTGCTTCTGCCACCGGACCTTCCAGCCGAGCGGCTGGCGGCCATGCTCCACGACGGGCGCCCGAAGCTCGCGCTGGCGGCCGAGCCCTACGCCTCGAAGCTGGCCGGCTGCGGATGCCGAGTGCTGGTCCTGGAGCGCTTGGAGACGGACGTAGCCCGGCAGTCCGCGTCAGATCTGCCTTGCCTCGCGAAGCTCGATAACGCGGCCTATTTGGCCTTTACTTCGGGCTCGACCGGGAGGCCGAAAGCTGCCATCCTCACGCACCGCGCGCTGGTGAATCACACGCTGGGGGTGGCGCCGGTGTACGGCATCTCATCCGCCGACCGGCGGCTTCAATTCGCCGCCATGGGGTCGGATATGTTCGTGTCGGAGGTCTTTACTTACCTCTGCTCCGGGGCGACTCTGGTCTTCTGTCTGGACGATGCGGGGAATTCAGTGACGGAGTTCGTGCGGCTGGTGGATGCGCACCGCATCACCATCACCGGGCTGCCCAGCAGTTGGTGGAGCGAATGGGTGGCCGCCATATCCCGCGGCGACTTGCCGATGCCGCGGTGTCTGCGCGCGGTGATCGTCGCCATGGAGCAGGTGAACCCCATGGCGCTGGCGGCCTGGAGGCGCGTCACCGGGGACAAGGTGCGCCTGTTCGACGCTTACGGTCCAACTGAGACCAGTCCCGTCGCGACGATTTACGAGGCTGGCACGTCGCGCTGGGAAGGACCTGCGATGGTGCCCATCGGCAGGCCGATCGCCAACACCCGCGTCTATGTGCTCGACGACCACGGCCAACCGGTTCCGGTGGGTGTCCCGGGCGAGCTCTACATCGGCGGCGACGGCGTGGCGCGCGGTTATCTGAACGCGCCGGAAATGACGGCGGCGAAGTTCCTGCCGGATCCCTACGCGGCCGGCCCGGCGAAGCGTTTGTTTCGCACGGGCGACATCGTGTTTTCGCTTCCGGACGGCAATCTGGTATTCCTGGGGCGCGCCGACCGGCAGGTGAAGATCCGCGGTTTCCGGGTGGAACTGGAAGAGATTGAGAGTGTCTTGGCGGAGCATGCGGCGGTCCTGAAGTGCGCGGTCGTGGTTCAGGACGACCACGAGCGCCAGAACCTGGTCGCGTATGTGTCGGCCAGGAGCGCGCCGGGACCCAACGCGGAGGAACTGCGTCTGTACTTGTCACGGCGCTTGCCGGCGTACATGCTGCCGGCGGCCTTCGTGACGCTGCCGCGCATGCCTATGACCGCAAGCGGCAAGATCGACCGGCGATTGCTTCCGCGGCATGTCCCGCGTATCGAGCCGGCGGAGCGTTTTGACGAGTCCGCCAGCAGCACGGAAAGACGTGTCGCCAAGCTTTGGCAAGAGGTGTTGGGGAGCGCGCCTGTGAGCGCCACCGCGAACTTCTTCGAATCCGGCGGCGACAGCCTGCGCGCGACGCAGCTTGTGGTGCGGATGCAGCGGGAGTTCGGCCAGGAATTTCCGTTTACGTTATTCCTGCGCGCGCCCACCATCGCGCAGACCGCCCAGGTGTTGGATGGCGGCGCGGCAGCCCTGCCGGACCGCGAAACGGCGCGCGGAGCTACGCTATCTTACGCGCGCCAGGGCACGCGCATTCCCTTGTTCTCGATCACATCCCATGCGCAGGACCTGTACGTGTTCCGCCATCTGGCAAACCACCTGGACAGCGCGCAACCTTTGTTCGTGTTGAACGTGCCCGTGGAGGAAGGTGAAGGCGCGCGCACGGTGGAAGAACTGGCGGCGCGCGTCTGCCAGTCGATCCGCGGCATTCGCGCGCATGGTCCATACATTCTGGGCGGGTATTGTTTTGGCGGGATTATGGCGTTCGAGGCCGCGCAACAGTTGATCGCGGACGGCGCGGAGGTCCCGCTGGTGGTGTTGTTCGACACACCTGCGCCCGGCTATCCGCGGCTTCTGGGCAGCAGCCGGATGGCAGCAGAGGTGAAAGCGCTCGGACGCCTGGCGAAGAGGGCCGCCGACCCTCCGGTAACCGGTATGGCCAGCATCGCCCGGAGCGCCGCAAGCAAGTACGCTCCGAAGCCGATCGACGCCGCGCTGGTGCAGCTCATGGCGGAGGATGAGATGGTCAGCAGCCGGGTGCTGGAAGATCCGCGGCTGGCGTGGCGCGAATTGTGCAGGGGAAATTTCCAGGTGTGCCGGGTGCCGGGCGATCATATCACGTGGCTGCAGGAGGGGAACGCACAGACGGCGGCCGCTCGGCTGACCGAAGCATTGGACGTGCAAAACCGCGCGGCAACCGCATCGCATTAATATAGGAGCATGCAAACAGATCAGTCGAAGTTCCCGTTCTCGCGGCGGGACCTGCTTCGCGGCGCAGTGGCCGGAACAGGCGCCGTGCTGCTCAGCCAGACCGCCGGTGCGGCGCCCGGAGACGGCCGCCAGTCCGTGATCGGCATGCCTTTCGAGCCGCGCGAGAACGTCCGCATGGGGTTGATCGGTTGCGGCGGGCGCGGCTCCAGCATGCTGAAAGAATACCTCGGCGTGGATGGAGTGACAGTGACGGCGGTGTGCGACGTGGTGAAGGACGCCGCGTTGCGCGCCCAGGCCACGGTGGAACGCGCCGGCCAGCATCCGCCCGCGGTGTACGCCAACGGCGAGCGCGACTTTGAAAACCTGCTGAAGCGCGACGATGTGGATTTCGCATACATTCCCACGCCCTGGGAGTGGCACGTCCCCATGGCGCTGGCAGCCATGAATAACGGCAAACACGCATTCGTGGAGGTGCCGGCGGCGGCGACCATCGAGGATTGCTGGAAACTGGTGGACACGTCGGAGAAGACGCGCCGCCACTGCCTGATGCTGGAGAATTGCTGCTACGGCTACAACGAACTGATGGTGCTGAACATGATCCGCGGCGGGCTATTCGGCGATCTGCTCTACGGCGAGGGCGCCTACCTGCACGATCTGCGCCGCCTGCTGTTCGAAGACCGCGACGAAGGCCTGTGGCGCCGGTTGCCGCACACGCGGCAAAACGGGAATCTGTATCCCACGCACGGGCTGGGGCCGGTGGCGAACTATATGGGCATCAACCGGGGCGACCGCTTCGACTACCTGGTGTCGATGAGTTCTCCGGAGCGGGGCCTGGACGCGTGGCGCGAAGCGCACGTGCCCAAAGATAGCCCGAAGTGGAAGGAAAAGTATATCTGCGGCGACCTGAACACGTCGCTGATCAAGACGGCGAATGGCCTGGTGATCACGGTGCAGCACGACGTGGTGAATCCACATCCATACGACCGGACCAATTTGATTGCGGGGGTGAAGGGGATCTTCCGCGACTATCCGCCGCGCATTTATTTCGACGATCCGGAGGCGGAGGAGTACACGCCGATCGACAAATTCAAGGAGCAGTACGAGCATCCGCTGTGGAAGCACGAGGGCGAATTGGCGCGCAAGCTGGGCGGGCACGGCGGCATGGACTTCCTGATGGTTTACCGGCTGATCGAGTGCATGCACAAGGGCCTTGCGCCGGACCTGGACGTGTACGATGCGGCCGCCTGGAGCGCGCCGGAGCCGCTGAGCGAGGCTTCGGTCGCGCAGGGCAGCGCGCCGGCGAAGTTTCCGGATTTCACGCGGGGGCGGTGGAAGGAGAAGCGAGCTGGCATAGCATAGTGGGACCGCCTCCTGGCATCTCCACTCGCCCCGCGCAGACCGGGCCATAGGCGTTAAAATTAAGTTGTCGCATCGCTTTCGCTGGGGCCGGTACGCAATCGCCGAAAGGCGCCTATGACCATAACGGTTGACATTACGCCCGAGGTTAAGGCTGCGCTCGCACGCCAGGCGGCCGCGCGCGGCCGCGCGGTCGAGTGCTATGCCGCCAGTCTGCTCGAAGAAGCCGTCCGTCTTCCGGCCGCTCCTCCTGCGCCGTCCGAATTGGAAGATCAGACTGCTCGGCCCAGACGCCAGCGGCCCTCTGGTAGAAAGAGCCTAGCCGAGTTGTTTGCCGAATCTCCGTTTAGAGGTCTCGATCTCGATTTCGAGAGGGACCGGGATCCGGGCCGTGACATCGACTTATGAAGGGGTTTCTGCTTGATACCAACATCCCTTCGGAAATGACGCGCCCTCATCCGCAACCGAGTGTGACCGAATGGCTCGACGATGCCGACGATGACCAGTTGTATTTCAGTGTCGTCTCGCTTGGCGAGGTGCTGAAGGGCGTGACCGTCCTCCCGGAAGGCAAGCGCCGCAGGGAACTGCAACGGTGGCTCGATGAGACATTGCGGCCCTGGTTTCAAGGGCGCATCCTCCCAGTGAATGAACCGATTGCGGAACGCTGGGGCGTGCTGGCCGGAGAATGTCAGTTGAAAGGAAGGCCGCTTAAGGTGGCGGACGGGTTCATTGCGGCGACCGCGCTGGAGCACGATCTCGTCGTCGTGACTCGCAACGTGAAGGACTTTGGCGGTCTCGGCGTCGTGCTTTTCAACCCTTGGGAAGGGGCCTGAGTTTTCTGGCAGCGGTGCCCACTGGGTTCCCCCAGGGGTTCCCCCAGCGCCGGACCCACAGCTATTTCGAGTGCGTGAGTTCCAGCGTCACGGTCCGCACTTCCACGTCGCGATCGCGCAGCAGGTGCAGCGTCTTGCCGGACGCATCTACAACCACGCTGGCTCCTCCGTAGGTTTGCCCTCTCCATGGGCCGTGCGTCATTTCGCCGATGACGTCGGTCCCCACCACGGGGCATTTCCACTGGGCTGCGCGCTTGGCGACCAGTTTCTCCAGTTCCTTCGCGTGTTCCGGCCACTTGTCCACCGGAGCGGCCCAGCCGTAGGGCACCAACATCAGGTCGGGCGCCAATTGTTCGATGCGCCTGGCGATCCGGTCCACGAAGGCGTCCGCGCAGATTACCAGGCCGATGCGCCCGAACTCCGTGTCCGTGACGCCGGCATCTTCGGGCCGGCCTTCGGAGTACGGCGGGTCCATCAGCCAAGCCAGCACGTTCAGCTTGCGATGCTTCCACAGGAGCTTGCCGGTTTTATCCACCAGGATGGCGGAGTCGTATAGCTTCTCGCCGTCTTTTTCATCGAGGCCGATAGATATCATCAGGCCGTATTTGACGGCCAGCGCGGCGATGCGGTCGCTGTCGGCGCCGGGGATCGGCGTGGCCATGCGGTGGGCGTCCGGATTCTCCCAGCCCAGGATCGCCGACTCTGGAAACGCGGCGATATCGGCGTGCGCGGCGCGCGCGTCTTCGAGCGCGTATTCCACGCGCCGGAAGTTGCCTTCGCGATCGCCATCGATGGAAAGAATCTGGCAGACCGCCACGCGCACGGTCCGCGCCTGGGCCGGTAAAGTTCCGAGCAGGGCCATGATCGTCACCGCTAGTTTCATTTGTATCTTTCGATTTTACGCCGTGGCGCGGGGGCGAAGCTCGTAGATGGCCGTGTGGCGCACGTGTTGGACAAGGCGGTCGCCCGCGGCGACGACGATGTCCAGCACCACGAATTTGTGGCCTTTGCGCTCGAAACGCTCGGCCACGCGGCCGCGGACCGAGAGCCGGTCTCCATCTCGCGCGAGGCTGAAATGGCGGATCTCGCTGGCGGCGTGAAGCCAGGGTTTGAGTTGTACATTCTGCATCAGCAGGTGATTGGAGAGCGTCAGCAGCGCCTCCTCGTCCGGCGCCGGGAGTGCGGCGTACAGGGTGCCGAGCACGCGGCCAGGGGCGAGGGACTCGATCGATGCGGGCGGGCGCACGGCCGGCAACGGTTGCTCGGGGTAGAGCGCCAGATCCGGCGGTGCATCCTCGGACCAGAAGATCTCGCCGGAGGCGCACACGGTTCCGTCCTTGCTAGCAGCGACGTCGTTACCGGACACTGTTACGACAACTTCGTCGCCCTCATATACGGGCTGCAGGAAGCGTACGCGCATACCGCCTCGCGCCAGCCAATCCGCGCCGAAGCGATCGACGACTGGAACGGTGAGATAGCCGTAGACGGTGACGCCAGGCACAAGGCCGGCGCGGAAGCCGTAGAGCGCGGCGGTCCGGTCGTCGTGAATGCGATTCTCGGAATCGGGCGCGGTGTTGCGGGCGCGTACGCGGTAGGTTTCCATTGCGTAGCGTATCCTAGCACGCTCTCACCCGATCCACTTCTCGACCGTAATCCCGCCATCGCGATTGCAGTGGGCAGGCGGACTCAGTTACTCAGACCCCGGAAGTCCCAGGTATATTTCCAGGTTCCTTGGCCGCCCCACGCCAGTCCGGCTGCGTTGAACGACTGCGACGGGGCGTCAGCCGGCGTCTGCGTAATGATGACTTCAACGTCGCCGTCCGGAATGAGCGTGCAGTGCACAATTCCGGGGAAAGCAGGACAGGCACCAGGGGGCGCAGTATAGAACTCGCTGAACGCAATCTCTCCAGACGCACCAGAATCGGAGACCACCTCTTGGAAAGAATTCGCTACGGTGAACTGAACAGTGACTATGCTCCGGTCATCGCCGCCCGTCCATGTGAAGCTGTAGTAGCCTCCACAGGGACTGGAAGGCGCGGGCCCGAATCCATAGCTCGGCTGGCAGGGGGTCTCGAGCTTCGTGCCCGGCTGAAGATTCGTGGTGTCGATCACGATGGGCGGAGGGATGCTGAAACGGGCGCCAAAGGCGCCGACCTGACTGCCTCCCGTGCCGGTGACCTGATATGCGCCACCCTGCAACGTTCCGTCCGGCAGATTTGCCTGGTAGGTGACTCGCGCATCTTGCGTAGAAGACGCCATCGGGATGGGACCGAAGCCTGGACCGGAGAGCGTCAGCGCGCCCGCATTCAGCGTGCTGGGAAGCGATGCGTTACAGGCGGGCGGCTGGACTGCGACAGGGCCATAGGCTCCGGTCCAAAGGGGGCCCGGCTGCGGAAAGCCGAGGCCTTCCGATTGGATGAACTGAGCGGTGACGGTCTCCGCCGAGGACGGTCCCCCGGCATCGCTGACGGTGCTCTTCTGCCATGCGACGATGCCCAATCCGCTGTCGCTTGCCGGGGGGTCCGCGCAGACGCCACCGCCCGGCTGAACGCTGATGTCCACCAACTGGGTGGAGGTGAAGGGAATGTAGCCAGCGCCCGCAAGCTGCGGCGCGAGAACGGCCAGAGACAAGGGCACGCGGCACCCCTGTGGCGCACCTTTCCATTGGCCGAGCACGTTGGCCTGATCGACGCCAACCTTGCCAGGGGCCGGTCCCAGGTATGTAGCGCTCAGTCCTCCCGTGGTCGCAGTGAGCCCGGGTGCGCCGAGAGTCGCCGAGATTTCGCCGGCGCCAGATGAAACAAGCTGGGTAGCCAGATTATCGCTGTTATTAAAGGTCCACGGCAGGCCGTTCTGCCGATCCGAAAACTCCAGGCCGCCTAGACCCGTCAGGAAGATAGCCAACCCCAAGTCGTTATCCGGATCGAGGCTATTCTGCGGGGTGTTGAGAGTCATTGGACGCCCATCCGAGGGAATATTGAACGCCACTGCCTGGCCGCAGCCGGTTTCATCTTGTGAAAAAATGCCCAACGGACCAATCGGCTGCGCATAGCTCTGCGAAACCACGGGGATGGTGTACGGAGCGCTCACACCCGCAGCCGTCGTGACCACCACGGTAGTGCCAGTTATACCATTCGGCACCTGCGCATTGATCTGCGTGGGCGAGGCGTAGAACAACGGGGCAACCAGGGGCCCGGCCGCTCCAGAGAACGTCACCGTGGCGCCGCCTAACGTAGTTGGCAGCGGGTAACCGTTGGCCAGTTCCGTGGAGGTTGACAGGTTCTGCCCTTTGATCGCGACCAGTACCTGCGGGGCAATGGAAGTGAGGGCAATGTTGCTGGCAGCGTTCTGGACGCCGCCGCTCTGAATCACGGGCGCTTGCGCCGACGCACCTGGCGTAACAGCCGAAAGTACAAGGCATGATAGAACGAGATACGATCCGCGCATAATGACGTGCCCTCCGTGCCGACTATACCACCAGGGCGGGATTCAGAGAAGGCGGCCTGAGAGGCCGCTGGACCCAGAGGGTACCCCCGAGGGCCTGCCTCACTTATCCGATCCACTTCTCGACGGTAATCCCGCCATCGCGATTGCGGTGGGTAAAGCGGAGTTGTCTCCCGTCTTCCATGCGCAACGTCATGGGCTGCCCCAGATGGACGGCGACGAAAGATCCATCGTGCGGGCACCAGATCTGGCCGGAGAACGTTTTTGGCCCAAGTTGCGATTGCTCTACGGCTCCGGAATCGATCTCATCCTGGGCTAAGGATAGATGATATTTCACGGAGATCTCTTTGCCGCGTCCGGTAGTGACAAGGCCGGTTCCCTTCAGGCGATCGGTCACTCGCCGGCCGCTCGAAACCGAAGTCTTGTCCAGATAAGTTGTAGTGTGGCTTGACATATCCTCCCTTGACGGCGCGTGGCTCCGGAGCGGAGCCACGATTTTCGTATTGTTACTTAGCGGCCCCGATAGCCACCGCCGCCGCCGTTTGAGCGACGGCCGCCGTTGCCAGCCGGTTTGGCGTGGGCTTCGTTGACGTTGATCATTCTGCCGTCAAGATCCTTACCATTGAGAGCGGCGATGGCTTTGTCGCCTTCGGCGTCGTCGGTCATCTCGACAAAGCCGAATCCTCTGGCTTGTCCTGTGTCGCGGTCGGTCACGATACTGACACGCTCAACGGTTCCGTGACTTGCAAAGAGCGAACGGACAGTATCTTCCGTGGCCCCAAAACTGAGGTTACCTACAAAAATGTTTTTCATCGATTTTCCTTTTGGGATTTGACGGCAGCGAATCGGAGGAGATGGAACCAGGACGATAGGCGGGAGATCAAATGCACTACTACTATACCACGTTGCAGGGCCTGGAAGTACGAATGGGAATTGCGGGGGTGTGCGGGCGAAAGGCATATCTAGCCGCAGATGAACGCGGATGAACGCAGATAAAAACGGCTCAGGCCTCGTTGCGGGCTTTATAATTAGAATCGAGTCAACGGCATGTCGGAATTCTACAAGGCGCTCCCACCGGAAGGCGCCAAGATCCTTTTGGTCCTGTTTCTGTCTTTTCTTACCGGCCTGGAGCGGGAAGAGCACCACGCCGGGAGCGAGCACTACTCGTTCGGAGGGGTGCGCACTTTTCCCTTGATCGGCCTGATCGGCTACACCATGGCCTTCCTGTCGGGCGGCCAGTTTCTGGCGGTGGCCGTGGGTTTCGCGGTGGTAGCGGGCTTCTTGATGCTGGCCTACCAGCATAAGGTCGCGGCTTCGGGATTAGCTGGTTTCACATCGGAGATGTCGGCGCTGACCACGTACCTGGCCGGAGCGCTGGTGTTCCGCGAGCAATTCTGGATCGCCACCACCATCAGCGTGGCCGGCATGCTGTTGCTGGAGTTGAAGGCCGTGCTGGAGGGCCTGACCAAGCGCGTCGGGGCGGGTGAAATCTTCACCTTCACCAAATTCCTGCTGCTGAGCGCCGTGATCCTGCCGGTGCTGCCGAATCGGGAGTACGGGCCGTTCCAAATCAATCCCTTCAAAGCCTGGCTGGTGGTGGTGGCGGTGAGTGCGGTCTCCTACGGCAGCTATGTGATCCAGAAATTGACCAAGGGGAAGGGCGGCGTGCTGCTGGCGGCGCTGCTGGGCGGCGCCTACTCCTCCACGGTGACCACCATCGTGATGGCCCGGCGGGCGAAGCAGGAGCAGCGGCCCCACCTTTTCTCCGGCGGCACGCTGATCGCTTCGGGCGTGATGTACCTGCGGTTGGCGGGCCTGGTGACGCTGTTCAATCGCGACTTGATCGCCAGACTGTGGCTGCCGTTTGTGGCGCTGGCGGGCGCGGGCGTGGGGCTGGGCTGGTTGTGGACGCGGCTTCCCGACGGCAAGGAAGGGACTGTCGAGCGCAAGTTCGAGCCGAACAACCCGTTGGAACTGCGGGCGGCGTTCTTCTTCAGCGCGCTGTTTCTGGCCATGCTGATCGCGACGCACCTGGTGGTGACTTACCTGGGACGGGCGGGAGTGTACTCGCTGGCGCTGCTTATGGGATGCACGGACGTGGACCCGTTCATTATGGGCATGACCCAATCGGGCGGGTCCGCCACCCCGCTGGGCGTGGCCGCGGCGGCGATTCTGATTGCCGCGGCCAGCAACAACCTGGTCAAGGGGATTTACGCCTTTTTTCTCTCGGATCGAAGCACCGGCATCCGCAGCCTGGGCCTGCTGGCGGCGCTGGCGCTGGCTGGCATCGCGCCCTTGCTGTGGCTGGCAAAGTGAATTGCTTTCTTACTGCGAGACGCTCATCATATTGTCGTCCGGTATCCGATCCACCAACAACAGGAATGGATCGACTCCGGCTTTGTCCGGCAACTGATCCACGGTGAAGGTGTGCGTCGAACGCGTCCGCGCCAGGTGCAGGCGCTCCCGGTAAAGCGTGCGCCCGTACTTGCGCCCCTTCTCCGGGGTGGCGAACGCGCCGATGTCGATCCAGTCGTCCACCGGCACTTCGGTCTCATTGCCTTTCGCGTCGGCTTTGAACTTGCGCGTCTCGATGTCGATAGTCACATCGTACTTGCCATCGGGGCGCTTGTGGGCGGCCGCCGCCAGGGTGCGGTTCGAGAACAGGGTCATATCTTCGAACAAATCCTTCAGCAGGTATTGGTATTGGGGCGGAGTCTCCTCGCGCAGCGCATCCACCAGCGCCCAGGACGTGGGATAGGGGGGCGGCGCATATGCATACCGCTGGATCAGTTTGCGCAGGGCCCGATTGACAGCCTCTTCGCCGATCATTTCCTTCAGGTAGTACATCGCCACGCTGCCCTTCCGGTAGTGTACGTAGCCCTGGTTCGACTCCACGGTGAGCAGCGGACGCTCCTTTAATCGCTCGCGGCCGCGCGAGCTCAGATACGCGTCCATTTCGTGCTTCAGGAACTTGCGCTGGATGTCGCGGCCGTATTCCTTTTCCATGACCATGAGCGCGGAATACTGGGCCAGCGTCTCCGACAACAGCGTGGCGCCTTCCATGTTTGCGCCGATCACCTGGTGGGCCCACCACTGGTGCGCCATTTCATGGGCTACGACGTAGAAGACCGAGTCGATATCGTCGGGATTGGAGAGATCCGCGATGAACCCGATGGCTTCCGAGTAGGGCATGGTCCCGGGGAACGCCTGTGCGAATCGCGCCACGCGCGGAAACTCGACGATGCGCGCCTCCTTGTGCGCGTAGGGGCCGAAGTTGCGCGTGCAGTAGTCGAGCGACTTGCGCATGGAATTCAGCATGCGGGGCACATTCCAGGGATGCTCTTTGAGGTAATAGACCTCCAACTTGACGCCGTTCCATTCCTCGCGCGCCACCTGGTAGTTCGCGGAAATGAACGAGTAGAACCCGAGCGAGGGGTGGTCGAGCTTGTATTGGAAATAGCGCCGGCCGCCTTCGCCGCGCCACTCGCGCACCAGTGAACCCGGCGCTATGGCGATTTGATCCGGCGAGGTGCCGATGACGGTGTCCACGTCCACCCAATCGGAATGGCCGCCGATGTAGTTTTCCGAGCAGTCCGCGGTGCAGTTCCGCTCCAAGGCAGGCATCAGATCGATGTCGGTGAGCCCGTACTTGCGGCGGTCGTTGGCGTCGTCGAGTTCGCGGTCGCGCCGGTATCCTATGATGGGGGCGACGTCATTATTGAAAAACGTCCCGTTTTGCACCAGTTCCTCATCGCTGACGGAGTTCTCGAATCCGCGTGTGCGGCTGCGGACAGTGAAGCGCACGGTGCGACTCTCGCCCGGCTCAAGCGGCGCCGTGAACCGGTAAATGCGATAGGCGAGCCGCGCGTCGTCTTTGGCCAGCGCGGCGCCGGGTATTTCGATCTGCGTGATGTAATCGCGGTTCACTGAAAAGTGCACTTCGCCGAGCGGCTGCGGATAGGGATTGTAAATGACCGACTCGCCGCGCATCACCATGTTGCGCGATTCCGGATAAATATCGATGGCGTACTTGACGCTGCGCGCGCGGGGCTGGAGCAACTTGTCCAGCGGTTTGTAGGTCTTTTCGTAGTCGGCTTGCTGGCGCTGCAGATCCTTGGGGCCGTCGAGCAGATTCAGGACCATGGTGTTATATGCGATCCACGCGCCGGCGGCCGCGAACAGGACCAGGCAGACCAAGGCCATCGGCCTCAAAGGGCCGTGAAAACGCAGGCCGGCCTCGCGCAACCGCTCCCCCCAGCGGTTCTGCTTGCCGCGCGGCCAGAACAACACGGCCGCGATCGAAAGCAACCCGCAAAACAGCAGCCAGTAGAGCGTGAACCAATTCCACCCGGCGCGGAAGGGCGCATCGCCGAAGAAGTCCGAATTGGTGACCGATGGCCGCATCCCGAACTGCACCAAATAGGTCGCGACATTCAGAGGGCGCCAGATGAAGGCGTTCAAGATCAGAAATGCGATGAACGCGAAATAGCCCACATATTTGTTGGGCGCGATCGCGTGGATGAAGAAGGCCAGCACCGCCGAGAAGAGAAAGAACGACGCATCGCGCAGGAACATTTCCTTGAGATACAAACCGATCTGGTAGCGGTGATATCCGAGCCAGGTCTGGACCACGATGCCGCTGAGCATAGCCACAGCCTGCACCAGCATGACGATGGCGATGAGGGCGGCGAGGCGCGAGGCATAGGACAGCCATTCCGGAATGGGAAGCGCATCGTGGATCTCGTCCATGCGGGTGTCGCGGTCTTTCCAGACGAGGACGCCGGCGTAGAACGTGATCATGGCCACCAGGAACATGTACATGGTTACGGCGATGATTTCGAGGACCCAATAGGTGACGGGGAAGCTGGTGCCGTCGAACGCTTCGCGCGCGCTCATCGCCAGGGACGGAATCGAGTTGAGCAGGCCGGCCAGTAAGATGACGATGAACGAGGTGCTTTTGACGACGCCCAGAAACTGTACGCGGACGGAGGCGAGGAATTGGGGGAAGCGGAGCGGGACTGAAGTCCCGCGCGGACTGAAGTCCGCCCCACCAGGGGCGATGACCGCGGCAGGTTCGGCGGCGGCCGCCTTGACCCTCTTGCGCTTTTCCGCGAAGCGGAACCGCTGATAGGCGAAGGCGAAAATCAGCGCGCCCACCGCAAGCCACAGCAGCCGGTTCCAAAGCAGCATCCCGGTAAAACCGATGGCCTGCGTATTCTTCTCCGCGACGGTCCAATACTTGGTGGCCACCCTGAAGGCGCGAATGGCAAACGGATCCAGCAGCGATGCCAGCCGTTCCTTCTCCAGGTTCTGGGTCAAAGCGTCGGCCACGCCATAACCGGTCAGCATCAGCAGCGCGCCGATGAACGATACAATCTCGTTGCGCGCCAGCACCGCGATAGCGAACAGAACAGCCGCCATGAAGATCGCGTTGGGAAGGGCGAACACCAGAATGCCATCCAGATGCGACGCCCAATTCACCGGCCCCCAGCGCTCGGGATCCACCCACGGCATATACTTGGCCAGCAAGATACCGATGGAAACGCCCAGCGTCGGCACGATCGACACCAGCGTGGCGCCGATGAATCGGCCCAGCAGATAATCACGGCGGCGCAACGGGGTGGAGAAGATGATTTCGTGCGTGCGATAGCTGAAATCGCGTGCCGCCGCCGAATTGACGAAGGCGGTGGTCATTAGCAGAGTCAGCAGGCCGATGAGAGAATAGAAATTCTCAACGACGAACGGCGCGTTGCGGTAGGTGTTCTGCAGCGAGCCGCCGATGGCGACGTTGTCGGTGCTCGCCGCCGCGAAGATCATGGCGGCGATGATGAGCAGGAAGATCCAAAGCATCCAGGAGCGCAGCCAGTAGCGGATCTCAAATGCGATGATGTGCCGCAGCATGGCGCGTTCCTAGTTCCAACCCCGGATTCTGGTGAAGAATACGTCTTCCAGATCGGGCGTGCCGGCCGCGAAGCCATCGCCCGGAGGTTCCTCGCTCAGAACGTGCAGCAAGGGCCGCCCTCCTACCAGGCGGTTCGAAATCACCCGGCAGCGCCGCTCATAATCGGGCAGATCGGCCTTGGCGATGGAGCGCTGCCAGACGCGCCCGCCGAGGCCCGCGATGGCATTGTCGGGCGT
Organism: Bryobacterales bacterium; assembly: GCA_003166475.1. Lineage (GTDB taxonomy): Bacteria > Acidobacteriota > Terriglobia > Bryobacterales > Bryobacteraceae > Bog-159. The sequence continues at coordinate 6,044 of PMVV01000190.1, read as the reverse complement.
GCCTTCATACAAGACACGGCCCTCGTGGATGATGGCCATGTTGGTGCAGAGATCCGTCACATCCTCGACGATATGGGTCGAAAGAATCACGATCACCTGTTCGCCGACCTCGGCCAGCAGGTTGTAGAAGCGGTTGCGCTCGCCAGGGTCGAGGCCGGCGGTGGGTTCGTCCACGATCAGCAATTGGGGATTGCCGATCAGCGCCTGGGCGATGCCGAAACGCTGGCGCATGCCGCCCGAGAAGCCGGTCAGGGACTTCTTCCGCACGTCGTAGAGATTGCAGCGCTGCAGCATGGCCGCCACGCGCTGCTTGCGCTCGCCGCTGTTGGCCATGCCCTTCAGCAGGGCGATGTGATCGAGCATGTCCTGCGCCGAAATGCGCGGGTAAACGCCGAAATCCTGGGGCAGGTATCCGAGAAGCTGGCGCACTTTCTCCTTCTGCCGTAGCATATCTATCGCGCCAAACACCGCGCCGCCGGAGTCGGAGTCCTGCAGGGTAGCCAGCGTGCGCATGAGCGTGGATTTACCGGCTCCGTTGGGACCGAGCAATCCGTACATGCCGCAGGGTATGGTCAACGAGACATTGTCCAGGGCTTTGACGCCGTTGGGGTAGGTTTTCGACAGATTTTGAATCTGGATATACACGTCTTGGGATATGATACTACGAACAAACCCTAGTTTAGCTGTGGGGCAGGCCATCGTTTTTCGTGGCCTGCCGAGTTCGAGCACGGTGCGCAGACGACAAACAACGATCGTCTGCGCCACGCCACGCCGGGCACCGGAACTGTATACAGTTAATTCGCGGACACTACACTAGAAGATAAAGCTCAGGCCGCCCCGAAACATACGGGGGTTCTCCATCAGCACCAAGCGGGAGCCATCCACCGCCGTGAGCGGCAGATAGCCTTGTTGCAGGAGATTGCGGAGATCGGCGGTAACTTCCATGCGCCACGGAAGGCTGGAGAAGATGGGGACGGCCTGGCGGACATAGATGTTGAGTCCCGGCTGAGGCCGCAGACTGTTGGTGGAGTATATGGGCTCGGGCACGCTAAAGCGGCCGTCGGCTACCTGGTAGCTGGCGGCGACGTGCGTGCCTGTGTGCGGACTGGTTGCCACGGCCCGAACAGTCATGGATTGCTGCCGCCCGGAGTGAATCATGTCCCGCAGTTCGTCGGGATTGCTGCTCACCGCCTCGCTGCGATCGGCTGTGAGCGCGCCCGTCGACCCATACATCACCGTGGCGCTGATGTGGTCACCCACGTTCTGGGTGGCGGATGCGATATATCCCATGGACGAGAAATTGCCGGCGTCGAACATCGCAGTGCCCGAGAAGAAGTCCGGCAGGACGTCTCCGACGGGCAGGAATCCTTCCGGCGACGCGATCGTCAGGGCCAGATTTCTGAGCGCCTCATGATAAACGGTCACGCCAAACCTGCGGGAGCCCATGGCGCGCGAGTATCCGGCCTCGAGATCTTCGCCCTGCTGAACGCCTGCCCGTCCGGCGCGCAAGGATACCAGGGGAAACAGCGCCAGCGCGCCGATGTCGCGTTGCAGCGGATCGTCCGCGGCACTGGGCGCCCCCAAGTCCGGGCGGGCGTTGCCGGAGGTGAAGGCGAATTCGATATCGCCGGCGGTGCCGAGCGAATAAGTCAGCCTGGCATAGGGGCTCAAGTAACTCAGATGATCGTTGAAGGCAACCGCGTCGATGGCCATCCCATACTGCAGTGAGAGATCGTCGGTGATCCGGGTATGATCGTCGAGATTGGCCGAAATGCTGCGCAGCATGGGAACGTCGCCTTCCGAGCCGAAGATGGCGAGCCCCATGCGGTCGGGCAGGAACAATTCCCGCATGGTGACCGATACCTGCGGACTGGCGGGACCCACGGTCCGGCTGTAGGTAGTGCGGAAAGCGGCCGACGGAATACCGGACTGCGCGCCGGAGCCAACATTGCCGGCAAACTGAAACTGGTTGCTGCCCAGCAGCGAAGTGGCCAGGGCGAACGCCGTGCCCATATCGGCGCTGCTGCCGAAACCCGCCACCGGGGTCCCATCGCCGGCCGAAAACATCAGCAGGCCGCGGGTATCGGAGAAAACCGTGCGATGCGGCTTCTCGGCATCCTCAGGCGGCGCCGCCACGCGATCCGCCGCCACGGCGGGCAGCAGGCGCATTACGGGGCGCGTGGAGCCCGCCGTGCGCAAGACCCACTTCCAGTCGTCGTTCATGAAAGCCGGCTCAAGCGGGTAGACCAGATGGATGGAACTGAACAGGGCGGCCATGCTCACGTTCAGCACGCTGCGCATGCCGGGCTGGACCAGGATATTATTCTTGATGGCCGGCACGAAGCTGGCGAGCGTCACGCGGATGGAATAGATATCAGGCAGCAAACCCGCAAAGGTGAAGGCGCCCTTCTCGTCGGTGAAGGCTTTCTGGGAAAGCCCGTCCTGCCGGTTAAACAGCATAACGAGCGCGCCCATCTGCGGCACGCCGTCGACATTGGTGACCGAACCGGCAATGGCTCCCGACAGGGTGACGGACACAGCTCCGGGAACTGGGCTGGCCGCCGCCAGGCACACCAACCCAAGAACCACGCTCGATACCGAGATATGGGTCCTCGTAGTCATCGTCCGGTGACGCTTAGCATATCACGGGGCTATCCCAAATTGGGACGTATCCCGCCGCGCTAGGTTACCGTAAACTGGGCGCTGGGAGTCAGCGTCTGGTTCCGGTTCTTGTCGGTGATCTTCAACTTCAGAGTGTATTGCCCAGGCTGCAGATTCTGCAAAGGCAGCAGCTTCTCCACGGTGACCTGCGAGGCGGAAGCGCCCGGCAGGCTGGCAATGTCTTCGGTAAACTCGAAGATCTTTTCATTGCTGCCATTCTTCACCACTTGGTATTCGATCTGTCCGCTGGGCTTCTGGGTCTTCTCGTCCGGCCCGAAGTTATAGAGCTTAAGGAAGATGCCCATCTTCTCGTCGCGCTTGAAGCTCTCCGTCACGCGCGGCCGCACCTTGGTGGTCCCGATCACGAACTGGCCCACCCCGATGCTGCGCGTGGGGACCTTTTCGATCAGGTCGGCCAGCACGATGGTGGAGGACATCAGCTTTTCGTTGTCCACATGCGGCACATTCAAGGCCGTCTCGTAATTGTTCATGTTGCCGCCGACGATATCCTTCACCACCACATTGAGGCGGTACGTGCCCGGCGGCAGCGGAATGTTCTTCTGGTAAATCGAAGAGCGCTGGGCGTAGGCCTGCAGCATCTCGTTGGGGCAGTCGACGGTGACCGTATCCTCGAAGGTTTGCACGATGCGCCTGGTCATGGTGGTGATGCGGCCAAAGATGTTGACGGACGCTTTCTCCACTCCGTCCTTGGCCTGGAACTGCATGTCCTTGTTTTCGAACTGCAGCGTGATGTAGGTGAGAACGGAGGCTTCGGTAAGCGGGAAGAAATCGGCGCGCACCTTCATGGGCAGGATATTGAAGGTGATCTTGCTGGTGACGGCATCTTCCAGATCCTTGAACTTCACGGCCGGCGGCTTTTGCAGTTTCGAGAACTGCTCCAGGCGGCTGAACTCCATCATGCTTTCCGAGGAGCCGCCGAACGCCTGGCCCAGGTGCGTGCCATCGGTGTTCTGGAAGCGCTGTGTTTTGGTGGCCATGCCCATCTGCTCCATCAGGGTGAGGCCGGCGCCGGGAACGTAGGTGAGGGCGTCCTTTTCGGAGGGGTCCATGGTCATGTGGTACTCGCCCGACATGGTGGGATCGACGAACTCGATGATGATGTTGGTGCCGATGCCTTCGATGTAGCGGTAGCGCCATTGCTCGAACGGGTAGGTGGAGGTTTCCCCGCCGCCCTCTTCCATGGGCCGCTCGTAGGTGCCACCGGAGGGATGCGACTCGATTTCGTCCGGCGGACCGTAAACGATGTAGATGCGGCCGCGATCCGTTTTCCAGCCGGGGATGCCGGAAGCGTAGTGGTCGTTGGAATAGGCGATGCGCCGGTAGTGCTCTTCCTTGAACTCGTTCTCTTCGGTGTCGGGGGTGGGGTCGCGGCGCAGCCAGAACTGTTCGATGAACTGTTCGCGCTCTTCGTCGGTGGCCAGGCGTTTGAAGGCGGTCTTTTCCTCATCGGTGATGATGTAGACCACGTCCTCGTTCAGCCATTTTTTGTAAGGGGTTTCCAGCTCTTTGCGCAGCTTTTCGGCGCGCTTTTTCTTTTCTTTGTCGGTCAGAGGCTTGGCGATGGTTTCGCGCGCCGGAGCGGCATCCGCCTTCTTTTGATCGTCTGTTGGAGCCGGTGTCTGAGTCTGGCAAACCGCATTCCCGGCCAGCATCAAACCGAGGGAAATACAGGACCACAAACCGCTTTTTAGGACCATACGCACCTCTTCCCGGAACAGGGCCTTCTCGTGACTCAATTGTACGGTTTCATTTTAGCACCCGTCAAGCTGGGCTGTTGGGGCCACAGTGGGCGGGAGGTTCACGGGGGCTGGCGCGCGAGGATAAAGTCTTCTATCGCTCGATCTTGAAGCCGATTTTCACGGTGACCTGGAATTCCTGCACCTTGTCATCCGCGATCTTGCCGCGCTGTTCGACGACCTCGAACCACGCCATGTGACGGACGGTATGCGCCGCCTCGGCGACCGCAGCTCTTACGGCTTCGGCGAAGCTGACGGGGGACGTTCCTACGACCTCGGTGACCTTGTATATGCCTGGCATGATGCACTCCTTAGAATCGATTGTTCTGCATATCGTATCATGCGGTGCCCGGCCTGACGCCCTGCCGCAAGATAAGATGCTTGCGTACCGGCGCTTGACGCGCACGCTTCGACCCCTGCCGCGGCACAACGCACTGCAGTTTGTGGTGCTGGCGCAAGGTGCCCATACCATCACCACCCTCATGATCGCCGCATTCCACGAGGATTGGACCACCCGGCGCGCCCTATCGCCCCGTGATGCGATGGCGCTCTTGCGCAAGGCTCCCAGCGTTGCTCTGGTCCACGATGGGGACTGCCATGAAGGCGATTGGCGGGAATTGTGCGATGCTTGCGCCCAATGCAGTGTCTCCTTTCTCCTGGCCGCGAGCGTTGCGGGTGGCTCAGGTGCATTGAGGAAGCCTTTCAGTGCGAATCGGATAATTGCCGCCATCGGCTCCGCCCGGAGCCTTGCGGGAACGGCGCCGGCATTCAGGTTGAAGGTGGTGCCGGCTGACAACGCCGATCTGCACCAATGCGGAGCCCCGTTTCCAGGCAGGTTTCCGATAACCCCACTTCACGACCAGAACAGTTGTACGCCGTTATAATGTCGTTGGGAAATGGGCCAAAACAACATTTGGCGATGGATGGTCATCTCGCTGATTGGCATTGCCACTCTGGTGCTGGTGGTTGGTGTGGTACTTGGCTTTCGCCCCGGTGACCCGAGGCTGATCGGGCGGTCCTCCAGACCGGCATTTCGGATTTTCGAGGGGTTTGCCTACGCCGGTCAAGACTTACCGAGCACATTCAAAGCACCCCACGTCAATCGGTTCTTGCCAACCCGGCTGACCGCGCAGCCCTTGCCAGCACACTTTGTGCAGGGGCATGATTACTTCTTCCACCACCCATTACCTGCGGACGACGGAATGCGGATGGCGCAAGAAGTGTTGGCTCCGAGACTCCGGGCCGAGGGCTTTACGCTGACGGAAACGGTGAACGGAATCTTCTTCCGAGGGTTTGCAACTTTGGATTTCAAGGGCGGCGACGGCATCACCACCTTTGCCATCCAGTTCAAGCGCGATGGGTGCACTGGGATAATTGGCTATGGCAACGATTCCGGCATTCGGAGCAACCCGTGGCCGGTTATCAGGCACACCTGGGACCCGGCTGACTACATATTGACCGTTGAGGGTTCGTGCAATTTGTGATGCCTCGGGAGACAAGCTGCAGGACCGGAAAGTTGAATGCATGGTTTCTCCGGCGGGCCGCTTTAGGCCTACCCATCTTGCTGAGAGCCTGCCCCGCAGTAGCGGCAAGCCGCAGACGGAAGGGGGAAGAGGCGGCCTGGGA
>PMVV01000454.1 GCA_003166475.1 Bryobacterales bacterium | reverse complement strand
CCGGATCTTTGTTCATCTCGGCCCACAAACTCCAGTATGTACCACAAGTGGTACAATGTCCAGGGGGTGTGCTGGCCTGCTGGCCTACACCTACAGCTACGAGACAATATCCTATTACATGGGAGCTCGGATGGGGCGGCCGGGGGTTACGTCTTGGAGTTTGCCGTCTTTCACTACTGGGGTGCCGTTGACCAGCACGTAGCGGATGCCGATCGAATAGCGGGCGGGATCTTCGTAGGTTGAGGCGTCCGCCACGGTGGCGGGATCGAAGAGGGTGAGGTCGGCGTCCGCGCCTTCACGGATGCGTCCTTTATTACGCATGGCGGGAACGCGATCCTGGAGGCGTTGGGCGGGCATGAGGCTCATCTTGCGGATGGCGTCCATCAGGGGGAGCGCGCCGGTTTCGCGCACGTAGCGGCCCAGGACGCGCGCGAAGGTGCCGGAACTGCGCGGGTGGCCTTTGCCGTTGCGCAGCCCGCCATCGCTGGCGATCATGACGAAGGGGCTCACGATGGCGGCGTCCAGCGCGCTGGGCGGAATCATGTGCAGGATCACGCCGCCGCCGGTGCGGCGATAGCGCGCGAAGGATTCGGCGGTGAGGCGCTCGCCGGTTTCGGCCCACTGCAGGTCGCGGTAGCCGATGCCGAGGATGGTTTGCCAGCCGGGATCGAATAGGGCGGACTCGATGGCGGACATGGCGGCGGTGTAGGGGTAAAGCTCGGCGGTGATATCGAGCTGGCGGGCGCGGGCTTCGGCGATCATGCGCAGGAGGCGCGGCGTGGAGCGCAGTCCGTTGCTGGTGATGTGGGCGACGTGCACGGGAGCGCCGGTGAGGGCGGAGGCGGCGATGACCTCTTCAAGCGCGGCCACGCTTTCGTCGCCGGCGTTGCGCAGGTGGACGAAGCAGGCGGCGCCGGCGTGGGCGGCAGCGCGGAACATCTCCAGGATTTCCCAGCGGGAGGCGGCGGGCGTGTAATGCGGGCCCATGCCGACGCCTATGGCGCCGCGGGCGAGGCCCTGCTCGATCTGGCGGCGGCACTCGGCGATCTCGGCATCGGTGGCGGCGCGATGGGCGGCATCGCCGGTGGGCAGGAAGTTGCCGGGGTCGCGCATGACGCGCATACGCACGGGGATGTGACCGATGGATGCGCCGTAGTTGATGAGGGTCTGGGAGTGGCGCTTATCATACCAGGGATCCACATCGGCGACGCCCACTTCCATTTCGAGCGCGGTGGTGACGCCGTCCATGGCTTTCGAGCGGTAATTCTCGGCATCCTGGCCATGCTGGTGGAGATCGATGAAGCCGGGCGCGACCACCAGTCCCGTGGCGTCGATGGCGGCGCGTCCGTCGAGCGGGGTGGCGGAAATGGCTTGGATCTTTCCGGCGGAAATGCCTAGATGGCGAATGGCGTCGGTTCCGGTTTCCGGATCGATGACGCGGCCGTTGCGAATGACGAGATCGTATTGTTGGGCGCTGAGCGGCGTCAGCAGGAGGAGGAGCCAAGCTGCGCGCATGGGCGAGATATCAAGCCTTCTTGTGCATCAGCATGGGTCGAATCACCAGGGTCACCAGCACCATTAACACGGATGCGCAGGGGATTACCAGGAGCGCGGTCTTCAGTTGGGAGGGGTCGTCTCCGGCGATCGCGCCGATGATGCGGGAGCTGACTGCCAGGCCGATCCAACCGCAGGTGATGGCGAGCCCCATGGCGGTGGCGGTCATTTTCGGGAAGGCGTCGCCGACCATGGCCAGGGTGGTGGGGAAAACGGGGGCCATAGCCAGACCGGCGCAGAAGACCAGAATGCCGGCCAGGAACGGATCTTTGGTTTGCAGCATGGCATAGGTGGTGATGGCCATCAGAATGGATGCGGCCAGCGTGACGGTGGGCGAGGAAACCTTGATGAGGATGCGGGAGACCACCACGCGGCCGACCAGCAGGCCCAGGGCGAAGCCAAGGGAGAGGATGCCGAGCGCACGCGACTCCGGGATGCCTTGCGCGACCAGATGGCGGGGCAGCCAGTTCCATACGCCCACCTCGCAGGTGACGTAAAGGAACAGCAGTAAAGAGAGCAGGAACAGAATGGGCCGGCCCAGGAGTTGCCCGGCCTCGCCCAATTTGAAGCCCCGTTCTCCGGTGGGTGGCGGCATGGGCGTGACGGCATGGAGCAGAAATGTTGCGACGGTCAAGACGGCCACCAGGTAGCACAGCGCGATGGTGTTGCCGGCCAGGACATAGGCGCCGATTAGCGGAGTGGCCAAGCCGCCCAGGCCGAAGAACAGGTTCAGCAGGTTGAGGGTGGTGGCGCGGCGCTCCTCGCTGATATCGCTGACCAGCGCGTTGGCGGCGGTGACGATAATGCCGCCGCCAACTCCCAGCGCCAGAAACACGATTTTCAGCCCGCCGGCCGGGGAGTTGGGCACCACGAACAACGACGCGGCGATCAGGCCCAGACCCAGCAGCAGCCCGGTCTTCTTGCCTTTGTTATCGATCAGCGGACCGACGGCTAGAGAGGCGATGATGAGGCCGATGGCTTGCGCCAGGGCGATGCCGCCGTTCTGGTCCGGCGTGAGACCGTACTTGCGCGAGAGCTCGGGAAGCAACGTCCCGAGCATGGCCGCGATCAGGCCGTAGACGAAAATAGCCAGGATGGCGGCGGGGATCAGGCGGCTTTTCGAAATGGGTGCGAGCATAGAGAGGTCATCGTAGCAGAAGCCAGGCCGGCGCCGATCAACGGCGGGCACAATCACAGTATGCGCAAGCTTTTTAAAGCGCTTCTACGCGGGACAGAGGCGCTAGCTGGACGCCGCCGCGCCCGCCGATCGCCTAGTCGCCATCTGGAAAGAGTGCGGCGCCGGGGAGGAGGCACCGCGCGATACCTGAGTGCTTTAAATATTCCTCCGCCGCATCCGGACGGCACGATGACCGTCAGATAATGCTGCGTGTACGGTGAAGTATTCACTGAAACGTAGGCCGCATTTGGAACCGCAGTAGCCCCGTTGTACCAGGACGGACCATCCGGAAAGACATAGACCCAGGCGCCATTCGGGTTCGAGGTTGTCGAGAAATCCCGAGTCGCGTCCCAGTGGGCGCTGACGATCTCGAACGCCTGGCTGCTCGTCGTTGTGCCGGCGCCGGTTGCGCGTAGAAGGGTAAGGCAAACGAAACTCCCAGAGAAGCGATTAACAGGGATTTACGACACGGCATATGCATCTCCTCATGAACCGGATTGCCGCTTGGGCTCCCTGGCCCCATCGATTATACAGCCGCTCGGTCACGTTTGAGGAGATGCTGATGCGGATCTGCTTATCTATTCGCGAGAATACTTTGCAAAACTTCCGGCAACCGCTCCCTCACGGTCGCGGCTCGGAATGTCGCGCTCGGAATGTGGCGCGTCGATTCACAACAGGTTGCCGCGCCGCGCCTGAGCAGGCGGACGTTAATGGAAGCGCCCCGACGGTCAGCGCCCACTGGTCCACGCGGGCATCGCGCGCGTCGCCGAAGATATAGACTGGGATGACGATTGAAATGTCCGGCATCCTACGGCGGAGCATTCAAGCTATCGCCAGAGCGTCGCAAGAGGGCACGGCGGAACGTCGCGGGGCCTGCTGCCTGCTGTCCGCATGGTGCGCCATGCTGGCGGTTCTGTCCTGGCAGGCTGCCACTGTGCACTTCAACTACGGGGGTAACTGGACGGCGCTGTTTATGACCGGAGAGTTTCACCCGCCTCCGCCGCAACTGGCCGGCCACACCTACGTGTTCAAGGCTTCGACCGGGTACGACGGCCAATTCTACCGTTACGTGGCGCACGCCCCCTGGTATCGAGCCGACTGGGCGCGCTACTACGACTCGCCCCGGCTGCGGAACGAGCGTATCCTGGCGCCGGCGCTAGCGTGGCTATTGGCAGCCGGACAGGACCAATATGTCGACGGGGCTTACATAGCGCTGATCCTCTGCTGGGTGTGGCTGGGGACTTACTGGCTGGGGCGCTACGCCGCGGACGAAGGGCGCCACCCGGCTTGGGGACTGGCCTTCCTGCTGCTGCCCGCCACTCTCACGTCCATCGACCGCATGACCGTGGACGTTGCCATGGCGGCTCTCTCGGTGGCTTTCGTGCGGTATGCGAAAAAAGAATCGAGCGCGCGGCTTTATCTTGTGCTGGTGCTGGCCGTGCTGGTGCGCGAGACCGGCGCGCTGCTGATTGCGGGACAGTGTTGGTACGATCTCGCCGGGAGGCGCTGGCGCCGCGCCGCCGGGTTTGCCACCGCGATTCTGCCCGCGGCCGCCTGGTACGCGTACATCTGGAATCGCACGGCCGCGCTGGCAGCCGCGCACCCGGAAAAGCACCCGCACCACGCCAGCTTCTGGCGACTCCAATATCCTGGCGCCGGCATGCTCATGAAGCTGTTCCAGCCGGACCAGTACCCGTTCAGTCCATGGCTGAACCACGGATTGCAGGTTGCCGATGCGCTCGCGTTGTGCGGATTTGCGACGCTCATCGCGATGGCGGTTTGGAGCCTTCGCCAGCGTCCGTGGGATGTGGAGCAATGGGCCATGCTGGGCTTTGTGGCGCTGGCGTTGGCTACCAGTCCCGCGGACTTCTGGGGGCAAGTCTACAACTACGGGCGCCCCTTCACGCCGTTGGTTTTTCTGGCTGCGCTGCGGCCGTGGCGGAATCGTTCACCCTGGGCATTCGCGCCGGTATTGCCGATCACCCTGCGCGTGCTCGCGCAAATGGCGCCGCAAGCCGCCGGAATCGCGCGTGGTCTGTGGTAGGGGTGAATAACCCGCGCCGGCGCCTATGAATTACTATCTACTTATGTCTGGATTCGAGCGCCAATGGCGCATCCCAACGCTCCTGCTTCTCGGCGTCCTTGCCGTCCGCGCAAATGTGACGCTGCCGGAGGTGCTCGGCGAGCACATGGTGCTGCAGCGCGGGCTGCCCGTACACATTTGGGGCGCCGCCGATCCGGGTGAATCCGTCGCGGTGGAGTTCCGCGGCGAGACCCGCACCGCCACGGCGGATGAACTCGGCCGCTGGTCCGTATCCCTGCGTCCCGTCGAACCAGGCGGCCCGTT
>PMVV01000220.1 GCA_003166475.1 Bryobacterales bacterium | reverse complement strand
GGGATGTGTCATGACAATCAAGCCTGAGCCGTCGTGTGTACCCGGAGCGCGAGCCGGATTCCCAAGGTCGTCTATGCGATCTTTCCGCGGGTGCTCTACAACCTTTGTTACGACATGCGTTGGGACCGGCTGTCCCACAAAACCTTAGTGCATAAGATCGAAAAATGGGTCGCCCGGCCCCCGGCCTGCGGCGGCGCTCCCAGGCCGAAGTGGGGCGGACCTCCAGGACCCGCTCGGGCCGACGTGGACCTTTCTGCAAGATGGGCCGCATGACTCTCCAGAAACCCACGCGCCGAGTTGTTGATTCCGCGAAGTGCGGGGCTCAAGCCCCGCGCGGGATAAATCCCGCCCCCCACGCCCTTGGGTTTTTGCTCCTGGTGACGGCCCCCGCCGTCCCTGCTGGAGTCCCGCCCCACCAATACCCCTGAAATCAGGGGTTCGTTACCCCCCGTTTTGGGTGTTCCTTTCCCCGCCCGTCACAGCTAATCTAAGATCGGTGGGGACCAATAACGCCATTCGTGTGCTCGCCGTGGATCACAATCCCCTGATGCGTGAGGGGCTGGCGCTGCTCGTGCGCCTGCAGCCCGACATGCAGCTTGTGGGCGCGGTGGCGACGGCCGAGGAAGCGGTTCACATGTACATCGAGCAGCGGCCCGATGTGACGCTGATGGATCTGGAATTGCCTTCGGAAGCAGCCCTCGGAGCGATCCGGAAGATCCGCGCGCGGGATAACCGCGCCCGCATCATCGGATTGACGACCTACGAGCCGGACGCCGCGTGGGCGCGAGCCTTAGCCGCCGGAGCGTGGCAGTGCGTCGCCAAAGACAGTCTAAGCGACAGCCTGCCGGGGCTGATTCGAACCCCCTGAAAATAGGGGGTAATCTCCCCCTGATTTCAGGGGTATTTCACCCCCCAGGTTTGGGGATGGTCTAAATTCCAGTCCCGCCTTATAGTGCAGACAGTAAGTGCGCTCTCTGGGAAGGGGAATCAGCTTCGATCAACTTAGGCCCAGTGAAGAACTCCTCCAGCCAGCCAATCCTCGTGGGGCTCGGCGCTACGGCTTGCTCATCGGAGAAAGAGAGTGGAAGCGGCATGACATCAACTTATAGGAGAGTACCTATGTTTGGAACGAAAGTAACTGAAATGTCACCGCTGGCAGGATTCGTACCTGCCGGCAGACCTGCAAACCGCGGCGAGCGGCTTTGCGCAACCAGAAACTCCATGCAACGGATCGTTAACGGGTTCTTGGGCATCTTGCACGGAAGGGCAGGCGTGTTTATGCTGTCGAAACGGCTTGGAATTTTGGGAGCGTTCGCCATCCTGCCAGCCATGGCGCAGGCGCCGGCCCAGCCCCCCAGTCCGACCGCGCTCTACAGCTTCGCCGGCGGCAGCGACGGGGCCACGCCCTTTGCCGCCTCGGAAAACCAGAAGGCATCGTGCCCTACCCAGGTAGTCACCTACCAGTTTTCGGGGCAGTTTGGTGGCACACCGATCAAGGGCAACGACGGTCTGCTCGGCCTGGCAGGCGAGCCGTTCAGCATCACGCTCTATGCCTGTGAGTCCAAACAGCCGTTCAAAACGGGACCGGACGACGCCATCTACTCCGGCATTGGGTTGACGGCCACACTCGACTCTTATAACTACGAACTACCGATCACAATAAGACCCACCGCCATGACTTTCGGATTGGTGCGGCCGTCTGAAGGTTCGGACGCTATCGAGTTCGAGGGTAACGTTCCATTTGCTTGCTGTGGGTTATATCTCCGCGGTACCATCGCGCTGCCGGTGGGCACCCTGGCCTCTACGGGCATCGCTCCTTTTTCGCAAGTCTCGATCGTCCCTGCCGGCTCGACCTTCCTCTATTCGCTTGGAGCGTGGCAGGCCTCCCACGCATATTCCGTTGGCAGGGCGATCACGGACCCCTCCGGGAACGAGCAGTTGGTGACAACCGCTGGGACCAGCGGGACCACTGCTCCGGCGTGGGATGACACTGTTGGAGGGACCACTACCGACGGCACAGTAGTGTGGACGTGCGAAGGAGCCATAGTCACCGAATTGTCGGTCACCGGAACCGCGTCCGGAACCGCCGGCGCGCCGCCTGCCGCCAAAGCGGACGCGGTTCTGCATCCCAATGCCGTGCAGGTGATCACCGCGCATGCGGACGGATCGCGAACCCTGCGGCCGCTGCACACGGCACCGGTCAATCTTTTGGTGTCTTCGGACAAGGTGATGCTGCAGTTCTACGCGTCGGGCGTGCGCGACGCGTCCGAGGCTCATGTGCAGATCGCGGGGCAGGACGTACCTGTGCTCTATTCCGGTGCTTCCGGCCACTTCCCGGGACTGGACGAGGTCATCGTGGAAGTTCCGCGCAGCCTGGCCGGGATGGGTCAGGTGGACGTGGTGCTGACGGCGGATGGCCAGACGGCCAACCCCGTACCTGTCCACATTCAATAATTGCATTGAGCCGCCTGGCTCGACGGGGCGACAAGCCGGGACCCTGCCCGGTTGGCGGCTCATATCGATTCGGGGAGATCGCCAAAAGGTGCTCTGCACCGGCGACTCCCCCATCCCCAGTCGGCGCTACGGCTTACCCATCGGAGAAAGAGAGTGAAGGCGGCATGACATCAACTTATAGGAGAGTACCTATGTTTCGAACGAAAGTAACTGAAATGTCACCGCTGGCAGGATTCGCACCTGCCGGCAAACCTGCAAACCGCCAGGAGCGGTCTTGCGCAACAAGAGACTCCATGAAACGGATCGTTAACGGGTTCTTGGGCATCTTGCACGGAAGGGCAGGCGTGTCTGTGCTGTCGAAACGGCTTGGAATTCTGGGAGCGTTCGCCATCCTGCCAGCCATGGCGCAGGCGCCGGCGGAGCCCCCCAGTCCGACCGCGCTCTACAGCTTCGCCGGCGGCAGCGATAGGGCCAGGCCCTTTGCCGCCTCGGAAAACCAGAAGGCATCGTGCCCTACCCAGGTAGTCACTTATCAATTTTCGGGGGAATTTGGTGGCGCACCGATCAAGGGCCCGGACTTTCCGCTCCAGTTGGCGGGCGAGCCGTTCAGCTTCACGCTCTATGTCTGCGAGTCCAGGCAGCCGTCGAAAACGGGACCGGACGACGCCATCTACTCCGGCATTGAGTTGACGGGCACACTCGGCTCTGGTTTCGTCTCAGGACCGATCTTAATAAGACCCACCGCCATGACTTTCGGACTGGTGCGGCCGTCCAGGGGTTCGGACGCTGTCGGTTTCGAGGGTAACTTTGCATTTGTTGGCATTTTGATACATATCCACGGTACCATCGCGCTGCCGGCGGGCACCCTGGCCTCTACGAGCATCGCTCCTTTTTCTCAAGTCTCGATCGTCCCTGCTGGCTCGACCTTCGCCTATTCGTGGGCGGGGTGGCAGGCTTCCCACGCGTACTCCGTTGGGGAGGCGATCACGGACCCTTCCGGGAACCAGCAGTATGTGGCAACCGCTGGGACCAGCGGGACCACAGCTCCGGCGTGGGATGACACTGTTGGAGGGACCACTACCGACGGCACCGTGGTATGGACGTGCGAAGGAGCCATACTCACCGAATTGTCGGTCACCGGAACCGCGTCCGGTACTGCCGGCGCGCCGCCTTCCGCCAAAGCGGACGCGGTTCTGCATCCCAGTGCCGTGCAGGTGATCACCGTGCATGCGGACGGATCGCAAACCTTGCGGCCGCCGGTTTACAGATCGTTGTACGGACAACGGGCGGAAGCCGCCGCGGCGAAGGCCGCAGCCGGCGAAGCGCTCGCCCGCGCCGCCGACGCCATGCCGGCGCCAAACGTCGCCGGCACCTTCATCGAGTTTGACGCTCCGGGCGCTGGCACGGGTTTTGGCCAAGGGACGTTCCCATTCGCCATTAACCCGGTAGGGACCATCGTTGGATACTACAACGACGCGAGCTACATAGGTCACGGCTTCGTGCGGACCGCTGGTGGCACGATCGTCACCTTCGATGCGCCGGACCAAGTCAATGGCACAAATGCCACCGCCATCAACGCCGAAGGCACGGTCACGGGATATTACAATGACGCGAACTACAACGGTCACGGTTTCGTGCGGACATGGGATGGCGCCATCACTGAGTTCGATGCGCCGAACGACGTTTACGGCACATACCCCGCCGGCATCGACGACGCCGGCGTCGTTGCGGGAACCTATTACGACGCGAACAACATTCACGGCTTCCTCCGGTCTCGGAAGGGAACAATCGTCACGTTCGACGACCCGAGTGCCGGCACGGGCGTTTTCCAGGGCACCTCGGCTGAAGGCATCGACGCGCTGGGGGCGGTCGCGGGCTGCTACACCGACTCCAGCTCCGCCAGTTATGCTTTCCTGCGAGCCAGGGACGGCGCCTTCACCACGCTGGCTCCCCCAACATCCACAGGCGACTCTCCAGGCTGCAGGGGCTTGGTGCTCTCGGGCCCAACAATGGCCATCAACTCGTTCGGGGCGATCGCCTCGAACTACTTTGAACCCAGTTCAGGAAACCCGTTCGGGGGCGATTATCGTGGCTTCCTGCGGTCCCCGGACGGCGCCTACGCAACCTTCGATGCCGCGACCTACACACCCTGCTGCATATGGACGTTCCCCCTTTCCGTCAACTGGGCGGGGACGATCGCGGGGTATTTCAACGACGGGTATAGCGAGGATCACGGCTTTGTGCGCGACAGCGCTGGCGCCATCACAATATTGGACGCACCGAACGCCAGCCAAGGCGCTAATCAAGGCACTGTCGCCAACGGGATCAACCTGTGGGGGACGGTTACGGGATGGTACATCGACGCGAACTTCGCCTACCACGGCTTCCTCTGGAGGCCCTAAAAGGGCCCGGCGCAGGGCCGCTCATTTGTGGCCCTGCACTTGTCTTTACAGCGTTGCGGTCAACGACCGCCAAGAAGAATAAAGTGACAGCCGCGCCCGTCGAGAGCCATGGTGACTTTACAAGCAGGCTGGCACGCCGTTGCGGATCGTTCCGATACTGCTGGCGATTGCGGGCTGCGCCATCGGGAATGATATCGGACGACTGTATCGGGATGTCGGGAGAGGATTGACAAAAATGGAGCATAGCATGCACACAACGAGTATCAATCTAACGTTAACGCCGGCAGGATTCGCTCCAGCCGGCAAACTGACTCACACATATTTCGGACTCCTGCCGGCCTTGGCGCTGTTGGTTGCCACGTCCGCCCGGAGCCAAACCGCACCCACTTTCAGCGCACCCCACCGGCCACCGAACTTCTCGATGGCGGCGTCATCGGCCAAACCCGCGGCGGATACACCGGCCAGCGCTCACTATAAGTTCCTGACGATCGGCCCTGAGGACTCGCCCTATGTCGTGGCGGACGGAATCAACAATGAAGGACTGGTCACCGGGCTTTACGAGGATTCGAGTTCCAATTATCACGGCTTTGTGTGGCAGAACGGCGTTTTCAAAACAGTGGACTACCCAGGCGCAGCGTATACGTATTTATATGGGGTGAACAACCGGGGCGTGGCCATTGGCTACTATGGCGACGGCACTACGAACCACACCGTCACGTATGCCGTCCGGACCGGCACATGGACCGCGCTTCCGGACATTCCCAGCTATGCGGAGAATAACGGGTACTGTATCAATGACCTCGGCGTTGCGGTCGGGGCCGCCTTCGAAGGCAGCACCTCCGTCGGCTGGCTTTGGGACCCAACCACGCTCTCGTACTCCTTCCTGGCGGTGCCCGGAGCGGCGCAGAACAGCACATCTCCGAGCTGCCTCAACGATAAGAATCAGGTAGCAGGGTATTATGCGGATGCCGGCGGCGCGTACCACGGCTTCATCTACGAGTACGGCACCTATACGATCGTCAATATGCCGGGGGCGGAGGATACCTATCCGGATGGTATCAATAACAGGGGCATCATCCAGGGGCAGATTTTTGACGCCGCCGGCGTGGCGGAAGGGTTCGTGGCTACCAGCGGCGGGTTCTTCACGGCTGTGGATTTTCCGGGCCCCGAAATGACGGCTGTCGACGGCATCAACGATCGGGCAGACCTTTGCGGTACTTACTGGGCGAGTTGGAGCGGCCCTTTTAAGGCGTTCGTTGCGATCCTGCAGTGAGGCCTTTGTAGTAGGGCGGGCCCTCGGCCCGCGGCGGCCTCTCAGGCCGCCGGACCGCGCCTGATCTCCCCACTCGCCAACAGTTGTCGGTTTTTCCGCTCGTTTCGCGCCACTACTAACGAGAGCCCAAAACGGCCGGGTGCGGAAGACTGGGAGACTGGCATGTTCCGAACGAAAACAACGCGAAAGGGCTGGCTTCGGATTCACCGGGCGCGGTCGAAAGCCGCGATTGTATTGCTCCTTTCGGCGCTGGCCTGCCTGACCGGATGCAGCGGCGTTGTTTCGCTGCATCCACTGGCATTGCCCCACGGTAAATGGGTTGTGTTCGACCCCGCTCTGCTGGGGACCTGGGAGGAAGCCCAAACGACTAGCGATGTTGCGATAAACAGATATACGGTGGCCCGCGCCGATTCCGGCTACAGCTTCCGCGTGGTTACGGGAGCCGACGAAATGCAGGGGACGATGTCCCTCATGAAGGTGGGTGACCGCTACCTGCTGGATGTTTATTGTCCAAGCGACGGGGAGCAGCTTCCGGTGCACTTCTTCGTCAGGCTCCGTATGAAGAAGGATACGGCTTGGGTGGCTGCAATGGACAGCGACTGGCTCCAGAACCAGATCAAAACTCGCGGCGACCTGCGGCATGAACTCCTTAACGAAGGCGATCACAGGGTTGTGTTAACTGCGTCGTCAGCCGAGATGCGCAAGTATTTGCTGCCGTACGCCGCCGACGACAGAGCGTTTGGCGAGGAATGCGAACTGCACCGGGTTGCGCCGAAGGGAAAGTGAGGAACTTATGAAACCGCTCGTCATCATTGTTCTGCTGGTGTGCGCGACCGGCTGCTCCATCAAGCGAATGGCGGTGAACCAGGTGGGCAACGCGCTGGCCTCGGGCGGTTCCACCTTCACCAGCGACGACGATCCCGACCTGGTCGCAGCCGCCATCCCCTTCGGACTGAAGACCTACGAAAGCCTGCTCGCCGAATCGCCCAAGCACACCGGGCTTTTGTTGGCGGCGGCTGAGGGCTTTACGGAATATTCCTACGCGTTCGTCGACTCGCGCATCGACGAAGCCAAGGGCGAGAGCCTCGATCGCGCCAACGCCCTCCGCGAGCGCGCCCGCAAGCTCTACCTGCGCGCCAATCGGTACGGCATGCGCGGCCTCGAAGCGCGGCATCCCGGGTTCGGTGCTGCCCTGGATAAAGACGCCGACACCGCGCTCCAGCGCGTCGGCAAACGCGACGTGCCGCTGCTCTATTGGACCGCCGCCTCCCGCGGCTTGGCTATTTCTCTTTCGAAGAACAGCCCCGAGGCGATCGCCTATCTGCCCTTGGTGGATACCATGATCCGGCGAGTAGCCCAACTCGACGAGGGCTTCGGAGATGGCGCAGTGCCCGACTTCCTCATCACCTTGGAGGCGGCGCGCACCGGCGTCACCGCCGAGGAGCAGCAGAAGCTCGTGCGCCAGCACTTCGACCGCGCCATCGAGTTGTCCAAGGGGAAGCGCGCCGGCACCTATGTTTCCTTCGCCGAAAATGCATGCCTGCCGGCGCAGAACGCCGCGGAATTCAAGTCCATGCTGGAGAAGGCTCTCGCGGTCGATCCGGATGCCGATCCCGACCACCGGCTGGCTACTCTGGTGGCACAGCGGCGCGCGCGGTGGCTGATTGAGCATGTGAGCGAGTTCTTTTTAGCGGGAGGGGGCGGGGCTGAGAGCCCCACACAGGCCGGGGGCCTGCCCCACTAGAAGAATGATAAGGAGAACATCATGCTTAAACGAATCGTTACCACCGTAGCTTTTTGCGGGCTGGCCGTTGTGGCGCGGGCCCAGAAGATCGACATGGCCACGCTGGCGCCCGCGGACTCCACCTGGTTCAAGGTGATGGAGAACATGGGCGCCGAATGGAGGAAGATCTCCAACGGCGGCGTCAACCTGGTCATCCATGCCGGCGGCGTGCTGGGCGACGAGCCGGAGTGCGTCCGCCGGCTGACGCAACGCTCCATCCAGGCCGCGGGACTTTCCGGCGCGGGCTTGGGCGATATCGACCAGGGCGTCGCCTGCCTCCAGATCCCTATGATGTTCGATTCCTACGAGGAACTCGATTACGTGCGCGACCGCGTGGCGCCCAAGCTGGAGCAAAGGCTCCTGCAGAAAGGTTACGTGGTGCTCTACTGGAGCGACGTGGGCTGGGTCCAGTTCTTCTCCACCACGCGCGTCGAGAGACTGGACGATCTGCGCAAGCTGCGGCTGTTCACCTGGGCCGGCGACGCCACCGAAGAAGAGCTGTGGAGAGCCAACGGCTTCCGCGTGGTCCCGCTGCCCGCCACCGACATCATCACGCAACTGAAGATGCATAACCTGGATGCCGTCCCCGAAACGGCTCTCTACGCCGAGACCACCCAGTTATACAGCTTGACGCCGTACATGTGCGACGTGAAGTGGGCGCCTTTGGTCGGCGCAACCATTATTTCCAAGCAGGTGTGGGAAACGATTCCCGCGACGCAACGCGGCCCCCTGCTGGCGGCGGCGCACAAGTCCGGAGATGCGCTGAAGGAAGATATCCGCGCCCAGGGCGCCAGGGCCGTCGCCACCATGATGGCCGGCCAGCCCGGCAAGAAGGCTTTGAAGCTTACAGTCACAAGCCCCGATGCGGCCGCCCTGGCGGAGTGGCGCAAACAGACCGAAGCCATGTATCCCAAGATGAAAGACAAGATGGTTCCGCCCGACCTGTTCGCTGAGGTCCAAAAGCTGCGCGACGAGTACCGAACGCAGCACGCCGCCAAGGCGCCGGATCAGGTCGCCGCAAAACGCAAGGGCGGCGCCAAATGACACGCGCCGGGCGGGGCCTTTGGCGCGGCGTTTGGAGCAGTGCGGGAAGCTGTGAGAGAGCCGTCGCTGTCCTGGCCATCTCGCTGGCGTCCTTGCTCCCGTTGATCGCCATGGTCACGCGTCTGGCCGGTGTCCGCGGAATTCCCGGTTCGGTGGTCTTCGTCCAACAACTGACGCTGTGGATCGCATTCGTCGGCGCCGCCCTGGCCGCCTCCGGTGACCAACTGCTGGGGATGTCGGCCAACACTTTCGTGCCGGCGAAATGGGCCGTCCCGGTGCGCATCCTCGGCTGCGGCATGACGGCGGCCATTTCCGCCAGCCTCTGCTGGGCCAGCTACCAGTTTGTGGTTTCCGAAAGGTCCATCGGAAAGACGCTGGCGCTGGGCGTGCCCAATTGGGTCCTGGCGCTGGTGATGCCAGTCGGTTTCCTGCTGATCGCCCTGCGTGCGATCCGCGGCGCGGGCGCCTGCTCTCGTCATCGCCTGGCCGCGACTTTGTTTTTGCTGGCGCCGCTGATTTTGAGTTTCGCGCCGCGGCCGGAAGGGCCGGCGATTTTGTGGATCGGGATCGGCGTCATCGTCGCCGGCGCCGTGCTGGGTCTACCGATCTTTGCCACCTTGGGTGGCGTGGCGCTGCTCTTGTTTTGGCACATCGGGCAACCCGCCGTAGTGGTGCCAGACAACGCGTATTCCCTGATGGTCTCGGAGGTCTTACCCTCGCTCCCGCTGTACACCCTGGCGGGCTATCTGCTCGTGGAGGGCGGCGCCAGCACGCGTCTGCTGCGCGTCTATGCCGCCCTGTTCGGCTGGATGCCGGGCGGCCTGGCCATCACCACCGCGATTACCTTCGCCATCTTCACGTTTGCGGGCTCCGGCGTCACCATCGTCTCCATGGGCGGATTGATGCTGCCCATGCTGCTCAAAGCGCGCTATACGAAACAGTTCTCCATCGGCCTGATCAATGGATCGGGCTCTCTCGGGCTGTTGTTTCCGCCGAGTCTGCCGGTCATCCTGTATGCGATTTACGCCAAAACCGTCCAAATCGACACGTTGTTCGTGGGCGGCCTGGTGCCCGGGCTGCTGATGGTGGCGATGGTCTCGGCGTGGGGCGCCTACCAGGGCGTGAAAAGCGGGGCCGAGCGCTCGCGGTTCTCCTTCGCTGAGGCGCGCCAAGCCGTTTGGATCGCCAAATGGGAATTGGCGCTCCCGGTGATCGTCATCGTCGGCCTCTTCGGCGGGTTCGGCACGCTGGTGGAAGCCGGCGCCATCGCCGTCGTCTACTCCTTCATTGCCGAGTGCTGGATCTTGCGCGGCATCTCGCTGCGCCGCGATTTTCCGCGCGTCGCCGTGGAGTGCGTCACCATGGTCGGCGGTGTGCTGCTGATTATCGGCGTGGCCAAGGGACTCACATACTACCTGGCCATCCAGGACGTGCCGGGCATCCTGACCAACTGGGTGGATCTCCACATCCATTCCAAGTACGTCTTCCTGCTGCTGCTCAACATCGTGTTGTTAGTCAAAGGCTCGTTCATGGACGTTTTCTCGGCGATTATCGTGATGGTGCCGCTGATCCAGCCGATTGCCGCTAAGTTCGGAATCGATCCGGTGCAGATGGGTGTGATTTTCCTGGCCAACCTGGAGCTCGGCTATCTCACGCCGCCCATCGGCATGAACCTGTGCCTTTCGGCTTACCGTTTCAAGCAGCCTATGACCGCCGTATACCGCGCCACGCTGCCGGTCTACCTGATTCTGCTCGCCGGCGTGTTGCTCATTACCTACGTGCCGTGGCTGACCACGCTGCCGGTAAAGTGGCTGGGGATGTAACTGGGTTGCCGAGCCGCGCGCGTGAGCAAGCGGACGTTCTAACCTCCGCCCTCCAGCGCTTCGGCCAACTCATGGGGAGCGAACGGCTTGTACAGAAAGCCGACCCGGTTGCCGCCCACGGTCTCTGCGCTCGGCTGCGCCGGATAGCCGCTCATCACCACCAGGCGGATCGACGCGTTGCAGTTCAGAATCCGGCGGGCCAGTTCATCTCCGCGCATGCCGGGCATATTCAGATCCACCAGCGCACCCGCGTATAGCGACGGGCTAGCCTCGACCAAGGCCCACGCGTCCGCGGCGTTGCGGCAGGCATCCACCCGATAGCCCAGCCGCGAAAGGTAGATGTCCATCACCTTCAGCAGGGCAGCGTCATCGTCCACGATAAGGATGCGGCCGGCCTCGGAGAGCATCAACCGCATGCTATCAGAGTTATCATCCCCATATGCAATTTCACACAGAATATTTGACTTTCCGTACTACCAAACACCGCGAATACGTCAACATCACTTCGCAAGTGGAGAGCGCGCTGCACAAGAGCGGCATTCAGGAGGGCATGATCCTGGTTTCGGCCATGCACATCACCGCGGGAGTCTGGGTGAACGATGCCGAGGACGGCCTGCTCGCCGATATCGACGAGTGGCTGGAGGAACTGGCGCCTTTCCGGCAGACCTACCGGCATCACGCGACCGGCGAAACCAACGGCGACTCGCACTTGAAGAGCCTGCTGGTGCATCACCAGGTAATCGTGCCGGTGACCAAGGGCAAGCTGGATTTCGGCCCCTGGCAACAGGTTTATTATGCCGAGTTCGACGGCCGGCGGTCCAAGCGCGTCATCATTAAGGTGATGGGCGAATGAAGCGAAAGGAGCGCCGCGCACGCGGCATTTACCGATTATGAAACGTGTCTTCTGGTTGACGTGCGCCCTGGCACTGAGCGCGATGGCTGCGGAACTGCCCGTGCGGCAGGTGGTCCTTTACAAGCACGGTGTAGGCTACTTCGAGCGGGCCGGCGAACTTGCGCCCGGCGAATCGGCGCGTTTGGATTTCAAGGCCGCCGAGATGGACGATGTACTGAAATCGCTGACTATCGAAGAAAAAGGCGGCGGCAGGATCTCCGGGTTGCGCTACGATTCGAGCGAGCCGCTGGCCCACAAGCTGGCGGATTTCCCGTTTCAGCTTGGCGCGGCGCAGCCGTTGAGCGCGGTGCTCGACCAGCTTAAGGGCGCGCAAATCGAGTTGAAATTCGCGAATGAAACTGTGACCGGCGCGGTCGTGGCGGCGCGCCTGACACCCGGCGACGATAAGCGCCCGGAGCGCGAGCAGATCACCCTGCTGATGGATGCGGGCGATCTGCGCAACTTCGATCTGGGCGCGGCGGCCGCCATCCGCTTCACCGATACCCGGCTGCAGACGCAGTTCAAGGATTACCTGGCCGCCCTGACCGAGGCCCGCTCCAGGGAGAAGCGCACGGTCTATATCGACTCCACCGGCTCCCAGCGGCGCGAAGTGGTGGCCAGCTACATGGTGCCCACGGCGGTTTGGAAATCCAGCTACCGGCTGATTTTCGGTGAAGGCGCGCAGCCTACGCTGGAAGGATGGGCGATTGTGGATAACACCTCCGGCGAAGATTGGAACAAGGTGGATCTGTCGCTGGTTTCCGGCCGGCCCATTTCGTTTATCAGCCGGCTGTATGAACCGCGCTACGTCACGCGGCAGGCGGCCGAGTTGCCGGAAGACTACGCGTCGGCCCCGGTAGTTTATGAAGGCGCCATGGATGCGGAGGCCAAGGCGGTATCCTTAAATGCTCCCGCGCCGCAAGCGGCGCCGCAAGCCATGGCGGCGGATATGTTGGTGCCTTCGGCGGGGTTAAGCCGGTTGGAGCAGTTCGTCCGCATCCAGAAAGCTCCGCCGGTTTCCGTTATCGCAGCGCCCGCAGTCGGCCGTGAACTCGGCGAGTTGTTCGAGTACCACATCCCCACGCCCGTCACGGTGCGCCGCAACGAATCCGCCATGCTGCCCTTTCTGCAACAGAAGGTGGACACCCGCAAGCTGCTGATCTACTCCGATCCGGCCGCCGCGCATCCCATGGATGCCGCCGAGATCGCCAACTCCACCGGCAAGACGCTGGACGGCGGTCCGATCACCGTTTACGAAAGCGGCGCGTATGCGGGCGAAGCATTGATGGAAACGGTGAAGACCGGCGACAAGCGCCTGATCAGCTACGGCGTGGACCTGGGCACCCGCATCACTACCCAGTGGGACAGCAAGGCCGAACAGATTCGGGAGATCCACGCGCGCCGCGGCATTCTGACCACCAGCAACGCTGTCGTCGAAACGCGGACCTACACCATTCACAATGTGGACCAAAAGGCCAAGACCCTGGTGATCGAGCATACGGCGCGCCCGGAATACAACCTGCTCGACCGCAAGCCCCTGGAGAAGACCAGCAACGCTTATCGCTTCGAGGTGAAGCTGGCGCCGGGCGCGACCGAGAAGTTTCCAGTCACCGAAGAGCGCGTCTATGAGCGCGCTTTCACCATTACCGATCTCACGCCGGACGTGCTGTTCACCTATGTGCGCAACAAGACTTTCAGCGATGCGGCCCGCAAGCAGCTCGAGCAGATTGCCAATCTGAAACAGCAGATTGCCGCCGCCGGCCGCGAGATCCAGAGTCTGGAAAGCCAGATCGCCGAGGTTACCAACGACCAGGAACGCGTGCGGCGGAACATCGGCAGCCTCAACCAGGTTAGCGGTCAACAGCAGCAGGTACAGGCCTATGCGCAACGGCTGGCCGGACAGGAATCGCAGCTTGCCTCGTTGCGCGACCGCCGCGCGGAACTCGACAAAAAGCGCGCGGCGCTTGAGGGGGAAGTGAGCGGCTCCATCGAGAGCCTGGCGTTCTGAAGGCCCGAGCTATTTGGAGGGCGGCCAATCTTGGCCGCAGCCGCCTTTTAGGCGGCCAAGCCGGCTGAAAGCCGGCTGCCGGCAGAATTGCCCGCCCCACAATGGGAGACTAGTCCCTCTTCGTCCGCAAGTATTTCCAAAGCATCCAGCCCAGCACCACCGCAGCCAGCAGGGCCAGGATCATCCAAGTGAAATCGCCCAAGGCCGCATCCAGCTCCAGCACCCGGTCGCTGAAGATCCAGCCCAGAACGATGTAGAGGGCCGCCCCCAAAGCCTCGCCCAACACGTCCCACAGCAGAAAACGCATCCACGGGTACTCCGCGATGCCGCTGGTCAAGTTAATCACCGAGCCCAGCGGCGTCACCAGCCAGCGGCTCAAGAAAACGCCCGGCCCTCCCCAACGCCGCGCGTGGGCTTCCGCTTTGGCCATGCGCTCGGGGCCGCCCAGCATGCCGCCAAATCGGGACACCAGCCGGGTACCGCCCCACCGGCCGATGGCGTATCCGATTTGATCGCCGATCACCGAGCCGGCGCAGGCCAGAGCAATGGCCCACCAGAGGGGCATGACGCCCTGCGCCACCAGCGAGCCGGTAACGATCAGCAGCAAGCTCACCGGCAAGGGCACCCCGATGGACGCAATCGTAACCACGGCGAACAGCGCGGGGGAGCCGTATTGCGCCAGCGCCGCTAGGATTTCTTCCCGCATCAGGGGGCCTTGCCCCCGGGAGACTCCGGCGCGGGATGCGTGTGACCCGCGCTAGCCAGGGCGCGCTCCAGATCCCGCACCACATCTTCGACCGGCCGGTGTTGCTGGCGCGCGATCACACGCAACGGCCGCCGGTCGCGCTGCTGTGGTTCGAGCCCGATGGCCTGAAACAGCACGGCGGAAGGCACGTGGTGAGTGTGGGCGATGAACGGCACGCTCATCCAGGAGCGGATCGGCTCATTCTCAAAGTGCAGGCGCCGGGCGTGCCGGCCGGCCCTAAACGCGAAAACGAATGTCCCGGCAATGGCCACCGAAAAGGCCACCGCCAGAATCAGTAACCTGGAAGGCCGCTGCACGATTCCATCATAACCGGGGCGCTTGGAGGGCGGGCAATCCTGCCCGCAGCCGGCTTTCAGCCGGCTTCTGGCCGCCCTGCAATTTCAATAACGTGCGGCGGGCTTTCACTCGCGCGATCCGTGCCGCCCCGCGCCAGCCGCGAATTTCCCGGCGCCCGCCGCACTTTCGCCGCTCGCGAGCACCGTCAGACCGCGCCGGTATTCGTTGCGGATGGCCTCTTCCGTGGAGAGTCCCCACTGCTCGTAACACGAAAGCCGGTCCGACCGCATGCACGTCTGCGGAAAGCTGGCGAGCATCCGCGCCAGTTCCAGAGCGCTCTCCAACGCCCGCCCGGATTCCACCAGCCGGTTGGCCAGTCCCATGCGCAAGGCTTCTTCCCCCGAAACACCGCGGCCGGTCAGGATCAAGTCCAGCGCCAGGCCCTGCCCGATCAGGCGCGGTAGCCGAATGGTGCCCAGGTCGATTAACGGCACGCCAAAACGCCGGCAGTAGACCCCCAGCGTGGCGTCGCGCGCCACCACCCGCAGATCGCACCACAGCGCCAGTTCCAGGCCACCCGCTACGGCGTGGCCTTCGATGGCGGCGATCACGGGTTTGGAAAGCAGCATACGCGTGGGCCCCATGGGGCCGTCGCCCTCTTCGCTCAGTGCGTTGGGCCGCCGCGCTGCGACGGCCTTCAAGTCCGCGCCGGCACAGAAGGTTCCGCCCGCCCCGGTCAGCACGGCCACATCCAGGGTTTCGTCGGTATCGAACGACCGGAAGGCCTCCGCCAGTGCGGCGGCGGTGGCGAAATCCACGGCGTTGCGCACCTCCGGCCGGTTGATGGTCACCGTCAGAATAGAATCGCTGCGGCTGGTCTCGACAGAGGGCATTTCAGTTCACCTGCCGCTGGCGGAACCAGGCGATCTCGTCGCGCAAGGTTTCTTCGAGCGTGTGGCCCGCGGCCACGAATACGCGCATGGACTTTTGGAGGGCGGCCAATCTTGGCCGCAGCCGGCTTTCAGCCGGCTCGGGCCGCCTGAAAGGCGGCTGCGGGCATGATTGCCCGCCCTACAGAAACGCCATCGTCTTCACGCCCGATATGTCGAACCGCTTCCGGCAGCGCAAATTCTTGCAGGCCACTTTGTCGTCCAGCAGCACCATGTAGCTTTGCGACTTGGCGAACCGCGCGCGGTCGCGCTCGTCGGCGCCAGGCGGCAGGCGGTCCTTCTTCTTGCGCACCATCCAGCGCAATTCGTAGGTCTCGGCGGACCGGCAAAAAGGGCAGTTCAACGACATGGGCTTCGTCGTCGGCGATTCCGTGTAATAGGCGCGCTCGTCCATCAGCGTTGGTCCATGGGAATCCAGCTCATGCCGTCCGGATTGCCCTTATACTCCGCGCGCGGTCGGATCAGGCGATTGTTCTTGTACTGCTCCAGCGTGTGCGCCGTCCATCCCGCCATGCGGCTCACCGCGAACACCGGCGTGAACAGATCCACCGGAATGCCCAGCGCATAGTAGGTCGAGGCCGAGTAGAAATCCACGTTGGCGATCAGCCCCTTCTCCGCCTTGACGGTCTGCTCCATAGCCTGCGACATGCGGAACAGCTTCTCCTGGCCGGTGCGCCGGCCCAACTCCTCGGAGAGCACCCGCAGGTGCGTGGCCCGCGGATCTTCGGCGCGATACACGCGGTGCCCGAAACCGGGGATCTTCACCTTGCGCGCCAGCGTGCTCTTCACCCGGTCGATGGCGGCTTCCTCGCTCGAAAGCTGCAGCAGAATCTTGATCACGTCCTGGTTCGCCCCGCCGTGCAGCGGGCCTTTCAGCGCGCCGATGGCCGAGGTGATTGACGAGTACATGTCCGACAGCGTCGCGGCCGTCACGCGCGCGGCGAAAGTGGAAGCGTTCAGCTCGTGGTCCGCGTGCAGGGTCAAGGCCACGTCGAACGCGTGCTCCATCACCTCGTCGGGCCGCTTGCCGGTCAGCGCGTACAGGAAGTTCTCGGCGAAGCTCATAGACGGGTCGCCGCCGATCACGTGCAGACCTTTGCGAATGCGGTCGAACGTGGTCACGATGGTGGAAGTTTGCGCCATCAGCCGCAGCGCCTTGCGCGTATTGGCGTCCGGCGTCATGTCCGGCGTCTCCGGATCGTAAATGCCGAGCATTGAGACCGCCGTGCGCAACACGTCCATCGGACTGGCTTGGGGCACCGTTTTTAGAAAGTCCACCACGGCGGTGGGGATTCCCTGGTTGGCGAACAGGTCCTTCTTGAGCTGCTCGAGCTCCGTCCGCTTGGGCAGCCATCCATTCCACAGCAGGAAGATGACTTCTTCAAACGTCGCATGGTCGGCCAGCGTGTGGATGTTATATCCGCGGTAGCTGAGCACGCCCGCGTATCCGTCGATGTAACAGATCTCGGACTCGCCGGCGACGACGCCTTCCAAACCCGCTACTGTTGTGCCCATTCTGCTCCAGTTCCTTGTTTCATTGTACGTCTACTGCCCCGCCGGACAGCCTGGCAGCGGAGAAAAGCCGATGGTCAGATCGTCCCGCTGCACCCACAGCTTGTCTTCCTGCTGGTTGGCGCCCTTGCCGGAATCCACGGTCACGATTACGCCCGAGCCGCAGGAGCGCGTCTTGGTAATGTGGAAGGATTTCGCGTCGGCATGTTCGCTCTGCGGACCCCAGTCCTTCATGAATTCGGCGAATTGATAATCGCGGCAAGGGTTGGCTGCGGTACAGCCCCACAGGGCGTAGGCCGCCTGATAATCCTGGCGTGACAGCATGCCGAAGAAGCGATTGACTTGGCGCTCCTGGCGGTAGTTCTTGAAAATCAAGAACAGGACGCCCGCGGCGATGACTACGACGACGGCGGTAAGCACCAGCCGCTTGATGGTCTTTTCGCGCCGTTCTTCGCCGGCTCCGTAATGATCGAGATAGCCAGCCATGGCGGGCCTATTTTGCCGGATAAGCCTTATCGTAGGCGGCGATGGCATCGGCCGTCAGATCCAGCGCGGGCTTGAAGAACAACGTGCCTTGTTCCTCCACCACCACGTCGAGGCCTTTTTCAGCCGCCAGCTTCTCCACCACTTCCCTCATCTTCTTGCCGCTGTTGCCGAGAATCTCGTTGCGCTCCGCGGTGACGTCGGCCTGCAGGTCGTCGTTCAAGCGCTGCAGTTCGCGCTGTTTGCGCGTGCCCTGGGCGTTCAGGTCCGCTTCGGCCCCCGGCGTGAGCTTGCCGGCGTTGGTCTGCAACTGCTGCCGGATGCCATCCAGCTCCCTTTGCAGCCGTTCCATTTCCTGTTGGCGGGGCTTGTACTTGGTCTCCATGGCGGCGGAGGCCTTCTTGATCTCGGCGCATCCCAGCACTGCCCGCTGCAGGCTGATAACGCCAACCTTGGTCTGACTCAGACCGGCTTTCGATAGAGAAATCAGGGCCAGGCAAGCCATGCCCAGCCGCAACCCAAACCTTACTGACATTCGAGACGGACTCCTTCTTGAAGTGTGCGAAGCATTAAGGTTAGCACAGCGCGGCTTCGCCGCAAGCTCTCAGTCTTGTCTTGTCAGCTTTCAGCTTTCAGCCGTCAGCTTTCCCCTCGCACCAAGCACGAAAGGTTGGAGGCGGCGCGGAGGCCGGGCTGAAGGCTGACGGCTGAAAGCTGATAGCTGAGAGCTTCTACAGCCAATACTGCCACTGATTGAAAACCAGCACGTAGCCGGCCAGCAACGCATTGGTGACGGCGTGCGCCAACACGCAATCCGCCAGGTTGCGGGTACGCACGAGCCACCAGTTGTAAGCCACGCCCGCGATCAGCCCGACTTCCCAATAGGGTCCGTGCTCGGCGGCGAAAAGCAACGCAACCGCCCAGAACGAAACCGCCGTGTAGCGGCCCAGGGGCACGCTTTCGAAGTCGGGGCGGATCGCATAACGCATCAGCCAGCCGCGCCAGAATAACTCTTCGAAGACGGGAACCAGAATAGCGCTCTCCAGCACCCGCACCGCGATGAAGAACGCGTTTCGCTTCAGATCGACGGGCAGCGTACTCCGCGCCACGCCTGTGATGCCGTTGTGGAACAGCCAGAAATCGCGGTAGCCGGGTCCCCAGAGGAGGTCCGGCGCGATCCACACCGCCAGCACGGCCACCCCCAGCAGCGCGGAACCGATGGGGAACGCGAAGTGCCGCGGAATCGCGCGCCGGGAGAATACCGCCAGCGTCGCGGCTACCAGCACGAAGCGCACCGGCGCCAGCCACTCGGGCGGAAAGGGGAGCCAACGCAACGCGATGAACACGGCGAAGGGCGCGACGTAGACGACTGTGGGATGCTGTTTCAATCCCAGTATTTCTCGCCTTCCGCGAGGTTGGCCTTCACCACCTCCGGATTCAACTCGACGCCCAAGCCGGGTTTCCGCGGCACGGCGATGTAACCGTCGGCGACCAGCGGCCCTTCATGCATGATTACGTCGTCCATCCAATTGCGGCGCCCGACCACCGTTTCGGCGGCCAGGAAATCCCGCACGGAAGCGGCCCACTGCACCGTGGCCATGGTGCCGAGCGCACTCCCCGTATTGTGCGCCGCCATGGGGAGATCGAACAGTTCCGCCAGGCTGGATATCTTCTTCGATTCGAGCAGCCCCCCGGCATTCCGGATGTCGAGCTGCACCACGTCGCAACCCTGGTTCACGATAAAATCCTTGAACCCCTGCCGGCGCGCCAGATTTTCGCCGGTGCCGATGGGAACCTTGGAGGCCCCGGTCAGGCGCACCCAGCCAGGCGAGAAATCCGGCGGCAGGGGATCCTCCAGCCACAAAGGTTTCACCGGATCGAGGGCTTCGGCGAGTTGCATGGCCGCTCGCACATCGTACTCCCCTTCACAGTGGACAATCAAGTCGCGGTCCCAGCCGATGGCGTCGCGGCAGTATTCGAAGGCTTGCCGGATCTCGCGCAGTTCGCGGGATGTGAGCACCCGGTTGGATGGGTCGCGCGCCGTGTCGACCTTGGGCGCCCCGCGCGGCGGCGAGACTCGGAACGCGGTCCACCCGGCGGGGTCGCTCTTCATCTTGTCGGCCCACTCGTTGCAACTGGCGCGGTCGAGCATGTTCACGGGGCCTTCGTCGCGGTACACGCGCACGCGGTCGCGATAGCGTCCACCCAGCAGCGTGGCCGCGGGTTGGTCCAGCAGCTTGCCCGCCAGATCCCAGAGCGCGATCTCGATGGCGCTGACGGCGCGCAGCAGCATGTGGGCGGAGCCGTCGATGCGGTTGCCCAGCCCGTTGTAGAGCGCTTCGATTTCGAGCGGGTCCTTGCCCAGAAAGTACGGGCGCAACTCCAGCACGCCCGCCCGGATGCCAACGCCGGGGCTGCCGTAGCCCTCGCCGATTCCGTAGACGCCTGCGTCCGTCACGACTTTGACAAAAGTATAAGTCCGCGGGCCCTGCAGGACCATCGCGCGGATGTCGGTGATGCGCGCGCGGCCGCGCTCGGGCGCAGCCAGAGCTTCGAAGCCGGCCAGCGATGTGGCGGCCGAGAGTGCGCCCAGGAACCGGCGCCGCGAAAGCGAAAACATAGAATGCCGCATTCTATCAGACGCCGCAACAGAACCACGCGGTGTGGGCTTCAACTCACAGCCGATGGAGCGCGCCGTGCGATGCTCGGAGGCGGTACGCTCCACTCGGGGGATGGCGTGAGCTGCTGTAGTCTCGGGCCGGCGCGTCTCACTGCAGCCGATTCATTGGGGACCTCACGGGATTTCACGGGATCCATATTCTCGAACGCCATATTCCGCCCGACTCAGCAACTACACCACCGAGTGCGATCTCCTATCTGGAACCACGTACCTGAGGGTGCCGGTTTGATCGATCAAACGCGCCCGAAAATGCCTCACGAAGGAGAATATCGTAGCAGGCGTACGCGACGCGCAATTGTCCGAACCAGGCTATCCTCAGAGCCAAAAAGCGAGAACCTATTGATGTTCATTAGGTCGAGATTCTTCAGCGCCATCGTCCTGTCGCGTGCCGTAATGTTCACTTTGGACAATTCGCTGGCAATCCCTAGAGCGCCTGGCACGTCCATTGCCTCGCCGTGCGGGCGGAAGAGATATGCCGGATCCCATTCCAGGCAGATAGAGTACTGGCTCTGTTTTAGGAGGTGCCGCCTGTGGGACCTAACATAGGGCCCCAAAGTCGTAATAACTGGCATACCCGATGAAGTCGTACGCACCCTGTCCCGCAACATGGCGTATATAGACACGTATTCTGCGTCCTCGGGCATGCCATCGAAGGCGAAAAATGCGGCGATGTACGGAGAAGCTGTCCAGTCGAGAAGCGGGGATGCAAATCCATGATGCCGCAGCTATGCGAAATATCGATAGACGTCAATGTGCTTGCTGAAGAACAGTTGCGCCCCGAGCGTGGCGAAGTCGGCCAAGAGCTGGGTGAATTCAGGCGGATCGGGCAGGCCTTCCCATTGGCGCTCGGTGAAGGTCTCAACCACCGACTTTGAGGCGTATACATCTGTATAGTACTCGTAGAGGCCGATCCTCTTCTCTGACGCCTCGAGGGGGTAGGACCGTTCCAATGTCGTCTCCAGGCCCCAATCCGAACTTCCCAGCCCCCTGAATAGTGGCACGTCGAACGAACGGCGGGTTTCCAACTCCAGTTCTGCCTGTCGCCTCCCCAGATCGCGCACCGCTCCCTCGAAGTCGAGCCAAGAAGTCAGATCGACGCTCTTCATACTAGCCATCTTTTCACATATTGCCAGGTTTTTGGCGCGGGATGCCTGGTCCGTCCTCCGACCAACTGTAACCAACTGTAGATCTGGATCGCGACACCCCCAAAATCCAGTTCCCGACAGCCCACCGTATTCGAGAGGCGATTGTCACTGGCCGAAAACTTCCGGCCTTGCTTGCCCAGCTATAGAGCCAAAGTTGTACGCAACGCCACGTCGACGTCGCCCATGTCTGTGAAGTTCCAATGACCCGGTCAATTTCCGCGTAGTGAACGGTAGCGAGATTGTCGGTCATGATCACCGAATCCATCAACAGTCCCGACCCATTCGCACGCTCACCTGCGACACGTACGGCCAGACGGCTCGGGTATCCCGCACGAGCCATGTTACTGGTGATCATAGCCACGATAGTCTGGGGCAATCCTGAGTCGAGTTGGTCTGCTTGGACCACCAGCGCCGGTCGCATTTTCGACGTTCGCAGGTTCGAGTCCGGGAACAGCACCAACACGATGTCACCGCGGCGGCAGGTCATCGTACGCAGCCATTTCCGGGCGATCCCAATCCTCTGCAAATGGAGCCAAGCGGCGGCGCAGATCGGCCGCCTGGGACTCGTCGATTCCTCTTTGACCAAGATCCACCGGGCCCGCGGGCCGAACCCACGTCACGATAACGCGCGAGCCTTCAGCCTCGGCCAGCGGCTCCAGCAGCTCTACCCTCCCGTTGCGGTAGACGCCTTCGACCGACTTCACCATGCACCCATTATGCCGCAAACGCCCAGTCGCAGGCAGCCTCTCTCCGGAGGCTTGGGATGAAATCGGGAATCGGATCGACCTCAGAGCACTACTCGCAGCGCAGCGCGTCGTTCGGATCGATGTGCGTCGCCCGCCGTGCGCACGAACACGAACACTCCCGAGTCTCATGTAAGCTTGGCGGGCGGAGCGAAGAAGTACGGTGCCACCGCCTCGTTCGGGCTCACATATTTACTGTCGCGGGCGACGCCGGCGATGGTGAACCAGCGGTCCCATATGCGCACGCGGCGGCCGATGGCGGTGCGGTTGCCGAAGAAGCGCCGCCCAAACGTCTGGTTGACGACGATCGCGTGCGGGGCGCTTTCGTCGTCAAAGGAAAAAATGGCAGTGAGGGCCAAGACCTGGACTATTGGCGCTGCCTGCCACGAGTCGACCAGGCTGCTCCGGCGCTTCAGCGCATAGCGCAACGTCCGCCGCCCAGACTCATTGCTACGGCCTCCGCCTGAATCTGCCCCGCGTTCTCATGCAACTTATCTTATCCGGAATGGGCCGTGATGGGGGGGGCGAATGGTTTTTCAGTTCCGCGCAGTTGCGCCCGAAACCTCAGAAAGACGGCTCTTGGTCTCGGACGCACCTGGGAGATCTCCTGCCTCCTGAACCTCGAGGAGCGTTCCAAGAACCTCCGGCGCCTTGGCACTCGAATCTCGTTCGGCTATGGTAGGCGCGATAGAGCGGACGGGATGATCGTGCTCGTCCAATGAATCACAGAATGGAATCCCGGGCCACAGTCGACCAGTCTGTTGCGTCCATAACGGCGACCAATCTCCTCTGGACACTGCGGCCAGTCAAGACTGTCTCGACCACGCTGCCGGTCTGGGACTGAACAAAGAATGCAAGCCGTTCATTCGTAGGCTGCTTGGAAGAACAGCGCGCCGGCTATAAACGGAGCACACGCCCGACACAAATAACCCCGTGTTTCGAAGAGCTTGCGAGGACGCAACGATAAACGGAGCGCAAACGGAGCACTGGAGGTGCGGACTGCTCGTAAGTTATTGAAAAGATGGAGCGGGAGACGGGACTCGAACCCGCGACGTCCAGCTTGGGAATACGGTCGTCGTTTGACAATAAAGAACTTTTGCGGCCATGGCGACATTTCCTGAACATAGATGACCATGCAGAATCAGCATTTTGCGAAAAAGCCCGGCTTAACGCAGTAATCGCAGTAACGAGCCGGTAACTGTTTTAGGCCCCCCATCGCCCATCCTGAAACCCTCGCCCCAGAGGATCGCCGGACCGTCCGGCGATCTCGCGAGGTGATTTCGTGAACAGCGAAAGTGCCGGCTTTCCGGCGCCGAAACCAGAACCGTACCAGCAACCTATGGAATCTGCCGCAGCCGTCTTGCGGCGGTTGCCTGGCGAGATTTTCATATCCAAGCAGAAGCTCCGTCAAGCCCAAGCCGTCGAGTGCGTCCGGCTGAAGCGAGATTCCGCCAGCCAGTCCCTGGGCTTCGCCTGCCGGCCCTTTGTTCTTTGTGGCCTGCCGATCAAGAGGCCAGCCAATGGTGTCTTGCTGCACGAACGCCGGAATGGACAATTCCTGCTGCAGGTCACCGGTCATCCTACCTATGGGCTGCCGTGGGGCCAAGATCGTTTGGTCCCGATCTTCCTCGCCACTTTAGCGGTCCGGCAGCAGCGCCGAACTATCACGTTCTCCAGCACACTTGAAATGTTGGATACTTTCGGCATGCAGCAGGGCGGTTCCCAATACCGCCGGCTGATCGGCGCTTTCCAGCGCATCTTCGGCGCCACCATATTCTTCGGTTCCGATATGCAACTGGAAAAGGCCGCTGTCGTCCACCACGCACGGTTCAACTTTATGAGCGAGGCGCGCATTTGGTACTCCCGCGATCCCGGTCAGCAGAACCTGCCGGGTGACTGCCAGAACATGATTGTGTTGAGCGAAGAGTTCTACCGGGAAATCCAGAGCCATCCCATCCCTGCCGACCTGGAGGCGGCCAAGGCCCTATCGTCCTCGCCGGCGGTTCTTGACCTCTACATGTGGCTGTCGTACCGCTGCTTCGCAGCGCGGGGAGAGGAGCGCGTACCGCTGTTTGGAGACTTCGGCCTAGTGAATCAGTTGGGAAGTGCCACTTATGCCCGTCCTCGGAAGTTCCGCGAGCGATTGGAACGGTGGTTAGATTTGGTGCGCATGATGTGGCCGGAATGCCCGGCATTCATCAGTCCGGACGGTCGAGCGATCACCGTCAAGCGCGCGTATGCCATTCGGCCTGCGGGGAGCAACCATGTTTGTGCCTAAGATCGACGACGAGGTACCTGCGCCTTTAGCGGTGGCCGACATTGACCGAGTCGTTTCGGAGCGGCTAGGCCGGGCACGTGTAGCGGGAAATGCGCAACCGGGGCATTCAATCGGCAGGTGGCAATCTACCTAGCCAAGCGGCGCCAGGCCCGTTTTGGCCGAGACGATAAGAGCCGCACGCCAACGAAGGCCCTTGACAGAGGGGCCAGTTTCCCAACCGAAAGGCTACTACGGCCACAGATTTGAGGGATCCCCACCGAGCAGGATCCGCTCTGAGCATTTGCCATGGCGATTGTGGCAGCGCTACCATAGTCGCTCTCTATCAAGTGCTGAAGAGGTTTCAAGGAGCTTAGCTGATGGCCACGTCGTATTTTGCCGATATCCCGCCGATCCGTTTCGAGGGTACTGATTCCGTCAACCCGCTCGCATATCGATATTACGAAAAAGACCGCCTCGTAATGGGCAAGCGGATGGAAGACCATCTCCGCATGGC
>PMVV01000497.1 GCA_003166475.1 Bryobacterales bacterium | reverse complement strand
CCGCATTCCGGGCGCAACCAGCGCGGGCTGAGGCTAACGCAAGCGGGTAGTGGGTCAGTTTGCAATTGGAGGGCGGGCACTTCTGCCCGCAGCCAGGCTTTCAGCCGGCTCTGGCCGCCTAAAAAGGCGTCCCCAGAGGGGACCCCAGGCCAAGATTGGCCGCCCTCCAAGGCGATGCTACGCAAATTGACCCACTACGCTTGAGGCGGCTCGGCGTTTTTCATCAGTGAGTAATAACCGGCAACAGCACGGCAAAGAACTCCGTCGGGACGGCTACGAACTCGTGCAATGGAATTGCATCGAAGACCACCGGATCGGCGGCTGGCGTGCGGTAGGCCGCGCCGCCGTGCAGTGGGACGAAACCGGCCGGCCTCGAAGGCACATCGCCCGCGGGGGCGGCCGGCTGGCTGGCCGCAGCTTTTGCCGCCGGTTGCCGGACCGGAAGCGCCGGTTCTCTTTCCAGGAAGATCTTGACGTCTCGCACGATTCTGTTTTCAGTGTTCCGATGCCCGACTTTCCGCACCACATCGCGGAGGGCGAACGAAAACATGAAGGCCAGAACGGCGCAGCTCAGGAACCAGATCGATCCGGTGCGCGCCGGAGCGCTGCGGCCGACGACGATCATCAAGCCAGCGGCAATCAGGAACAGTAGCCACATACCCTGATGGGCCAGGCGTGCTGTGTTTCTTAGTCTTTGTTCGGCGATGGGCAAGTCGAAAGTCATGTTTGGTTCTCCGCTCGGCTTATGGCGTTGCACATCGAGAGCCATTTTCCCGGCGGCAGCTATGTTATTGAAAAAACGATGGATTTCGGTTGCCGGCAGGAAATGGGCGGGACAGGGTTGGCGGTCGACGCGCCCCGGTGTGACAGAGTTGTCACTTTGGGACGGGACCTGCGGTGGTAGACTTCGAACAGGTGTCCTGTGGCGTCGAATCCAGTCTCCAAACTCACGGAAGAGCAGTACCTGGCCATCGAGCGGGCGGCGGAGTTCCGCAGCGAATTCGTTGACGGCGAGATGTTCGCCATGGCTGGCGCGTCAATGAGCCATGTCCGGATACAGCAGGATTTGGCTGGCGAGTTGCACGCCTCTCTGCGCGGCAGCCGCTGTGAGGCTCTCGGCTCGGATTGCCGGATCAAAGTGTCGGGGCGGGCGTACCTGTACGCGGACGTCTCGGTGGCCTGCGCCCCCGCGACGGCGGATGAGCATGACGACAGCCTCACGAACCCCGTGGCGATCTTCGAGGTTCTGTCTCCCTCCACCGAGAAGTACGATCGCGGCATGGAGTTCCAGCTCTATCGCTCCATCGATTCTTTGAGAGATTACGTTCTAGTCGATCAGGAGCAGGTCCGCGTCGAGCAGTACACGCGCCAGGCGGATGGCACTTGGACTTTGCGGGACTACCAGAGTCCCGACGAGGAGTTGAAGATCGATTCCATCGGCGTGGCGATCCCGCTACGGCGAATCTACGATCGGGTCGGCATCCCGCCGGCTGCCGGCTGAACCGCGCGCCTCACCGCGTCACCAAGTCCCACTCCGTCGACGCCCGCGCCACCACCAGCGCCACATCCCCGTTCTTCCACGGACAGCCGCGGGTCGCCGGACTTCGCCCGCTCCGCCTCCGTGCGAGCGATCGGATTGAACGGTCCGGCTATGCTGTATAACTCATTGGCGGTGGTAAACTTCGAACAGAGGCCTCGTGGCGTCGCATCCGGTTTCCAAACTCACGGAAGAGCAGTACCTGGCCATCGAGCGGGTGGCGGAGTTCCGCAGCGAATTCATTGACGGCGAGATGTTCGCCATGTCCGGCGGGACAAACCGGCACGGCCGGATACAGCGGAATCTGCTTGTGGACCTCGATTTGGCGTTGGAGGCTCGCACCTGCGAGCCTTTTGGTTCCGATAACCGGGTGAGGGTGTCGAGTCGGGCGTACGTGTACCCGGACGTTACGGTGGTTTGCGGAGAGCAGCAAGCATTCGACGAGCACGACGACATTCTCATGAACCCCGTGGCGATCTTCGAGGTTCTGTCACCCTCCACCGAGAAATACGATCGCGGCCTAAAATCCCGGCTCTATCGCTCCATCGATTCTTTGAGAGATTACGTGCTCGTCGATCAGGAGCAGGTTCGTGTCGAGCAGTACACGCGCCAGGCGGATGGCACTTGGACTTTGCGGGACTACCAGAGTCCGGACGAAGAGTTGAAGATCGATTCCATCGGCGTGGCGATCCCGCTGCAGCGGATTTACCGTCGCGTAGGCATCCCGCCGGCTACCGACTAAACCGCGCGTAAGCTCACCGCGTCACAAAGTCCCATTCCGCCGCCGCCCGCGCCACCACCAGCGCCACATCCCGCTCCAGCAAATAGCGCTCCTGCACCAGACCGTGCGCCGCCACCTCCACCTTATCCAGATACGCCTGCTTACTCGCGTACCGTTCTTCCACCGACAGCCGCGGATCGCCCGTCTTCATCCGCTCCGCCTTCGTACGCGCGAACGGAATGAACGATCCCACCATGCTATATAACTCGTCCGGCGCGCCGATCGCCGCCGAGCGCAGATTCCATCCGGTATAAGTCGCCAGCGGGACCGCCGTCGCCGGCATCCGGATGCCCGCCGTCTCGTTGCCGTCCGCATCCACCTGCGGCAACCGCATCGCAAACGCGCTCCCCACTTTGGGCGGCTCGATCGTCACAATCCCGGCACTACGGAATTCTTCGCCGTAGTCTACGTGCCACGCCTGCTGGATGCGCGCGGGAAACTGTACGCCCGGCAGCTTCGGGAACGCCACCGCGCCCAGCGGCGTCAGGCTGCCGTCGGCGATCTTCGGATAACGCGATGGCGGCGGTTCCTGCCCGTCCGCAACCCAGCCGTTCAGCGCCACCAGCAGCGCCCGTAGCGTCCACCTGTAATTATTGGGATTCGCCAGGTTTTGCGCCTCCCCGCGGTCCGGCGGAAACGGGCTCGGTCCGTGCTGGCATCCGGCCAGAAAATAGATCCGCGTGTTGGGCGCCAGGGGCGCGTCTTTGGCGCCGTCGAGGGTGGTATGGATGAGCGACGCCGAGCGCCCATAATACTCATACGAGGTGTTCGTATAGAAGATCTTGGGCACGGCAGCGGGGGGCGTGGCGTGCGTCAGCAAACCATCGGTGATGCCGGTTTCGGCATCGGTCTCCGGAAGATCCGTAAACGGAAAAATGTCGGTCGGATAGAAGGTATTCAGAAAGGCGTGCCCGTCGCGGGAAGGCTGCGCGAAGCGGTGATTGAAGCTTCCCCGCCCGGCCCCAGCTACGTGCGCCATCAGGCCGTCGAAGACCCGCCGCCCCTGCTCGTCCTGGTTGAATCCGTAATACACAAACGTGCGCAGGAAACGCCCGCTCTGCGAAATGCCGAATCCGTAGGCCCGCTTGATGAAGTCGTGATGATCGCCCAGAATCGTATCGGCCGCGATGCCGTATTTGAAGAACGAGATCAGGTCGCGCACCGCCGCCGGACCCAGCCCCACGATCAGCGGGTCTTTCGACGTGTACACCAGCTCGTAGATCTTGCCGGGTTCGAATCCCGCAGGCATCGCGATGTGCGTGCCCCCCTCGATATGCCAGGCATCCCGCGCCACAGCGCGCCGCGCGCTGTCGGCATGCTCGCGCACGGTCAGCGTCAGCGCAGGATCGTCCGGGTTCAGCACCGGATAAGCAAGCTGGCTGCGGTCGCCCAGGGATTGCCGCGTCGACTTGCGATCCAGCGCGATTTCGGAGCGCACCAGACCCGTGATGCCCTGCGCCACCGGCGCGTAGAGCCGCAACGCGTTGGGCCCGGGCGGCACGTCGAATTCCCAGCCCAGCCACACGAGCGTGTAGCCCTGTTCCAGCAGGAAGTCCTCGCCGAAAGTGCCCAGCATGCCCTTACCGCCGCGGTTCGAAACTTCAAACAGCACCGCATGGTTGCCATGCTGCGGATCGCGCGGCTTCAGACAATCGAAATCGGCCGAGAACTCCACCAGCCCGTCCTGGTTGCGCGGCGCCTTGGCGATATCGGCGACGATCTTGTTGGCCGGCAGATTGGGATCGACCGCGAAATAAGCCTTGCCGACGATCCGCTCGTAAGGGCCGGCGGACGCGAAAGCCTTGCCGTCCAGGACATCGCTCCGCTCGGAAACCTCGATACGCAGCAAAGCCGCCGGCAGCAACGCGGGAATGCAAATCGACATAACCCATGCGCGTTTGAACATCCAAATATGGTATTCCAAATGGAGGGCGGGCTTGAGCCCGCGCGGGGCTTAAGCCCCGCTGCTAACCTAAAGCATACCGATGAAACCAACTCACCTCCTCCCCTTCTTGCTGGTCCCCCTTCTCGCCGCCCCGCTAACCGCGGGAGACATGCCCCTCGGCAAACCGGAGGACGCAGGCATGTCCGCCGATCGCCTCCGCCGAATCCACGAGGCCATCCAGCGGCACGTCGACGCCGGCGAAATCTCGGGCGCCGTGACGCTGGTGGCCCGGCGCGGCCGCATCGTCCACTTCGAAGCGCACGGCCTGATGGACATCGAATCGAAGCGCCCCATGCAGAAGGACGCCATCTTCCGCATCGCGTCGATGTCTAAGCCCATCACCGGCGCGGCGGTGATGATGATGCTGGAAGAGGGAAAGCTCCGCCTGAACGACCCGGTGTCGAAGTTTCTGCCCGAGTTCGCCAACCCCAAAGTTGCCATTCCAAAAGGAACCGCCGGAGAGTTCTACACGATCCCGGCAGATAGGGAACTCACCATCCGCGACCTGCTCACCCACACCAACGGCCTGATGACCGGCGGCATCGGATCGAAGTCGGGCCCTCCGCGTATGGCCGAGGGCGACACGCTGGCGGCCTACATACCACGGCTGGGGGCGGTCCCGCTCGACTTCCAGCCCGGGACGCAATGGGCGTATAGCGGATACGCGGGTCCCGACACGCTCTCGCGCATCGTGGAACTCGTTTCCGGGCAGCCGTACGACGAATTTTTGCGCACCCGCATTTTTCAGCCGCTGGGGATGAAGGATACGTTCTTCTATCCTCCCGACGACCGCCGGCCGCGCATGGCGACACTGTATAGCAAGAGCCCCAAGGGCCTGTTGAAGGCGGAGAATCAGGATGGCTTCTCCTTGAAGAGCTATTTCTCGGGCGGCGGCGGACTCATGTCCACGGCGGAGGATTACCTCCAGTTCGCACAGATGTTGCTGAACGGCGGAGAGCTGCGCGGCAAGCGCCTGCTAAGCCCGAGGACGGTGGACTTAATGGCCTCAAATCACGTGGGCGATATGTTCAATGGGAAGCTCGGACGTCCCGCCCACGGCATGGGCTATGGGTTGCTGGTGGGCATCGTCGAGGATAACGTGACCGCCGGTCTGCGCGTCTCCAACGGAAGCTTCGGTTGGGACGGGGCCTACGGCACCCAGACGTGGATCGATCCGCGGGAAAAGATGGTCACCATCGTCATGATCCAGACGCAGGTTCCGTCCGTGCAGAGAGATTTCGACAACGCGGTAATGCAGGCGATTGTGGAGTAGGACAGGCCTCCTGGCCTATCTCTATAAGTTCGCTCACCGTGGTGAGTCTGCCGCCGCGGGCGGTGAATTCGGCGAGAGTGCGGGCGCCGTCGTCGGGACTGACGGCGGCGATGGCGTCGGTCACCAGGGAGACGGGCTTGCCGGTCGCGAGCAGACCCGTGACCGCGCAACGCACGCAATAGTCGGTGGCGACCCCGTAGACTACATAGCGATCGGCTGCGAGAGAGTCGAGCAGGGCAGGGAAGTCCGGATTGGTGAAGACATCCAACGCCTGCTTCTTGACGACGATTTGACCTGCGCCGACCAGTGTTTCGGCGGGCTTCAACTGACCGGTAGTGCCGGCGACGCAGTGCGGCGGCCACTGGCGGAACTCGGGATCGTCTTCGCTGTGGGCGTCGGTAGTGGAGATCAGCGGGATACCCTGCGCGGCGGCGAAATGGTTTAGGCGGGCGATGGCGGGCAGCAACCGCTCGGCGCCGGGCACGTACAATGCGCCGGCGGGAAACAGAAAATCGATCTGGGTGTCCACGTCAACGAACACGGTCTTCATACGACGTTGCTCCGGGTCCGCTCGATCAGGGCGGCTAAGTCTTTGCTATGTCTGACGGGCCATGGGTCGGCCGGATCGAGGCTGCGCAGCGATGCGGGCAGTTTGGCCAGCGATGCGGCGGCGTTGGCGCGCGCGGCGTTCAGATCCGGCAGCGGCTCAACCAGTTTCCCTCCGAGCAACACCGGACGGAGCATGGCTTGGCCGTTGCTGCATTCGCCGGAACGCGCCAGGATATCGTGGCCTTCAAAACGGAAGAGTTGCTTGGCGCCGGGGAGGGTGGACTTATCGGGGCTCAGTTTGGCGGTGAAGCGCTTGATGCCGCAACCGACGTCGAGCTCGACGAGCTTGTAAATCGTACCCATGGCGGGCGCGTCGGCGGAGGTAGCCAGTTGAGTGCCGACGCCGAAGGCGTCCACCGGCGCGCCGGAGGAGACCAAATCGCGAATGGCGTACTCGTCGAGATCGCCGCTCAGCATGATCTTGGCTTCCGGCAATCCGGCCTGGTCGAGAATGGCGCGCGCTTCCCGCGAGAGACTCTGGAAGTCGCCACTGTCGAGCCGGATGCCCCACAAAGGCTGGCCCAGGGCAGCCACTTTCTTGACGCCTTCGATGGTGTTGTAGGTATCCACGAGTTGCACGGTGGATGCGCCCAGAATTTGTTGCAGTTTGCGAAAGGCTTCGGTCTCGCCACAAAACGACAGGACCCAGGAATGCGCCGCGGTGCCGAAGACGGGTACGCCGTATCGGAATCCGGCCAGCGTGTTGCTGGTGCCCACGCAGCCGCCCAGGTAAGCCGCTCGGCCGGCCAGCACGCCGGCTTCGGGAGTGTGGGCGCGGCGGGTTCCGAACTCGACTACGGCGCGGCCGGCGGCGGCGTCCACCATGCGCGCGGCCTTGCTGGCGATGAGGGTCTGGAAAGTGAGCGCGGACAGCAGGTAGGTCTCCGGAATTTGCGCTTCGACGATGGGCGCGCGCACCACCATCATCGGCTCACCGGCGAACAGCGGCGTACCTTCCGGCACGGCGAAAACATCGCCCGTGAAACGGAAGCCGCGCAGATAGTCGAAGAAGCCGGCGGAGGCGCTGGCGAAGGCGGGCAGGGTGCGGAGGTAGTCGATTTCCTCAGCGCCGAAGTTGAGGTTCAGCAGGTAGTCGATGGCCTGTGCGAGGCCGGCGGCAATGACGTAATTGCGATTTGCGGGGAGGCGGCGGATGGTCAGTTCGAAGGTAGCCTTCTGATTGACCTTGCCGGCGTCGTGGTAGCCGGCGGCCATGGTTAGTTCGTAGAGGTCGGTTAGAAGGCCATTCACGAAGTGCTCACGACAGGCTGAAGCCTGTCCCACCACACAGGCAAAGCCTGTGCTACCTACTTCTTTTTGGGCGGCTGGAATTCCTTGACCTCGTTTGCGGCCTTTTGCAGGTCTTCCACCGCCTTGCTGTCTAATTGATAGATGCTCGGCTCGTTCTCACGCTTCGCGAAATATGTGTCGCCTTGCTTGGTAATGGAAACCTTTTCCACCCGTTTGCCGCTGTTGGAACTGACGGTGATGTCCAGCACGGGCGAACCGCCGCCGGTGTCCAGGAATTTCGTGGACGCCAGGTCGCGCAGCTTATCGACCACGCTCTGCACCGCGGGCGGGTCCATTTGCTTTGCGCCGCTCATCCACTTGTCGCCGCTCTTTTCGAAAGTGGCTTTGCCGACTTCCACTTTGTTGGGATCGGTCCAGCCGAAATCGAAGAGCTTCTTGTTGCGGAAATCGTCGACCTTCTTGTCCAGGCCGTCGCCCAGGTCGGCGGTGACTTTATATATGCCGTCCACTGCACTCGACTTAGCGTAGTAATTCTTGTCTTTGTCTTTGCGAACGTCCAATGTTTCGGTGCCGCTCGAGTCCGTCACGCTCGCCACGGCGACCTTGGTTCCGGAGGCGAACCCGGCGGCGGCTTTCTTGGAATCCTCATCGGAGATGGTGGCGTCCATCTTGGCGTCTTTCAACTTGCGGATCAATTCCTCGACCTGCGAGCCGTCGGCGCGCGCTGGTTTGGGCTTCAGGATCTGCCAGTCGTTCTGATTGTTCTTGCCGAATTCGACGGTCTCGCCTTTGACCGGCTGCAGATCCACGCGAGTCAGCTTGTCCTGATCGAAGGTCAGCAGGCGCTTGTCGCGCAGGTCGTTGGGAGTCTTGTCGATGCCGGTTTTGACGTAGCTGGCGATGGTATAGACGTGCGCATCGCCGGCCAGTTTGGCATAAGCGCCGCCGCCAGTGGGTGTGTCGTCGCCCACCAGGAAATCCTGCGACTTGCCATCCTTCTTCAGCACGGTGACGTCGAGCGTGGG
This sequence comes from Bryobacterales bacterium, assembly GCA_003166475.1. Classification (GTDB taxonomy): domain Bacteria; phylum Acidobacteriota; class Terriglobia; order Bryobacterales; family Bryobacteraceae; genus Bog-159. The sequence continues at coordinate 19,413 of PMVV01000497.1, read as the reverse complement.
GACGGTCAGACCGTACGGCGCCAGATCCGCGGCTTTGTCTTCCACGACTTTGTCGGCATTCAGCGTCGCTAGCGAGCCGATCAGCGACTTAGCCGTGTCCTGATCGGCGCGCTGCGGCTTGGGTTCGGCGATCTGCCATTTGCCGTCGTCGCCTTTGCGCAGGACGGTAGTTTCCGCGCCGGTCTTCTTAATTGTGACTTCCTTGATTTGATCCTCGGGGATCGAGAGGATCTTCGTTGTAGTATCGGCGACGGGCTTGGCGGCATCGGTCTTCTGTTTCCGATTGGACCACCAGAGCGCACCGCCCAAGGCCGCCAGCACGATCACTGCCGCAAGCAGTCCGCGTGGTTTCATGGGCTATCTCCTGCGCCACCAAACCATCAGCCCGCCGCCGACCACGGCCAGCGGGAGCAGCACCACGCTCCACCAGAAGATCAGGTTCATGCGGTTGCCGCTGATCTCCAGACGGCGGTCTTCGGTCTCTTTCGGGCGGATGGAGATCAAGTCTTCGTCGGCCGAGAGCCAGTTGAATGTATTCAGCGCCAGGTCGCGGTTGGCGACTTGACGCGAACCGAGGAAGTTGTTCGCCGCCCATTGCGACGAGCCGAAGACCACAAAGCGGCCCGAGTTGCCGGGCTTGCCGGTGTTGTAGGTTCCCGCGGCGGCCAGAACCAACGGTCCCTTGACGCCTTTCTTGGGATCGATCGGTCCGTTTACACTGGCTGCGGCAAAGCTATTGTCAGTGGTGGAGATCAGTTTGTCGTCGGTTACCTTGGTGTTCCCTTCGATCTTCAACGTACGGGAAAGCGGGATGGCTGTGGGGACGCCTTCTTTGAAATCGCGCACAATGGCCTGCGATTCGTAATTGGTGACCATGGCGACTTCCGGGCCCAGGCCAAAGATCTGGCCGACGCCGCTGGTATCGAGCGCCAAATCGCTATTCATGGTGACGCCCCACTCGGCCAGCATCTTCACCAGTTCGGGATTCTCGGTGCCCTCCTGCGGGCCGATGCGCAGCGGCGTATCCATGAGGAACAGCACGCTGCCGCCGCCCTCGACGAATGCCTTGATTGCGGCGGCTTCCGCGGGAGAGTAGGCCAGCTTGGGACCGCCGGAGACCAGCACGGTGCAATCCTTAGGGATTTCCACATTGGCCTGCTGCGCCTGGCCGATTACGGGCGCCGCGGCGCCTAAGGGCGCAGCCGGCTGCCCCAGGTTGACGGACCGCGTCTTGTAATTGTTGTGTTCCAGAGACTCTTTCAACGTCGAGAAGCCGGCGCCGGCCGTATCGTCCAGGCTGTGTTCGCCGCTGCCCGAGAGGAAGCAGACGTTGCGCTCGCCGCCCTTAAGAGAACGGACCAGCGCGCCGGTGATTTCTTCTTCGGTGAGGCTTTTGGCATCTTCTTTGCGTTCTCCGGCATTCACCACGATGGTGCCTTCCTGCCGGACACCCGCGGCGCGCGCCAATTGCGGCTTCTTCACGGGATCGATGTAATCGACCTTCAGCCGCGGAGACAAGCTGGCATAGCGTCCCAGCAGGTCGCGGGCTTGCGGGAAGTTAGTCGTCTCACCGAAGTAGGAGACGGTCACATCCTTCTTCAACCCTTTCACGGCCTTGACGGTCTGATCGGAAAGGCTGAACTGCTTGTTGGCAGTGGCGTCGTAGGATTTGTCGTAGCGATTGGCCAGGAAGTTAGCCACACCCAGCACGGCGATAATCACCAGGATGTAGACGGCGACATAGGCCCCGTACTTCGTTTGTCTTGTTTTAATCCAGTCTGCTTTCATTTATGCTCTCCAGCGCAGCGACTCCATGGAACGGGACGTCATGAATAGTGCAAAGAATATCATGGAGATGTAGAAGATCACATCCTTTGAGTCGAGTACCCCTTTGGCGAATCCTTCAAAGTGCGTCACGATGGACAAATAATTCACCACCGACGCGTAGCCGGTCGAATCGTAGGCGGTAAACCAGCTCAGCAGCCAGAGCAGCAGGCACACAAAGAAAGTGACGCCGCCGGCGATGATCTGGTTTTTGGTGGTGGTGGAGATGAACGCGCCGATGGCCAGCAGCGTCCCGCCTTGCAGGATCAATCCCAGATAGCCGATCAAGATGGGCTTCCAGTCGGGCTTGCCGAAGGCGAAGAGCAGGGCGATGTTGATGGCGGACATACCCAGCACGCACATGTAAAGCAAGAGCGCGCCCAGCCACTTGCCCAGGATAATCTCCCAATCGTAGATGGGCGAAGTCATCAACAACTCGATGGTGCCGGTCTTCTTCTCTTCGGCGAAGAGGCGCATGGTGATCATGGGGATGAGGAAGAGCGCCACCGTACTGGCGAATCCCAGCAACGGCCGGACGACTTGCTCGTTGACGTTCATCGGCATGTTGCGGCCCTGCATTTGAGCCATGAAGCCGAAGCGCACGAAATCGCGGGTGGCGGTGAAGAAGCCGAATCCGAAAATCAGCGCGAAAAACGCCATCAGGAGATAGGCGATCGGCGAGGCGAAGTAACTCTTGAGTTCTTTACGGCAGATAATCCAAACGTTGGTCATGGTTATGCCTCTTTGGGTTCCGGGTGCTGCGTGCTGGGTGCGGCAGTCTTTTCGGCGCCGGTCAGTTGCAGGAAGATGTCTTCCAGGCTGAGGCCGACGGTGCGCAGTTCATTCAGGTTCCAGCCGGCGTTGACCACGGCGCGGGCAAGGTCGGCGCGAATGTGGCGGCCCTGGAGGCTTTCGACTTCGAAGGCCAGGCGTCCTTCCTTCACTTCGCGCGGGAGTACGCGGCTGACGCCGGTCACCTGTTCGAGGCGCTGCTGGACGATGGACGGATCGAGCGGTCCGTTGGACGAAGCCACCTCCAGCGCCACGGCTTCGGCGCCGCGCAGGCGATTGGTCAGGTTCTCGACCGAGTCCGTCGCTACCAGCTTGCCCTTATTGATGATGACCACGCGCTGACACGAGTGTTCGACTTCGGGCAGGATGTGGGTGCTCAGAATGATGGTGTGATCGCCCGCCAGGTGCTTGATCAACTCGCGGGTTTCGATGATTTGTTTGGGGTCGAGACCGGCGGTGGGTTCGTCGAGAACCAGCACGTCGGGGTTGTGAATGATGGCCTGGGCCAGGCCCACACGCTGGCGGTAGCCTTTGGAGAGCTTGCCGATCAGTTTCATGCGCACATCGCCGACCGCGCAACGCTCGGTCACTTCGGCGACGCGGCGACCGATATCGGCGCTGGAGATGCCCTTGAGCCTACCGACGAAGGTCAGGTATTCCGAGACCTCCATTTCCGGGTAAAGGGGAGGGGTTTCGGGCAAATAGCCGATGCGTTTCTTGACCTCGTGGGGATTCTCCAGGACATCGAACCCGGCCACGGTCGCGGTGCCGGCGGTGGGGGGGAGGAAGCAAGTGAGGACCCGCATAGTAGTGGTCTTGCCGGCGCCGTTAGGCCCCAGAAAACCGACGATTTGGCCCTTTTCGACCTCGAAGGAAATGTTGTCGACAGCGACGGTGCGGGCGTATCGCTTGGTCAAGCCCTGTACTTTGATCATAGTTTGATTCCAGACAAGACAAATACGGTTGTCATTGAAGGACGCGCACAACCAGATCCGGATGAGCGTGTGAACCATCATTCTAAATAGGCCGGGGAAGGGTTGTCAAATGCGGGTGGGCGCGCAGGGCGGCCTGGGAGGCCGTCGCAGGCTGAGAGCCTGCCCCACCACAGGCTGAAGCCTGCACAGCCGGGTGCGGAGAAGCGCACTTCGGCTTGGGCGTCCACTGGACCAGATTGGGCGGGTTGAGGCGCGCCGTCTGAGACGCTTTCAACTGGCGGAGGCAGCGGTTGACGGAGCGCTACAGGACGCCGTGGTCGTGCGGGGAGGGGGCGGGCGGCAACGGATGGCTTTGGAATTTAATGAGATAAGCGGCTCCGATGGTGTTATTCTTGATGCTGGCAGGGCGGCCAAAACGGAAATCGTGGCAAATAACGCCCGCGACGTTCCGCGAGGACATGGAGGTACAACGAGTATGACCAGCGAACGGTCTTCGACTGCGCCCCAGGCGCGTGCGCTTCGGGCAATAACGGCGCTCACGATCATTTCGATCTCCTCTGGCCTTGGGTGGCCGCGCGCCTTCGCGGCCTCGCGAGACAACAAGCGCAACCTCCCCGAAACGAAACTCATGAGCGTGCCATTGAGTTTCGAGCCGAACCAGGGGCAGGTGGCATCCACGGTTCAGTTTCTCTCGCGCGGTTCCGGCTACGCGCTCTTCCTCGCTCCGGGCCAGGTCGTCCTCAACCTGGAGCGGCAGCAAACACCGGAAGCCGCGTCCGTGGACACCGTGCGCATGAGCCTGATCGGCGCGAATACCAAGGCAGACGCGGTAGGACTGGCCCGGCAGCCCGGCGTGGTGAGCTACTTCATCGGCAACGACCCGAAGAACTGGCGCTCCGGCATTCCGACCTATGGCAAGGTCAAGTATCCCCAGGTCTACCCCGGCGTGGATCTGGTCTTTTACGGGAATCAGCGCCAGTTGGAGTACGACTTTGTGGTCGCGCCCGGCGCCGACCCCAGCCGCATCGCCTGGCGGATCGACGGCGCCGGCGCCAGCGTCGACGCGCAGGGCAATTTAGCCCTGAGTGCGCCTAACGGCCCTTCCAGCTTCAAGAAGCCGGTGCTGTACCAACTGGATGGAGGCAAGAAGACCGGCGTTGAAGGGTCGTTCGCCGTGGCCGGGGACGAGGTACGCTTCCGGCTTGGCAGCTACGACCATTCCAAAGCGCTGATCATCGACCCGGTGCTCAGCTATGCCAGTTATCTTGGCGGGAGCGGCAACGATCACATCGGGCGGACACTCGATAACGGTCCGAACGGTACGTCGCAGGGTCTCGCGGTGGACAGCGCCGGCAGCGCGTATGTGACGGGCTACACCTACTCGATCGACTTCCCAACGGAGAACCCTTATCAAAGCGCGCCCCCGGCAAAGGTGCAGGGCGTCAGTCCCGGGCAATGGCCTTCGGCGTTTGTGACCAAATTCAGTCCGGACGGCAGTTCACTGGTTTATTCCACCTATTTGGGCGGCAACGGCTATGACTACGCCTACGCCATCGCGGTGGACTCCAGTGGCAATGCTTACGTGACCGGGGAGACAGACTCACCCGATTTCCCGGCAACCGCCGGAGCGTACCAGACAGTCTGCTCCCCAGCTCCCAACAACACAGGGGCGCCCGTCCAGAATTCCTCCAACTGCGGCGGCGCTGACACGTCCGCATTTGTGACCAAGCTGAATCCCACCGGAACGGGCCTTGTCTACTCGACTTTTCTTGGCGGCAACGGCTCGTATGCGTATGCAACTTCCATTGCCGTGGATAGCGCCGGCCGCGCTTACATTGCCGGCAACGAGGCGGAGACTTGCTACACAGGCCAGCCCGATACATTCCAATCCTGCTTTCCAACAACCAGCGGCGCGGTAATCGGTGGAACCCAACCTGTCGGAGGCGACCCCCAATTCGCTTTCGTCGCGGCGTTCGATCCCACCGGCGCCCACCTGCTCTATTCCACTCTCTTCGGCGACACGAATTTCCAGTGCATCATCGCCTGCGGCGGCGGCACGTATGGCACTGGCGTAACGGTGGATGCCAACGGCTACTTCTATCTGGTCGGCGAGACCCAGGCCAGCAACCTGCCGACAACCGCCGGCGTTATTCAGCCCAATGGCGCTCCTTTGGGCAACCCAGCAACCTATGTGCAAGCCTGGCGCGGCTTCGTTGCGAAGTTTAATCCGGTCACTTCCGCCGGTGGGGCATCGCTGGCCTACGCCACCTACCTTGGCGGGAAAACTGGGAATACAGGCGACTTCATCAGCGGCATCGCCATCGATAGCGCCAGCAATGCCTATATTGCCGGATATACCAATTCTAAGGATTTTCCCGTGACGGCCGGCGCTTATTCGACCGTCTGCGGGGTGAATGGCCAGAACTGCGCGGCAGGCCACGTGACCAAGCTGAATCCTACCGCCACCTCCATCGTGTGGTCCACCTTTGTGGGAGACAGCAAGGGCGATGGCAGCGACGCGTTATTCTTTACAGGACCCATCCACTTGGATGGGAAGGGGAACATCTATATCATGGGGCAAGAAGCCGGATCGGGTTTCCCATCGGTCAATCCGGTTGAGCCAGCCCCAAGCGGCGGGCAGATGGACGTAATCGTCGCCGAGCTCGACCCCACGGGCGCTAATCTGCTGTTTTCCACGCGCGTTGGGTCCGGCGGGCTCGACACCGCGAGTCCGGCCGGGCTGGCAGTCGACTCTGCCGGCGACATCTATCTCGCCGGCAACAACGGCGGCCCGAACCTGATCACGACTCCCGGCGCATTCCAGACGACCGCCAACAACAACCCCTGCTGCTCTCACGGCTTCGTGGCTAAGATCGCAGCAACCGCCGCGCCGGCGGTCAACGCCGGAGGCGTCTTGAATGCCGGCAGCTACAGCACCGAAGGCGTAGCGCCCGGGTCCATCGTGTCCATCTTTGGCACGGGCCTGGCTGCCTCAACGGCTGCCGCAAGCGCCATCCCGCTCCCGGCCGCGCTGAGCGATGTTACATCCGTGACATTCAACAACATTCCCGCGGGGCTGTACTTTGTAAGTCAGACTCAGATCAATGCGCAGCTCCCGTTTAATGTGCTGCCGTCGAGCCAAGGAGGCACGGTGAACATCGTGGTTGCCCGTGGCGGCGGCACGTCGGCCCCCCAGACTGTGACCGTGACGCCGGCGTCGCCCGGCATTTTCACGACCACTGCGAACGGGCTCGGCCAGGCTTTTGCATACGACAACACCACAGGAGCGCTCGCCGCGCCGGCCAGCCTATCCCTTGGGAGTCTCGCCACGGCCCCGATCTCGATCAGTTCGGGACACGCCTTGATAATCGCGTGCACCGGACTCGGCTCGGTGACCCCATCGATCGATAACTACGTGGCTGCGTCGGATGGCACGTTCCGGAACACGTTGCTGCAGCCGACCGTGTTGATCGGCGGTGTCCCAGCGCAGCCTATCTATTCTGTGCTCTCGCCGCAATTCGTCAGCGAGTATCAGATCGGTGTAACACCGGCCGCCAACACGCCCACGGGGAGCGCGGTGTCCTTACAGATCCGGATTGGCGGCGTGACCACGACGAACCAGGTGACCATCGCGGTCGCCCCGTAAGTCCGGTCCTGGGCGCCGGTCTTACCCGGTTGCCCCATCATACTGGATGCATGGCTTGCTTGCACTTCGTTTAGGCTTTGGCAGCGCCGATTCTAAGAATTCATCTCTCAGAATCTCATGCGGCGTGCCGGTGAAGCGGCAACGGCAGCCTGTCCCGATGCGTTCCAGCAGTCCGTGAGCTTTCATCTTGCGCATGGCGTAGCGAAGTTGGGTGCCCGGTGTTCCGGGGGTGCGTTTGGCCAGCGTGGCAGTGATTCCATATGCGAAGAGCGGGTCCTGGAGGACCCGCGCAGGCCGGGGGCTGCCCCACCACAGGCTGAAGCCTGTGCTACCTTTTCCCCTTGTGTTACCATCCTGTTTCAAACGGGAGCTTTTGTGAAGACCTACGAAGGCAAGGACATCCGGAATGCCGGTGTGGTGGGCCACGGCGATTCCGGCAAGACGACGCTCACCGCCGGGCTGCTCTTCACGGCCGGGGCCACCAGCAGGCTGTTGCGGGTGGATGAAGGCAACACCATCACGGACTTCGACGAGGAGGAGGTGCAGCGCAAAGTCAGCATCTCCACCGCCATCGCCGTGGCCGAGTGGAAGAAGGCCAAGATCAACATCCTGGACACGCCCGGCTACAACATCTTTATCAACGACACGCGCGGCGCGCTGGTGGCGGCCGATGGCGCGCTGGTGGTGGTGGATGGCGTGGCCGGCGTGGAGGTGCAGACCGAGAAGGTCTGGAGCTATTCGAACGATTACAAGCTGCCGCGCGCCGTGGTGATCAACAAGCTCGACCGCGAGCGCTCGTCGTTCGAGCGCGCCCTGACCAGCGTGCAGGAAGCCTTCGGCCGTACCGCCATACCGGTGCAGATTCCCATCGGGGCGGAGCGGGATTTCAAGGGCGTCATCGATCTGATTCGCATGAAAGCCTACACCTACACGCCGGATGGGGACGGCAAGGGCAAGGAGAGCGACATCCCGGCGGACCTGGCGGACGCCGCGCAAGCCGCCCACGAAGCGCTGGTCGAACTGGTTGCCGAGGGCAACGACGCGCTGATGGAAGAGTTTTTCGAGAAGGGCACGCTGCCGGCGGAACATATCCTGGACGGCGTTCAGGCGGGCACCAAGGAGATGCGCCTGTTCCCGGTGCTGTGCTGCTCGGCGCTGCACAACATCGGCACGGACCTGATCCTCAACTTCGTGGTGGACAATCTGCCCGCGCCCACCGAGCGCCAGGTTACCGTGAAGACCAACGGCGAAGAGACCGTGCGCAAGATCGCCGATGCCGGGCCATGCTCGGCCTACGTGTTCAAGACCACGGCCGATCCGTTCGCGGGCCGCATCACCTATTTCAAGGTCTACTCCGGCGTGGTGCGGAACGACGCCAACCTCTCCAACCAGAAGGGCACGGCGGAACGGTTGGCGCACATCGGCGTGCCGGTGGGAAAGACCATCGTGCCAGTCACGGAAGTGCACGCGGGGGATATCGGCGCGGTCGCCAAGCTGAAGGATACGCTCACGGGCGATACCCTGGCCGACAAGGGGGTGGCGTTCGTCTATCCGCCGGTGCAGCTTCCGGAGCCGTCCATCGCCTTCGCCATCGAGGCCAAGTCGCGCCAGGATGAGGATCGCATGGGCAGCGCGGTGCACCGCATCCTGGAAGAAGACCAATCGCTGCGGTTTTTCCGCGATCCGCAGACCAAGGAGTTTCTGCTGGGGGGCAGCGGGCAGCAGCACGTGGAAGTGGTCGCCAGCCGGCTGAAAAGGCGTTACGGCGTGGAAGTCATCCTAAGAGCGCCAAAGATTCCGTATCGCGAAACGATACGGGGCCACGCCGACGTGCAGGGCCGCCACAAGAAACAGACCGGCGGTCACGGCCAGTTCGGCGATTGCCGGATCAAAATGGAGCCGCTGGCGCGGTCCCTCAGCGCCGCCGAACTGGTCCGAGCGGCAGGAGGCTCAGAGGACATTGAAGCCAAGAAAGAAGTCGACGGGATGCTGTATGACCTGCATGGCCGCCGTGTCTGGGCGCTGCGCAACGGCGGCAATTTCGAGTTTGTCAACGAAATCTTCGGCGGCTCGATTCCCAAGAACTATATCCCGGCGGTGGAAAAGGGCATCCTGGAAGCGGCCGGCGGCGGCTTCCTGGCCGGATTCCCTATGGTGGATTTCCGCGTGATACTGTACGACGGCTCGTACCATGATGTGGATTCTTCCGAGTTGGCCTTCAAGCTGGCGGCGCGCAAGGCGTTCAAGAACGCCATGCAGGAGGCCAAGCCGGCGCTGCTGGAACCCATTATGAACGTGGAGATCCAGGCGCCCGTGGAGTACGCGGGCGACCTCATGGGCGACCTCAACGGTCGCCGCGGCCGCATCGCGGGCATGGATACTAAAGGCAATACTCAGTTCATTCGTGCCCAGGCGCCCATGGCGGAAATGCTAAACTACCAGAACGATCTGACCTCCATGACGCAGGGGCGCGGCGCCTTTACCATGGAATTCGATCATTACGATTACGTGCCGGGCCTGCAGGCCGACAAGATTATAGCGGCGGCCAAGGCGGCCAAAACCGGAGAAGAGGAAGAAGAGGAGTAGAATAGAGGGAGACGTTCTGTGTCGTTCGGACACACATATACTCTCGGGTACCCGGTTGACCTTGGCCGGGCAATGCGATAGAGTCTAGGTTTCATTTCGGCTACAACTTCCACTGGCAGCTTGTAAAGCTGTTCGAATCTGTTCGAAGGATCGTTTTAGTGACCAATCGAACCAAGCGATTTGTCTATGTTTTCGCGTCCTCCGCTGCCCTGAGCATTTCGGGCTGCAGCTATAACCAGCAGTCGAAGTTCCAAACAGCGTTTCTCCCTTCGACGCCGCACCCGGCGGCGGCGGAGATCGCCGAACCGCCGGTGCTGGAACCGAATCCCTACCTCAGCGATGCACAACCTGCCCCTTTGCGGCAGATTGTGCAGAGAATGCCGGTTGCGCCATCCGAAGCCGACTTGCTGATGCTGCGCGCCGACCAGGCTTTCCAGCGTGGCAAGAAAGCCTACCAGGCCAACGATACCCAACAGGCGCGCCGGGAGTTCGACGCAGCGGTCGACCTGATGCTGGAGGCTTCGGAACACAATCCCCCGGACCGGCAGGCATTTGAAGCCCGGCTCGACGAGATGGTGGATGCCGTCCATCGCTACGATCTGGCGAGGCTGGGCGCGGGCGCGGACGTGGACGAAGCCCGATTCGAGAAGGCGCCTCTGGAAGACATTCTGCAGATGACCTTTCCGGTGGATCCCAAGCTGAAGGACAAAGTGAAGGAGCAGGTCCAGGCGACTGTTTCCCAGCTTCCGCTCTCGGTGAACGACGCCGTGCTGGGATACATCAATTATTTCTCCGGACGCGGGCGGAGGACTCTGATCGCGGGGCTGGAGCGGGCCGGGCGCTATCGCCCGCTGATCGCGCGCATTCTGCAGGAGGAGGGCGTTCCGCAGGAGTTGATCCACTTGGCGCAGGCCGAATCGGGGTTTTTCCCGCGGGCCATCTCGTACATGGCCGCTGGCGGAATGTGGCAGTTCATGGCGTGGCGCGGCCAGGAATACGGGCTGACGCGGACCGCTTACACGGACGACCGCTTCGATCCCGAGAAGGCCACGCGCGCATCCGCCAGGCATCTGCACGATCTTTACAATATGTTCGGCGATTGGTACCTGGCTATGGCCGCGTACAATTGCGGGCCGGTGGCCGTGGCACGCGCGGTGGAGCGCACCGGATATGCGGACTTCTGGGAGCTGCGCAGCCGCCACGCCTTGCCCGAGCAAACCACCAACTATGTGCCCATCATTCTGGCCATGACCATCATGACCAAGAACGCGGCGGAATACGGGTTGGATGGTGTGGTTCCGGAAGCGCCGCTGGAGTTCGACACCATCGAGGTGGATGCGCCTACACATCTGGGGCTGGTGGCGGATTTAACCGATGCGCCCATGCCGGAGCTGCTGGACATGAATCCCGCGCTGCTGAAGGGTGTGGCGCCGGCTGGGTACGTATTGCATGTTCCCAAGGGAACGGGCAGCGCGCTTTCGGCGTCGCTGCAAATGATTCCCGCCGACCGGCGCGCCTCGTGGCGCATGCATAAAGTGTCGAGCGGCGATACGTTGGCCTCCATCGCCAGGCGCTACGGCATGGCGCCCGGCAGCATCGCCGCAGCCAATGGACTCAAGGAGGCATCACCCGCGGCGGGCGACCGGCTGGTTATTCCCGTGGCGTATCGGCCAACCGCGGCGGCTCCCAAGCGCCCGGTTGCCACGCATCGCGCCAAGGGTCCACGCAAGCGTCCGGCAGCGATCACCCACACCGCTTCCAACCGGGCGTCGCGGGTGTCCCGCGCAGCGGGCGAATAGCTCCACTCAGCTATACTAGGGTCGGCTTTTCAGCCAGCTCTGGCCGCCTAAAAGGCGGCTGCGGGCATGATTGCCCGCCCTCCAGCCTATGTTTTCGACGGTGTGTGAGAAATGAATTAGTGGGGCGGAGTAGGCGCGGTGGGGGGCGGCGTGGTCGGCGGCGGAGTTGGATGCTTCGTGTCGCAACTCGAAGCCACAGGGCAACCCGTGCTGCCAACGCCGGTGCCCGGCAACTGCCCGCGGTACACCATTTGATACGCGGCTTGCTCGGCCCTGCGCAGGACCTCGCGGAATACCGAGTCCTTATCGATGGTGGCCTGGGCCAGCGGCTGGTTGCGGAAGACGCGTACCGATTCGCCCTTGTTCAAGATACGCTCGGGGCCGGGCCGCAGCAGGTGTTGCACGCCAACCTGCCCTTCCTCGACGCTGACCAGGGTGGTGTCGTCCTCGTCTTCAACGGCTACGTCGAAGATCGTGCCGCGCACCGAAATGACCGCGGTCGGCGTCCGCACACGGTTGTAGTTGGGCTGCCCGCCCAGCTTCTGAATGTGGACCTTAACACGCCCCAGCAGGACATCCAGCAAGTCCCTCCAGGAGCCCAGATTCTCGCGGAAGACCACGCGCGCGTTGGGGAAAACTTCGAAGGTACTGCCATCGGAAACCTGAAAGACCGCGAAACCGTCTGGTCCGGTGATGACGATCTGGCGCGGTTGCACCGCATCGCCGACATTCAGCACCCAGGGGGCGTCGTCGCGCAGCACGGAAACCTGGCCGGTCAAGGTGATGACTGTGGCCGCGCCGCTTTCGGCGTGGATCGGGACAAGATAGATGCACGCCGCCGCCCACAGCAGCCAGCGCGCCGTCCTGTACGATCTACGCGAAAACATGAAACAACCTTCGTTCCGCCAGCACCATCTTACTGTAATGGTGCATTTTGAAACCTTAGTCTAGCACCAAAGATGCAAAGCAACTGGCGCGCCGAACTGAAGTTTTATACAAATTCCGCCGATTCAACTCTTTGGGATAGGCGTGCGGCTCCGGATAGGTTAAAATAGGACTCGGCTGTGTGTCACAAAGGAACAGTTTCGCAGTGGCGTTATCTTTTGGCAGTGGTATTGTCTGTCGGGGCGGCCGGCATTCTGGCGGGGCAGACCGCTCCGGTAGAGTGGCGCCACATTGGCAACCCGTCCATGGAAGTGGGGTTGGCTTCGCCGGCTACCGGACCGGTCGAGGCCGTCTGGTATTCGCCTGACGGCGCACGGCTCTATGCCCGGACCCGTGCCGGACGCGTTTTCGAAACCATTGATTTCGAAAGCTGGACACCTGCCCTGGGAGCTTCGGAACCGGCCGTTCCGCCTCCGCCCGCCGTGGATCGCATGCCCGAGCCCGGCGCGAAGGTGGCCCTTTCCGCCGCCGCTCCGGGACGCCTCTACGCCCTCGGAACACAACTCTACCGCTCCGACGATGGCGGCCGCGCCTGGGTGAACCTGACGGCTTTCCACAATCAATCGATTATTGGGCCGGCCCAGCGAAGTGTGGCGGTCTCTCCGGAAGACGCGGACCAATTGGCGGTGGCCAACGACTTCGGCGTCTGGCGATCGATGGATGGTGGCTTGTCGTGGTCCGGGTTGAATCTGCGTTTGCCCGCCCTGCCGGCCAGCCGTATTCTGGCCACCCCCGGAGGTATGCATGGTACGCGCATTCTCGTGCGGGGACTGGGCGCGATGGAGTTGGCCCCCGGCGCGGAAGCCTGGCAGCCAACATCCGATGCCCAGATTCAGGCCGAAGACACGGCAGAGGCAAATGCTATGCGCCGCGCCTCGCAGGCGCTGGGAACACGCATCACCGCCGTGGCTTTGGCAGGTCAGACGTTTTACGCGGGCGCGGCGGATGGCCGCATGTGGGTCTCGCTGGACGCGGGCGCAAGCTGGACCGCCTCGCCGCGGACTGGCGCGAACGGGCCTGTCGAGCGATTCTTTGCCGATTCCGCCGAGCCGCGCGTGGCTCTGGCGGCAGTGGGCGGCACTGGCGCCCACGTGTTGCGTACCACGAATAGCGGTGGATTCTGGGACGACCTGACTGCCGACCTGCCAGACGCTCAGGCCCACGGGGTGACCGCCGAGCGCAGCGCCGGTGTGGTCTACGTCGCCACCGATAAGGGCGTCTTCTTCGCCGCTGCCGACCTGGAGAATGCCGGCCCGGTCGCGGTAACCTGGACACCCATTTCCAAGGGGCTTCCGGCGGCTCCGGCGACCGACGTGAAACTGGATGCCAACGGCTATCAACTTTATGCCGCTTTGGATGGCTACGGAGTCTACGCCACGGCCGCCCCGCACCGCTTGCGCGCTCTACGCCTGGTGAACGCAGCGGACTTCAGCACGCGCGCCGCGGCGCCGGGATCGCTGATCAGCGTGGTGGGTGGGCGGGTCAGCGCGGCCACCGCCGGCACACTCAGCTTTCCGGTGCTGGCCGCTTCGGAAACGGAGTCGCAGATTCAGGTGCCGTTTGAAGCTTCGGCCGCCAATTTCTCCCTGGCCCTGGCGACCGGTGCGGGAAGCTTCACGCTGGGCCTACCGGTGCAGGCCGTGTCGCCGGCTATTTTCGTGAACCGCGACGGCTCGCCGATGGTCCTGGATGGAGACAGCGGTCTGATGCTGGATGCCCGCAACACGGCGCATTCCGGCACGCGCCTGCAGATCCTGGCCACCGGACTGGGCAGGGTGCGGCCGGACTGGCCTACGGGGGTAGCTGCGCCGCTGGAGAATCCGCCGGAAGTGGCGGCGACCGTCAAAGCCTATTTAGACCGCGTGCCGGTGCAGGTTACGCGCGCGGCTCTGGCGCCGGGTTACATCGGGTTCTATCTGATCGAGGTGCAATTGCCGGCGCTGGTCAATGCAGGCGCGGCGGAGTTGTACATCGCCGCGGACGGGCAGGAAAGCAATCGGGTGCAGGTGGTTTTGGAACCGTAGTTGCGGGGGCGGCCTGAGAGGCCGCTGCAGGCCGAGGGCCTGCCCCACAATGAAAAGGGCCCCACAAGCGGGGGCCCTTGTTCCACAGAAATTTGGGCAAATCTGGAATCTAGACTCTGGCCACGTTCTCGGCCTGCAGTCCCTTGGGCCCCTGCTTCACCTCGAACTCTACCTCCGCGCCTTCATCCAGGGAACGGTAGCCGTTTGCCTGGATGGCCGAAAAGTGTACAAACACGTCATCGCCGCTGCTTCTCTGGATGAAACCATAGCCCTTGGCGGCGTTAAACCATTTCACGATGCCTTTTTCTCTCACTACTTCTTCTCCTGATTCATTGTTCGCCCCGGCTCCAAAAAAGAGACCCAAGATGAGCTCCAAAAACGAAAAAGCTACGAGCGGATGCTCGTAGCTCTCTGGACTTTCGGTGGCGCGGAACAAACAACCATTTCTAACTTTGCACTTGGATTATCGCAGATGGCAATCCCGCGGTCAAGTCCAATGTGGTAGCTGTCCAATGTGGTAGCCGCAGAATTGTCTTTGAATCGTCAGCCGGCGCTAGCTGAGGTGAAGCTGGGTAGTCCCTTCCGGAGCGGCCACCCAGGTGTGCGCGGCGCGGTCGTGAATGGCCCGATACACGGGACTGCGGTGCAGCACCACCAGATGAGCGCCGAGTCTTTGACCAGCGTGCGGCCAGCCGCCTGTAGCGGGGTCGGCCGGCCTGCCTGCGAGGTGTGAGACAGATTGAAAAGAACGAAGAGAACGCCGGCAAGGCCGCCTGCGGCCGGCTTCGTCAGGATGGCCTCTACTAGTCCCAGAACCCCGCCGATCGCCAGAACCATGAAAACAGAATCGATGAAACGAGCCATGTAACGGACGCCCAGCAGGCCCTCGGTGGTCAAACCGGCGGGCACTCGGACTTCATCGTCGGACATGGCCTTCAGTATGCCACACTAGGAAAACGCATGAGTTTTCTGGACAACCTCGAAAGCAACCTGGAGAGCATGGAATCGCGGGAGGAGCGCGGCGATCGAGACAGCCGCGACGCGAAATCGCGGGATGCCGAACGTGCGCGGGCGCAGGCTTCCGCGGCGTGCGCGGAGCAGCTCAGGAAGAGTCCGTACGCGGCGGAGTTGCTGAAGCAGGCGACCCGGCTCGGGCATGCCATGCGCACCAAGGTCCACCTGGCTTGGCTGGGCACGACGTTGCGGCTCGAAGCGCGCGCATGCAAGCTTGAACTGCGACCCACGCCGGAGGGCGTGGTCGCCGCATTCATCGAGAGTAACGCCGAGGTGCGCAGCGTACCCGTGGATCTCGCCGGCAATCCGGAGAGCCTGGCGCGCGAGTGGCTGGCGTCGCTGCCGCCGGTTCTAGCGGCGCCGGCCGAGGCGGAATTGGACTAGGGCGAGTTAACGCCAAGTAGAGGAGGCCCGAGCGATTCGATTTTTCCGGGGTACACATGCGGACCGCATATCAGTCCGCGCGGGGGCGGCAGGTACATGGGATACAGTCCGTCGCAGAAGAGCGTGAACCGGATCAAGCAGAAGGTGGGTGAACTGCTGGATCGCCGCCGTCGGAAAGCCGGATGCCCGAAATGGGCACGTCCGGTTTGATGAGCGGGGATGGGAAACGGGGCGGCCAGTTGCGTCAGTACCCGCGCCTATGCTCGACTCTACCCCGCGCGGGATAAATCCCGCCCCACGTACCCTACTCGTTGCGCAAGGCGACCATGGGATCCACGCGCGTAGCTCGCAGCGCCGGCAGAAAGGAGGCGAGCGCGGCCACCAGCGAGAGGAACGCCGCCGCGGACGCGAACGTGAGCGGATCGGAGGCGCTGACATTTACCAGCATTCCGCCGACGATGCGCGACGCCGCCAGAGCGACGACGCTTCCGGTGAGCAACCCCGGAACGATTAATCGGAATCCCTGCCGCAGTACCAGGCCGACCACGTCGCCGGGCCGTGCGCCCAGCGCCATGCGAATACCCATCTCCTGCGTGCGCTGGCTCACCGCGTAGCTCATGACGCTGTACAAACCGATGGCCGAAAGCAGCAGTGCGATGCTGCCCACCACGCCCAGAAAACTGGCCGCGACGCGCTGCGCGAATAAGGATCTGGTAGTGGCCTCGGACAACAACCTGGTACTGAATACCGCGTCCCGATTGAGCGCCAACGCCTCCTGACGCAGGACGGGAGTCATCCGCGACGGGTCGCCAACGGTCTTGATGAAAATCGAGAAGTTCAGTCCGGGCTTGAACCATTGGCGGAACGGTATGTAGAAGAACGGTGTGGGGCCCTCGATAGGCGTGTGATATTTGCTGTCCTTCACCAGCCCCACCACGGTCATTGGGGTGCCCTCGCACTGCACCTTGCGGCCGATGGGGTTTCCACCTCTGAAGAACCGCCTGGCGAAAGTTTCATTGACTATGATCACCCGAGGAGCCTTGGCCTCATCGCGCTCGGTAAAGTCGCGGCCTTCGAGCATCCGGATGCGCAGCAGATTGAAGTAGCCAGGCGGAACAGTGGCGCGATGGATCATCATCTGCTCATTGGGGGCGGGTGTGTAGCCCTCGACGTTGAGCTGGTGCCATGGAATGGAGCCGGTCCCGGAGGCCGTGGACATCGGGGTGACATCGGAGTAAGTCACGCCGATCACTCCCGGCTTCGACTCCAGCCGCTCGCGGAGGGTCCGGCAGAAGTCCCGCTGCTCCTCCGCCGTGTAACCCGCGTACGAAAGATAGAATTGCGACACGGAGATATTGGTCTGGTCAAATCCCGGCTGGATACCGCTGGCGTTCCTGAAACTGCGATAGAACAGCCCGGCACCGATGAGCGCCACCATAGCCAGGGCCATTTCGCAGACCACCAGCAGACCGCGCAGGCGGTGCGAGCCGGAACCGGCGCCTGCGCTGCGGCCGCTTTCCTTGAGCGTTTCATTCAGGTTGGAACAGGCGGTGATCAGGGCCGGAGCTGTACCGGATAGCAGTGTCGCCACGACGGTAATGAGTAACGTGAAACCGAGGGTCGGCAGGTTCAATCCGCCGCCGACATCCAACGGAATATCGCTGGCAGGAGACATGAGAAGCAGCACCGGTCCAATCCACAAAGCCAGAGTAATCCCGGCCACCGCGCCGCCGGCGGCCAGCAGCATGGTCTCGATTAGAAGCTGCCTCGCGAGACGCGAGCGCTGGGCTCCCATGGCCAGCCGGATACCGAGTTCCCTCTGGCGGGAGACCGCGCGGGCCAGCAACAGGTTGGCGACGTTGGCGCAGACAATCAGCAGGAGCAGCAGCGAGAGCGCCATCAGAATCCGGAGCGGTTGGAGTAGCATGCCCTGCGCGCCGAGGTGCCCCTTCCAAATCGGCGTCACCGTGAGGTCGACCCCACGGTTGGTGGCGGGGAACCAGGTGGCCATCCGTTTGCCCAACGCGGAAACTTCCGCGCGCGCCTGCTCGATAGTGACGCCGGGCTTCAGCCGCACAATTGTGGAAGTCTCGTCGCGGGTCCCACGGTAGTGCAGGGTGCCATCGCCGGTGCCCATCGCGGTGGCCATGGCGACCGGGACCCAAACGTCGAAAAGCACGCCGGCGAGGGTGCCGTGGAACCCCTGGGGCGCCACGCCGACTATGCTCAACGGGCGGCGGTTCAGGCGGATGGTTTTGCCCAATACCTTGGGATCGCCGCCGTACCGGGTCTGCCACATGCTATAGCCGATCACGGCGACCGGGGCGCCGCCTTCCTGGTCGCGTCCTTCTTCGGGCAGAAACGTGCGGCCCAAGATGGGCTTGACCCTCAGCACATCGAAATAGTTTTCCGAGACCAGTTCGGCCCAAGCTCGGGCCGTTCTCCCGTCGGCCCCCACGCTGAGGGGGGTGAAGCGTCCGAGGGCCACACCCGAGACCAGTTTCAAACTGCGGCGGTAGTCGCGGTAGTCGATGTAGGAGGTGTTGACCAGAAACTCTCCGCTGGGGGTCACGGTTTCAATAAGGGCGAGTTCGCGCGGATCGCCGACACCCGGGAAGGGGTGCAGCAGGACGGAATCGATCCAACTGAACACCGTCGTGTTCACCGCGATGCCCAGGCCGAGTGTGAGTATGGCGACAAGCGTGAACCAGGGGCTGCGCCGCAGGATCCGCCATCCGAACGCGACGTCCTTCATCATGGTAGGCATAGCGATATTGAGATCTGCAAATCGAATTCCAATTGTAAGTCCGCGCAAACGCGCGAGATGTCGACGGGCTGGTTGTCCGGTTGTGGGAAGAAGCCGTCCGCAGCCGGGCGCCACCAGCCACCAGTCACCAGCCACCAACCACGGCGAGCGAAGCTCGCCCATGTGCCTGCGCGTCACACCTGTGCCAACTCCACCTGTTGTACGCGCCCTCCGCATTGGCTAGAATGGATTTTTGCTCAATCTGCGACCTGGCTTAGCCCGAGTGAAACTGTTTCCCGGAATTCTACGTCTCCGTAACAGCGCAGAGTGGAAAGGTATGTTTTCATGATTTGTTACAGGCGCGCCTGCCTGTCGATTGCCGTTCTTTGCTTCTGCGCAGCCATAGCTCCCATCGCGTGGGCTCAGAATCCGCCGCAGCAACCACCGCCCGCTCCGGCGACACCGCCGGCGCAGGAAAAGAAGCCGCAGAATCCGTTTGAAGCCGTGCCCGAAGCGGCCCAGCCCCAGCAGGCCAAGCCGGCGCAGCCANNCGCCGCGTGCCGCAGGATACCCTGCGCGCCCTCATCGCCACCAAGAAGGGCGATATCTACAACGAGGACGACCTGCACCGCGATTTCATGGCGCTCTGGAACAGCGGACGCTTCGACGATATCCGCATGGAAACCGAGCCGGGGACAGCCGGCGGCCTGATCGTGCG
>PMVV01000348.1:557-8267 GCA_003166475.1 Bryobacterales bacterium | reverse complement strand
AGCAGAATGAAATTGTGCCGCGACAGGATGGCGTTCACCACTTGCGGCACCACGCTGTCTTCATAGCCCACAATGCCCGGAAACAAAGGCGTGGGACATTGCAGCTTGCGGATCAGATTTTCGCGGAGTTCGTCCTTCACGGACCGGCTGCCGATGCGGTCCTCGGAAAACGCGCTGTTGCGGAGAGCGCCCAGAGTGCGGGGCAAATCCCAGGTGGCTTTAGTCAACCGCTGTCCCCCCTTTGCCCGATTGTACCAAACGCTCTTGTACTACTATCCATCAGTTCCNNCGGCCTCTCAGGCCGCCCCTCTTCTTGCGCGTTGTATAATTGGTCCCCAGGAGCCGCTCATGTACCTGCCACCCGCATTCGATAAATTCATCGCGCTGGAAGCCGGCGCGCTGGTCATGCAGGCCTACGCCCAATACGAGCAGGGCAACGCCTGGAGCCTCCAAGGCAACTACGACGAGCTGGGGCTCCTGTTCGCCCGCCCGGAATGGAAGCCCGCGCCCGAGGCCTTCGGTTTCGTGGCTCGCAACCGCACCTCGGGCCTCGTCTTCACGGTCTACCGCGGTACCGAATCCCCCCAGGACTGGATCGCCGATTTCACCTTTCCCCAAGTCCCTCATCCATTGGGTAATGTGGAGCAAGGCTTCTCCGATGTGTACGATCAGACTGCGGACTCGGTGGCCGCCGCCATCCAGCGCGCCGGAGGCAAGCCCAACGTGATCGCCACCGGCCACAGCCTCGGCGCAGCCCTGGCCGTGCTGGCCGCCGCCGGCATCGTCGCCTCCGGCGCAGCCGCGCAAACGGCGCTCTATAGCTTCGCCGGGCCGCGCGTCGGCGACTTGGCCTTCGCCGCGGGTTTCAACAGCCGCGTGGCCGCCGCATGGCGCGTCGCCAACACCGAGGACATCGTCACCACCGTGCCGCTCGCCACGCCCGCCCCTTCCGCGGGCATGCTGCCTCACAACCCTCTCACCTTCCTGAACAACCTGGGGCAGACCCTGGATTACGAGCACGTCGGCAACTCAGTCGCCTTCACCACCCACACTGGGTCGATCGCCGGGAATCACGATATGCACGTCTATATCGCCGCGCTCTCCCCCATAGAATAATGGCAGTTCGGTTGCACCGTGGGGCGGCCAATCATGGCCTGGCGTCCCCTCTGGGGACGCCTTTCAGGCGGCTCCTGCTTTGAGGCGCGGATATGGCGTCTTGGCCACACCGCCAATCTGTAAAGAAGTAACAGGACGACGTGCCGGTCAAGCGCCATCGGGCCGATTTCTGTTATATTGCTGGACACCAACAGACGAAACGGAAGTCCCGGCGGACGCGAATCGGAGTATTTGTGGCCGTCACTTTCCACAGCGAGGCACCAGCCATGCAATGCCACTGCGCCGGCTTCAAACATGCTCCCGGGCGACTGCCAGAGATGGTTTCCGGGATTAGGCCGGGGCGGCTGGCGGTTTCGAACGCGCCGGTCATGCTCAACACGATGCGGAACCCCGCGGAACGGCAATGATTCGTAGAGCCGTCGATTTTGCTCTCAAGAACCGGCTTCTGGTCTTAGCCGTCGCGATCCTCTTGTTCATCTGGGGCGTGATTTCCTTCCGGAGCCTTCCGGTGGAAGCCTATCCGGATGTGGCGAATAACTACGTCCAGGTGATCACCCAATGGCCAGGGATCTCGTCCGAACAAATCGAGCAGCAAATCACGATCCCACTTGAGAATGTCGTCAACGGCATACCCCATCTGCAGCATCTGCGGTCGGTATCGCTTTTTGGGCTCTCCAGCCTGATGCTGATTTTCGACGACGAATCGGAGAACGATTGGAATCGCGTCAAGGTGTTGGAACGGCTCTCGGAAGTGACTTTACCAACGGGCGTACAGCCCCAGATGGGCGCCGATTTCAGTCCCGTCGGCCAGATTTATTTCTTCACCCTGCATAGCTCGAATCCGCAATATGACGTCATGGAACTGAAATCGCTCGAAGACTGGGTGATCGAAAAGCAATTCAAATCCGTGCCGAATGTAGTCGACGTTGCCAGCTTTGGCGGCCCCACGCGCGAGTATCAGGTGCGGGTCGATCCCGACAAGCTGATCGCTTATGGCTTGAACCTCGCACAAGTCGAGCAGCAGCTTACCAACAACAACATCAACGGAGGCGGCAGCTTTATCGAGGCCGGTCTCCAGCAGATCGACGTGCGCGCCATCGGCCAGGTGAAAACCGCCGGGGACGTTGAAAACACGGTTCTCACAGCCAAGAACGGCACCCCATTGATGGTCAAGGACATCGCCGTGGTGCAGCAGGGATCCAAGATCCGCCTGGGCCAGTTCGCCCGCGCCATTCACCGCGCCGATGGCAAGATCCTCGATGACGACGACGTCGTGGCCGGCATCGTGCTCCTGCGAAAGGGCGCCGACGGAGACTCCGCGCTGGATGCCATTCACGCCAAGGTGGAGGATCTCAATCGGCACATTCTTCCGCCTGGCGTCAAGGTTGTCCCGTTTCTCGACCGCAGCGATCTCCTGCGCTTGACCACCGGCACGGTGATGCATAACCTCGTAGAAGGCATCTGCCTCGTTTCGATCATCCTGTTCGTTTTCCTGGGCAACGCTCGTGCCGCACTGATCGTCACCCTGACCATTCCGTTCGCCCTGCTGTTTGCCTCCATCTGCCTGGACCTGCGGCACATCCCGGCGAACCTTTTATCCCTGGGAGCGCTCGATTTCGGCATGATCGTGGAAGGCGCTGTGGTCATGATCGAGAATATCGTGCGCACCTTGTCGCACCCGGACAGCCTCGCCAACGAGACGGTCGCGGAAAAGATCGGCCGCGCGGCACATGAAGTGCAGCGGCCTGTGTTTTACTCCATCGCCATCATCATCGTGGCGTATCTGCCGATTTTCACATTGCAGTCCGTGGAAGGGCGGCTCTTCAAGCCGATGGCCTGGACTGTGTCGTTCGCCCTTCTGGGCGCACTGCTGTTCTCCATGTTCGTCGGACCGGTGCTGGCAAGCGTGGTATTTCCCAAGGGCGCCAAAGAGTGGCGCAACCCGCTCATGGAGTTGCTGACCAAAGCCTACGCCTGGTCCTTGGGAATTGCGATTCGCTGGCGCTGGATCACGCTCGCTGCCGCCTTGCTGACCTTGACGGGCGCCTGCCTGCTGAGCCGTAGCATCGGGTCCGAATTCCTGCCCCATCTCGACGAAGGCGCCATTTGGGTGCGCGGCACCCTGGCGCCCAGCACCGGTCCCACCGAAGGCATCCGCCTGGCAAACCAGGCGCGCGTGATTCTCGCTTCTTTTCCCGAAGTGACCACCGCTACCAGCCAGGTGGGCCGGCCCGACGATGGAACGGACACTACCGGTTTTTTCAATACCGAGTATTTCGTCGATTTGAAGCCGAAAAACAAATGGCGTCCGGTCTTTCGACAGGACAAGGAAGAACTCATCGCCGCCATGAATCGGGAGCTCGCCAGGCTTCCAGGTGTGATCTGGAACTTTTCGCAACCAATCTCGGACAATATGGAGGAAGCCGTCAGCGGAGTGAAAGGGGAGCTGGCTATCAAGGTCTACGGCGACGATCTGAAGACCCTCGAAGAAACGGGTCTTCAGGTCGTAGGCGTCATGCGCACAGTGAAGGGAATTGAAGACCTCGGACTGTTTCGCGTCCTGGGGCAGCCCAGCCTGAACTTCACCGTGGATCGCCCTGCCGCGGCTCGTTACCGGATCAACACAGCGGATGTGCAGGATGCCATCCAAACAGCCGTGGGCGGCAACGCGCTGACCCAGGTGTTGCAAGGAGAACGACGCTATGACCTGGTGATGCGGTACCTGCCCAAGTACCGGGACACCAAGGAAGCCATCGCCGACATCCGGCTGCTATCGCCTTCCGGCGAGCGCGTCTCTTTAGCCCAACTCTGCGATGTGGCGGTCGCCGACGGCGCGTCGGAAGTCTACCGCGAAGGAAATCAGCGCTACGTGGCCATCAAATACGGCGTGCGGGGACGAGACCTCGGTGGCGCCGTCGAGGAAGCGATCCGGAAGGTCGACCGGCAGGTGAAGTTGCCGGCCGGCTACCACATCGACTGGGCCGGCGAATACGCCAGCCAGCAACGAGCCCAGAGGCGGCTCACCATCATCATCCCTCTGACGCTGCTGGTTATTTTCATGATCCTGTACTCTATGTTCGGATCGATGAAGTGGGCAGGCCTCATCCTGGCGGCCGTGGCCATGGCTCCCATAGGCGGCATCGCGGCCCTCTATTCGACCGGGACCAACTTCAGCGTATCGTCGGGCATCGGATTCCTGGCGCTCTTCGGCGTCAGCGTGCAGACCGGCGTGATCATGGTGGAGTACATCAACCAACTCCGCTCGCGCGGCTATTCGATCCTGGATGCGGCGCACGACGGCGCTGTACTTCGCTTTCGGCCTATCCTGATGACCATGCTGGTGGCGTCGCTCGGCTTGGTGCCGGCGGCCACTTCGCACGGGATCGGTTCCGATTCTCAGCGGCCATTTGCCATAGTGATCGTCGGTGGTCTTGTGGCCGTACTCCTGATGAGTGTTCTCCTTCTGCCGGCGCTCTATGTCTGGATCGCCCGGGATAGCGATATTCTGCCTAAGGCGGACGCCGATCTTGGGGTGTAATGGAACAACGCCGTAGCGGCGGTACACTGAAGAGGAGGGAAGCCGTGAGCGACGACGAGAAGATGGAGTTCTGGAAGGCGCTGGGGCGGCTCTACGATTCCAGCCTGGCTCTGCAACGCGCCAGCGAGGCTTTGCAGAGGGTCTCCGAAGGCCACGAAAAGCGTCTCGACCGCCTGGAAGTCGTGCAGCAGTGGCTGGCGGAAAAAGAGAGGGCGCGCGAAACCGGAGAGCAGGCATGACAGACGAAGAATTCAACCGGCGTTTCGACCAGTTGCACGAGTCCATCCGGGACTCGGAAGCGCGGACCTTGGAGACTATGCGCGACATGCAAACCGAAATCCTGCGCGGCCTGGAGCGTTTCGCGGCCATCGAAACGCGGCCCCCGCGATGACGCGGCTCGACCCGGTCGCAGCTTTCAAATATGCGTCGCGATAACCCCGCTGTCGGCAGGCTCCGCCAAGAAACAGACTGTAATTAACTCATAGTGAACGACTTACCGAAAATTGGTTTCGTTCGTCCGGAAATGCGTTTCCGCGCAAACCATCCCCGAAACCGCCGGCCACCGTTGCCCCCGCTGGTATACTGGAATGTGGCGCGGACCGCCCCACAACACGGCTCGTCGGACCCCTTGACGTATGCCTCTAAAGGCGCCCCCCGATCCCGTTCGCAAATTGGCTTCGTCGTTTTTGGAAGTATAAGTAAACAAATTACTTATTGGCTTCGTTCGTACAAAAATGTTCACGGGCTGGCCCGTATGAATACACCCAGGAAAAGGAAAGCCAAAACGCTTGACCAGGAAGGATTGATCGGCTCGTGGTTTCACAGGCGAGCGACGAATCGGCCTGGGACGCGCCGGTGCGAGTGAAGCGAGCCGCCCATCTGCCATGCTCGACCCGCCCGCCGCGCGCCAGCCGTCCACCGGTCACATATATCTCGGATGTGTAAGGCCGTCAGCCCTCCGCCCATTTCCCCGGCTCAAAATAGCCGGCAAACGAATGATTCAAAAATCCTTACAAGAAATTGGTTTCGTCTGTCCAAATCGTGCTATTGCCCGGAAACCACCCCAAACAACCGAATTCCGTTTCTTGACTGCTGCCCTGAGGAGCGTATAATAGAAATGCCTGATCTCGATCCGCATCCTGACCTCGGATCGTAGGCCGTCCTGCTGGTCCGAGCCAGCCTGTGGCTGTTAAGGGAATGAGTTGACTATACTCGACTTCGATCCTTGCACGGCGCCGCCCGCGCGGTTTCTCTGAACTCAGGTCTCGAAGCCACTCCCCCATCGTAGAGGCGCTTGTCGGCGTTTCATCGCCGCCTTGTTAGCCATGGCCTTACGGGGCGCCTCGTAATCGCGGACCCTGGCCACGCCTTCGCAGCGAATCGCTTAATTCGTCGCGAATTAAGCCTCGGCCTCAAGGCGAGGCGCCGGCGTGCGGCCCGCGCGGACTGAAAGGACAAGTTCATGCCTCAAGTTTCATTGTCGGAAGGTTTTGCGGCCGCGAAACGGCGACTTTGGTTCGCGTGGGCGTTAGCCGTCTTCGGGATAGCGGGGGCACAGGCGCAGATGACTGAAGTCGTGCTGCACAATTTCGGAGGTTTTCCGAGGGGGGCGTCCCCCCAGGGCGGCGTAATTCGCGACTCGGCGGGCAACCTCTACGGGACCGCCAGCGGCGGCGGCACGTCGAACGCCGGCGTAGTCTACAGGGTGGATACAGCAGGTCATCAGAAGGTGCTGTACAACTTTACAGGAGGAGCCAATGGGGGAGGTCCCATGGCCGGCGTAATCGGCGACTCGGCGGGTAACCTCTATGGGACCACTCAAGGTGGCGGCGATGTGAGCGCATGCGGTGGAGTGGGTTGCGGCGTAGTCTACAAGCTGGACGCGACCGGCGACGAGACGGTGCTGTACACGTTCACGGGTGGGACCGATGGGGGCATGCCCATCGCAGGGGTGATCCGCGACGCGCATGGCAACCTCTACGGGACTGCCAGCGAAGGCGGCGCTACGGGCTTCGGCCTTGTGTACGTACAAGCTGGACGCGACCGGCCACTTGACGGTGTTGTACAACTTTACTGGACACGCGGATGGGGCCTATCCCACCACAGGCGTGATTCGCGATTCGGCCGGCAATCTCTACGGGACTACCGCGACAGGCGGCGCGTTTAGCGCAACGCACATCGACGGCGAAGGCGTCGTCTACAAATTGGACGCGGCCGGCCAGGAGACCGTGCTGTACACGTTCACGGGCGGGACCGATGGGGGCATGCCCTTCGCGGTGATTCGAGACTCGGCGGGCAATCTCTACGGCGCCGCTGAAGAGGGCGGTGTAGGCGGGGGCGTGGTTTACAAGCTGGATACGGCTGGCCAGGAGACGGTGCTGTACAACTTTAGTCCCGGGCAGGTGCCATTCTCAGGCGTTAGCCGGGACTCGGCCGGCAATCTCTACGGTACGACTATAACCTACCCCTGGAACACGGGCACCGTGTACCAGGTGGATACGACCGGTAACGAGACCGTGTTGTACAGCTTCACGGGCGGAGCCGACGGGGGGGCCCCCAAGGCCGGCGTGGTCCTCGACGCGGCAGGCAACTTATACGGAACTACTTGGACCGGCGGTCCAGCGAACGCAGGCGTCGTCTACAAGCTGGACGTCACCGGCGACGAGACGGTGTTGTACGGCTTTCCCGGGGGCGCAGGAGGGGGCGGCAACCCGTGGGGAGGGGTGATCCGGGACTCAGCAGGCAACCTCTACGGGACCAGCAGCGCCGGCGGCACATCAAACGCCGGGATCGTCTACAAGCTGGATGCGGCGGGCCGTGAGAAGGTGCTTTACAACTTCACCGGCGGGGCCGATGGGGGCGACCATGGAACCAACCCCCTCTCGGGAGTGATCGGCGATTCGGCAGGCAACCTTTACGGGACTACTTACTATGGCGGCACAGCGAACGCCGGCGTGGTATACAAGCTGGATGCGGCGGGCCAGGAGACGGTGTTGCACAGCTTTACGGGAGGAGCGGATGGGGCGAACCCCTGGGCCGGTGTGATCCGCGACTCG
>PMVV01000348.1:0-548 GCA_003166475.1 Bryobacterales bacterium | reverse complement strand
GCCGGCAACCTTTACGGGACCACCCAATCTGGCGGCGATATGCGCGCATGCAATGGATCGGGCTGCGGAGTGGTATTCAAGCTGGACACGACCGGCCATGAGACCGTGCTGTATAGCTTTACGGGAAGGGCCGACGGGGCCAGCCCACACTTCGCCGGTGTGACCCGCGACTCGGCCGGCAACCTCTACGGAACCACTGTCTCGGGCGGCACCGGCAACTGCGGGATCTCTGGACTCCTGGGTTGCGGCGTGGTATTCGAGTTGGACACGGCCGGCAACGAGACTGTACTGTATAGCTTTACGGGTGGGCCCGACGGGGGCCAACCGTACGCAGGTGTGATCCTCGACTCGGCAGGCAACGTCTACGGGACGACCTGGTTAGGTGGGTTGGATTCCACCGGAGTGGTGTTCGAGCTCAAACCCGTCACAGCGGCGCCGGCGCATTGATGGAAAACGGGGACATTCCTAAAGAGGCTTGACCAAAAACAACCGGCCCGCGCTTTGCCTCCGCTGCTATACTGAAATAGGCTTGCAAGAATATATCCGGA
>PMVV01000108.1 GCA_003166475.1 Bryobacterales bacterium | reverse complement strand
GACGCCTTGGGGCTGCGCCCGAGCAAGCGTGCGCGATCCTTGGCGGCGATCACCTGCCGCCGGCAATAGCGCGCCCGCTGCCGGTCGCCCGCCCGCATGGCCTCCGCATAAATCGGCAGCATCTCGCGCAGGTCGCGCTCCAGATCCGCGAACGATTTCTGGCGGATGCCAGCGTAAGGTTGCGCGAATGGGAGGCCCGTCTGGCGCAGCAGATCGCGCAGGTAACTCTCGGAGATGGGCGCCAGTGTGCGCAGTGCGGCCTGCCATTCGGCTTCCCCGATGGCCGTAATCCGCCCGGCGGCCAGGAATTCCTGCAAACGCTGTTTGCGTGACTTATCCGGCATCGGACGACGGCGCCTCGTCGCGCCCGGCGCCAGCCGCCGCTGGGCGGCGATACAGGTAACGGGGGAATCGGCCCAACAGCCCCCCGTAAAGCGCATGGCCCGCCATCATGGGGCCGCTATGGGTGTAAAGTGGAATCAGTGGATTGATATTGTGCCACAAGATCGCGAACGACAGGTAATACCAGCCGAGACCCACCAGCACTCCGATCAAGGTTGTCCGGAGGCTGGCGCCGCGGCTTGCGAGGGTGAGACCGAATAGAGCGCCGATGGTTCCGTAAAGGACCAGATAGAGCGCGATCCCCGCCACGGTCCGGAATGAAAATTGCCGGCCCAGAGCCGCTTCGCCGTAGAAAGTCGTAGCCATGATGTTGGCCGCAGTCCAGATGGAACGGCGGTACCAGGCGGAAGCGAGCGCCAGCCATCCGAGAAGAATGAGAGCGGCCATGACGCCGGCTTGGAGGCCGGCCAAGAGGCCGTGCGCCTCCCGGTTTATGTTGGGGTCCTCACCATCGCCCATGAAATCAGCCTATACTGTCCTATTGGCAAAGGCAAAACGTCAGCGCAAATGAAACGTCGCGTAGTCATCACCGGAATCGGGGCCGTGAGCCCCAATGGAATTGGCAGAGAGGCCTTCTGGGAGGCCAGCCGCAACGGCGTCAGCGGCGTTCGCCGCATCACCCGCTTCGATCCCTGCGGCTCGCCTGTGCAGGTGGCCGGCGAGGTAGTGGGATTCAACGAGTCCCTATACGTCGATCCCAAGGACCGCCAGCACGTGTCGCGGGTGGTGCCGCTGGGGGCCGCGGCGGTGCGGGAGGCCATGGAGGATGCCGGCGTCGACTCAGGATCGATGAGCCGCGAGGAGTTGCGCCAGATCGGTGTCATCGTGGGATCGGGCGGCGGAAGCCTGGAGTTCACCGAGGAGCAATACCGCCTGTATTATTCCGGCAAGCTGAAACAGTGCAGCGTGTACGTCATCCCGAGCTCCACCATCGGCACGCTGGCCAGCGAGATCTCCATGCGCTTCGGCTTCCGCGGCATGAGCCACATCATTTCCACGGGATGCACCTCTTCCACCGACGCCATCGGCTACGCTTACCGCAATATTCAAGCGGGGGTGCTGGACACCATGGTGGCGGGCGGCGTGGACGCGCCCATCGCGCCGCTGATCCTGCGCGGGTTCGTACTGATGCGCATCATGAGCACGCGCTGGAACGCGGAGCCCGAGCGCGCCTCGCGGCCATTTTCGCGCGACCGCGACGGGTTTGTGATCGCCGAAGGCGCATGGTTCTTCGTCATGGAGGAGATGGAGCGGGCCCGTTCCCGGGGCGCGCACATCTATGGCGAAGTGGCGGGATACGGGTCCACCTGCGAAGCCTATCACCGCGTGCGCCTGGAGGAGTGCGGCGAAGAACCGGCCCGCACCATGACGATGGCCATGGAGGAAGGCGGCATCGGGCCGGGCGATGTGCAGTACGTCAACTATCACGGCACGGCCACGGAATTGAACGACCGCATCGAGACGCGCGCCATGAAACTGGCCTTCAACGGACACGCCTATAAGCTGGCGGGATCGTCGCTGAAGAGCCTGATCGGGCATCCGCAGGGCGCATGCGGCGCGGCCGGCATTGCCGCTACGCTGTTGGCCATGCGGGACGGCGTGGTGCATCCCACCATCAACGTTGAGGAGCCCGACCCGCAGTGCGATCTGGACTACATCCCGGACGTCGCACGCCGCATGGACATAGAGCACGCCGTGTCCAATTGCATCGCGTTTGGAAGCAAGAATTCCGCACTCCTGCTGCGGCGGGTGTAAGTTTGGTGGGGCAGACGATCGTTTTATGTCGTCTGCCAGCGCTCCCCGAAGGCGGCAGACCACGAAGTGCGATGGTCTGCCCCACGATCCTACCAGCTCAGCTCGATCAGCGAGACACCCTGGCGAGGGAGCGCAAACTCCGGATTCGCCGCGCCGCCTTGCACCTCCACAAAGCGGGGAGAGTCCGCAAGCTGCAACTGGCCGGCCGCTTCGAGTTGGGCGTACTGCGCCACCGTCGGATGCTGCGGAGATCCCATGGCCTTCCACGCCGTCCAGGCATTGCTGTGGACTTCATCGATGCGATAGTGGCGCAGCAGCACTCGCGTGAGGGCGCGCGGGACGCCCGCTATTTCCAGCCGTACATCGGCATCTGGCCCTGGCACATCCTCGTCATGATAGTTCCATGCCAGCACCGCGATCCCGCGGTCGGAACGAACCGCCAGCGCATCTACGTCCGGACCGCCGCTTTCGGTCTCCACGCGATCGCCCCGCATCAAGGCGGCCATGCGGAACAGGTTCAGCACCGGCTTGTCGATGCCATTGGTCGCCAGCGTTCGGAAGCCATCGAAGTAGGGCTGATCCTCGAACTCGAAGGCCCAGGTCAGCATGCCCTCGATGTTGGTGTGCCGCCGGTCCGCCAGCTCGAAAATGTTCTTCATCATCGCCGCGGTATACGACGCGTACAGCGGGCCATTGCGATAGGCATTTTGCGGATACACGCGCGCCGAGCACGCCGCGCAGCCTTCCGGATCGGACTCGCTCAGCACGATCGGCAGCGCCTCGAACTTCGGAAACGAGCGCACGATGGCGAATCCCCGGTCGACGTCTTCGGCTTGCTTAGCCATACCCATGCGCACATGACCCTCCACCACGGTGGGCCGGCCTTTGGCGTGATAGGTGATGAAGTCGAGCGGCGCGCCCGTTCGGCCGGTTGCGGAGTTGCCGCCGCGGTCGCAGTGCTCCAGGAACTGGCGCAGGAACGCCGCGGCCTTCGCCTCCGATGGACCCGTCGAGGCCGGCCCGCCGACTCTTGCCGATGGAAGCGCGCGCTTCACTGCCGCAGCCGCGTAGTCGTACAGTTTGTCGTACTCTTGCGGAGTTCCGTGCCAATACGAAATATCGGGCTCGTTCCAGACTTCCCAATACCAGGACTCGACTTGGCCCTTTCCGTACTTCTCCACGCTGTGCTTCACCCACTGATAAACTAACTCGCCCCATTTGCCGTAATCGGTGGGCGGGTAAGACCATCCGATGGCGTAATCGCGGTTCGCGGCGCCGGGAATCCAGATCGGCCGATACGGCTCCGGCTGCGACGAAAGGGCCTGCGGCATGAAGCCGATCTCGACGAAGGGCTTCGCGCCGGCCTTTAAATAGGTATCGAAAATGCGGTCCGTGATGGCGAAGTCATAGACCGGCCTTCCTGAAGCGTCTTCGGTGTAGGCATTGGTGGACCCCCACTTCAACCCGGGCGTTCCGTCTCCGGTGGCCAGCATGAAGTGGGTGCGAATGTACACCGGCGCGCCGCTCATCGCTGCTAACTCGCCGACGAGCTTGCGACCGTTCTTCGTGTAAGTGTAGTTGGGCTCGTCGTAGCCGAAGAAGGCGTAGATCGGCTTGAATGGGCCAACTGTCCGGGCCGCGTTGACGCGGATCGTCACTGTATTCTGCGCCAGCCCGGAAGCCGCGGCCAGCAGGAGAAATGAAATCGGTCGCATGTGCCTCTGCATTAATCGCCTTTTAATGACTACTAACTCTTGACGCTCAGTCACCGCTTAGTATACTATTGACTCATGGACACCGCAACAAAAACCCGCTTCCTCTGTTGCTCCTGCCTGTCCAGTTACCCACTCTCATCTTTACTGTATTGGTAGGTGGGGCAGGCTTCAGCCTGTCTGTGCCTTCCGCCGAGCTATATATTCGTGTAAGTTCTTTGACATCGGGGAGATCTGGAGGGCGGGCAATCTTGCCCGCAGCCGCCTTTTCAGGCGGCTTGCAGCATTACCAGTATCCCGCCGCTCAGGCAAACTGACCCACTACCGGGAGATGGGTCAGTGGTCGAAGCCGCTGGGTTGTAGCCCCAGTAACCCTTCGGGAAAACCTCGCAGGTTCAAATCCTGCTCTCCCCACCAGTGTGCTCCGGATGCGG
>PMVV01000096.1 GCA_003166475.1 Bryobacterales bacterium | reverse complement strand
AAACAGATGATGGCAGCGGACCACCGTGGAATGGGTCTGGAAGGCAAGAATGTAGTCGTATTGGGCGTGGCCGACGAATCCAGCCTGGCATGGGCCATCGCCAAGCGATTTGCGGAGCACGGCGCGCACGTATTCATCGGCTACCAGCAGAAATTCTTCAGCCGCGTGCGCCTGCTGCTGCTGCACAACCCCGGCGTGCAAGGCGATCGTTGCGATATCCTCAACGACCAGGAACTCACCAACTTCTTCGCGCGATTCGAGAACAATCCGATTGAAGTCCTGGTGCACGCCATCGCCTTTGCGCCGAACGAATTGTTTACCGAGCCGGCCTCGGCCTGCAGCGCGGAAGCTTTTTGCCAAAGCCTCACGGTCTCCGCGCACTCGCTGTGCAAGACGGTGCGGTTCGCCAAGCCGAACCTGAAAGAGTGGGGCAGCGTCATCACGCTCACCTACCAGGCTTCGGAACGCGCCGAAGCTTCCTACGGCCTGATGGGCGTCTCCAAGTCTGCGCTCGAAAGTGCCGTACGGTACCTGGCGCTGGAACTCGGCACGAAGAAGGTCCGCGTGAACGCCCTTTCGCCGGGACCCATCGAGACCGTGGCGGCCACCGGCATCATGGGCGCGTTCCTGCGCAACCCGGAAGCCCTGGAACGGCAGCGCGCGCGCGCCTTCCAGGAGGCCATCGGGATGGCCCGCGCCGAAAACCATCCGGACCCCCTGGCCGTCGCCAGCGCCGCCTGGAAGCATTTTCAGGAGCTGGCCGCCAAGCGCTGCGCCATCGAGGAGACCGTGTCCAAGGAAGACGTGGCGGATTCCGCCCTGTTCCTGGGCAGCGACTATTCGCGCAAGATCACCGGCCAGATCATTCACATCGATTGCGGTCTTTCCACGGCCAACGCTCTCTGACCCGCGCCATCCAAATCGTTCCGTTCCGCCTGCGCCATCTCCCGCGCGTCTTGCGCATCGAACGCGCCAGCTTCGGCGCGGACGCGTGGCCGCGCAAATATTTCCTGGAGCTGTACCGCGATTGCCGCGATTTTTTCGTGGTGGCCAAAGTGGGCGGGCGCATCGCCGGCTACGCGGTGGCCTGCGCGGACAAGCGCAACGCGGAGATCGCCTCGCTCGCCGTCCATCCGGACTATCGCCGGCGCGGTGTGGCCGACGCGCTCATGCGGCACACACTCGCCGAGCTGAGCGCCGCGGGCGTGCGTCGCGTGGAGTTGATGGTGCGGACCGAAAACCTCGCGGGCGCGCAATTGTATCGCTCGCTCGGTTTCCGGCGCGTGCGCCTGGTGCCGCGCTACTACGAGGATTCTGGCGATGGTTTCCTGATGGCCAGGGCGATACAATAAACACCTGATGGCCGATAAGGAACATTTCGAGCTGGTAATGGGCGACATCGACGCCTGGAACAAGTGGCGGGAAGAGAATCCCAAGGAGAAACCGGATCTGTCCTTTGCCGTGATGCGCGGCGCGGACCTGATGCTGGCGAATCTGTCCGGAGCGGCGCTCTACGAAGCCGACCTGGTGCTGGCCAACCTGCGCGGCGCGGACCTGCGGCACGCCGACCTGCGCAACGCGAATCTGGTGGGCGCGCGTCTGATGGGCGCGGACCTGGGGCATGCCAATATCTGCGGCGCGGATCTTTCCACCGCCGAAGATCTCACCGACGAGCAGCTCCGCCACACCCACGGCGATGCCCTGACTAAACTGCCCGAGGATTTGCACGCCCCGGAGAATTGGCCGAAAAAGGGCCGCACCGCCGCGCGATAGCCGCGAGCTTGTCTGTATTACGACTGCTCAGAATCTTCGCGTGGGGCAGGCCCTCGGCCTGCGGCGGCCTCTCAGGCCGCCTCTTTGGTTGCGGCTATGCTGCTCTGTGGGGCAGACGATCGTATTGTGTCGTCTGCCTCTTGTGTCGTCTGCCGCGCCGCAAGGGCAGACCACAAAAACCGATGGCCTGTTCCGCATCACGTGCTTTGCGAACCTCGCGCTCAATGGTTTCACGTCGCGTTGTTGAGGTGGCTAATCCGAATCCGAACCTCGTATGGATTCACACCGGGAGCCGACAGACGGAGACAGAATCGGTGGTTTCATGGTCGTCTCTTGATGACGATTTTTCCTTCTGGTGTCGGCGCGCGATTTCCTCGAACGCCTATCGCTCGGGTCGCTCGAGCAACCTACCCCCGCAGCCGCGCGCGCAGCCACCCCGCCAATTCCGCCAGCGCCACGGTCGTCTGCACTCCGCTGGCCATCTCCTTCACCGCGGCCGCGCCGTCGCGCAACTCAGTCGGCGCCAGAAAAACCGTGAATCGCGCGCCGCGCCGGTCCGCATAGCCGAAGAACTTCCCCGGCTTGCCGGCGGAAAAAGCCAAATCGGTCTGAATGCCGGCCGCCACCAGTTCGGCGGCAATGCGCGCGGCGTCCCGGCCCAGAGCCGCATCGAACATCCCCACGCACACCTCCACCTTCGGCTTGGCCGGCGTCAGCCCCTTCAATTCAGTCAGGATCTCGGCGATGACCACGTCGCCGAAGCCCATCCCCACCGCCGGACGCCCCGTGCCGGTCATGTCGCCGAACAAGTTATCGTAACGGCCGCCGCCGAAGATGGCGCGGAATTTGCGCTCGGCGTCGAAGCCCTCGAATACGGTCCCGGTGTAATACGCGAGCCCGCGCACCACGCCGGAGTCGAAGCGCAGATAGTCCGCGAATCCCATGGCGTCCGCCAGGTCGAGCAGCCGCCGCACCTCCTCCGCCGCCGGACTGGCGGCCAGCGGCCCCGACGACAGGCTGTCCGCCGCTTCGCCGCCCAACAGATCCATCACCTCATCGGCGGTCTTGGCCGCCAGTCCTTTTTCGACCAGCATTTCTTTCAGCGTCTCGACGGGCGCCTTGCCTTTCTTGTCGAGCACCATGAAAACGTCCACATGGCTCTCCCGCGGCACGCCCAACTCGCCCAGCAGATACGCCACCACCTGCCGGTTATTGATGTGGATGCGCACGTCGCGCGCCCCCAGGCCCAGGGCGCCCAGAGCGCTCGTCACCGTTGCCAGAATCCACGCTTCCGCCTGCACCGACGGCTCGCCGACGACATCGAGATTCCACTGGAAGTGCTCCCGCTTGCGCCCGCGCGTCATGCGTTCGTAGCGAAAGCATTGCCCGATGGTCCACCATTTTGCGGGAAACACGATGTCCTGCGCCCGCGCGCTGATCATGCGCACCAGCGACGGCGTCACCTCCGGACGCAGCGCAAGCTGCCGGTTGGATTTGTCCTCGAAGTGATAGATCTGTTGCGCCACCTCCTCGCCGGCCTTGCGCGCCAGCAACTCGAAGGATTCCACCACCGGCGGCTCGAAGCGCTGGAATCCGTGCAGGGTGGACGCATCCGTCCAGGCGGCGAAGATGCGGTCGCGCAGATCCAGATCCGCGGGATAAAAGTCGCGCATGCCGCGCGGCGGCTCAAGTTGCATAAGTCTTAGTGTAGACGACAGTGGGGCAGGCCCCCGGCCTGCAGCGGCCTCTCAGGCCGCCGCGTCTTCTATAATTAAGCAAATGCCGATCAAAAAATCCTCCGATCTCCGTTACTCAGAGGTAACGCCCCAAAGCACCTATCTGAACCGCCGGACCTTCCTCTCCGCCGTGCCCCTGGCGGGAGCGGCCCTGCTAGCAACCCGAGCGAAAGCCGCCGCCAAGTTATCCGCCATCAAAGGCCCCTTCAGCACCGATGAAAAACCGACGCCCTACCAGGACGTCGCCAGCTACAACAATTTCTACGAATTCGGCACCGGCAAAGACCAGCCGTCCAAAAACGCCAACCGCCTGAAGACCTCGCCCTGGACCATCGCTGTCGAGGGCGCGGTCTCGAAGCCCAAGGTTTTCGACCTCGCCGACGTCATGAAAATGGCGCCGCTGGAAGAGCGCATCTACCGCCATCGCTGCGTGGAGGCGTGGTCCATCGTGGTCCCCTGGATCGGCTTTCCCCTAAATGTCCTGATCAAAGCCGTCGAGCCCACCACGAAGGCCAAATTCGTCGCCTTCCAGAGCCTCTACGACTCCAAGTACATGCTCTCCGAGCGTTCCGCCGGCATCGCCTTCCCGTACGTGGAAGGCTTGCGCATGGACGAAGCCATGCACCCGCTCGCGCTCCTCTGCTTCGGCATGTACGGTCAGGAACTGCCCAACCAGGATGGCGCCCCGGTCCGCCTGGTGGTGCCCTGGAAATACGGCTTCAAAAGCATCAAGTCCATCGTGAAGATCAAGTTCGTCGAGAAGGAGCCGCCCACCACGTGGAATCTTTCCAACTCGCGCGAATACGGTTTCTATTCCAATGTGAACCCCACCGTCGACCATCCCCGCTGGAGCCAGGCCTCCGAACGCCGCCTCGGCGAGTTCCTCAAGCGCAAGACCCTCATGTTTAATGGCTACGCCGATCAGGTCGCCAGCCTGTACACCGGCATGGATCTGCGCAAGTATTACTGAGCTACGGCATGCTTTGGAAACCCCGGCTCACACGATGGCTCAAGCTGCCCATCTTCCTGCTTTGTCTGGCGCCTATGCTGTTGCTGGCCCGGAACGCATATTTACAGATTCTGGGCCCGAATCCCATCGAAACCATCACTCATGACACGGGCGACTGGACGCTAAACTTCCTGGCCATCACGCTGGCCATCTCGCCACTACGCCGCCTGTTTGGCCTGCCCGAACTGATTCGCTTCCGGCGCATGCTGGGCCTGTTCGCATTCTTCTACGGATGCCTGCACTTCACCACCTACCTGTGGCTGGACAAGTTCTTCGACCTCCACGAAATCGCGAAAGATGTGTGGAAGCGCCCCTTCATCACCGCCGGCTTTCTCGGCTTCATTTCGATGGCGCCGCTGGCCTTGACCTCCACCGCCGGCTGGATCCGGCGCCTGGGCGGGCGCCGCTGGCAAATTCTCCACCGATTGATCTATCTCACCGCCATCGCAGGCGTCGTGCATTACTACTGGCTGGTGAAATCGGATGTCAGAAAGCCGTTGCTCTACGCGTCGATTGTTCTGTTGCTGCTCGCCGAACGAGCCGTCGCCG
This sequence comes from Bryobacterales bacterium, assembly GCA_003166475.1. Classification (GTDB taxonomy): domain Bacteria; phylum Acidobacteriota; class Terriglobia; order Bryobacterales; family Bryobacteraceae; genus Bog-159. The sequence goes on along the minus strand of PMVV01000096.1, from coordinate 5,366 downwards.
CATTCCGGAAATCCAGGATTGGCCCGAATTCTCGGCCATTGAAAAAACCCGCCGGCGGGAATACCGCATCAACCTCGAACCCCGGCGCTTCTTCCTCCGCCCGCTGATCGCGGACGACGTGGAGTTTCCTTTGTGCTGGAAACTGCCGACCCCCCAGATAGGGACTTCGCGGTCCTTTGCCCACTTTTGCCGTACGGGCGAAACCCAACGAAGCAGGCACAATCACGTTGCGTAAAAGGGTAAGTTTTGCAACATCGCCGGAGTGCCGGTAAGCACGCGTAAAGCCTCTATTGCTATAGGCCAAGGCGAAGTCCTGCTTGAGACGGACCGCCTCGTTGAAATCCTGAAACGCGCCCTTCTCCTCGCGTGCCCCCTCGATTGTTGAACCTAAATCCGGCAGTTACAGGGACGCCTTCAGCAAGCTCCTGTGGGGCAGACCATCGTTTTTTGTGGTCTGCCCGCCTGCGGAGCAGGCGCGCGCAGTTCTCACCCGGAAGGTGAATCTGCGGAGCAGTTGAAAGTTGCTGCGCTCAAACGCCTTTCGGGGGACTCGAGGTCCCGAACTGCCGGATTTAGGTTGAACGTGACGGCAGCGGCTGGGTCGAGGCGGATGGCTTCATTGTAAATGGCAAACTTGATATCGCATGCATCGACGGTACGCGGTTGAAGTGGTACGAGCAGTAAGGCGCCCTACTGAGCCCAGTACTCAATGACAAGGTCCGTGTTGCCCGGAACATAAGCGAGATTCGTGGCACTGATGCGAATCCGGGTTCCGGAGGGCAGTGTGACGACACAATTAGGCTGCATCAGCTTTGTCATGGTACAGGAGCGGTAGGTTCCAAGAGTGAGAACAGTGTTGGGGGCGACGAGACGCAGCTTCCTTTCGACATCCGACGCCTTGGGGTTTTTCTGTCCCCACCAGGGCGAGTTCGTCGCAATCGTATAGATCGTCGCGACGTTGCTGGTACTGAGCGCGGCCAGGAATACGAATGAGTTTGCGCCTGTGCCGTTCGGCAACCTTGTGGAAAGCGGAAGCCACCGCAGTGCCTCCGTGCCGAGTTTCGGAACGGGGAGCCTTTTCCATGTCCCAGTGGACGGCGTCCCGCGCGCCGTTTGCGTGACGGGAGATTTCGTGTCTGATTTGGGCGTAGGTAGGGATGTTTTCTGCGGCGGCGGAGGGTTGTTGTTCGCGCTCGGAACGGGTTTTGTCGCGGCATCCAGGGCCTTGTTGAGCCTGTCGATCTCATTCTGCTTGGCAGTCAGCGATGAATCTTTGTCGCGAAGTCGACCCTGAAGACCGTCTCGCTCGGCGCGAACGGCGGCCAAGTCGTTCTGATAGCTCGCCGCCCTGCCCGCGTTGCTCTCGCTCTCCTGTCGTTGGCGCTCCGCGATTTGCGTGGCGCTCTTCGCCTCCGATGCCAGTCTCGCGGCGAGCCCCCGCTGCCGGTCTGCCTCCCTGGTATTGCCCTCCGCGACGGCTTCCGCCTGCAATCGCAAGGCGAGTTCGGACTCCGCCGTCTTTTGTGCGGCGATGGCCGCCTGTTCCGCGGCTTCCGCTCGCCGGAGCGCGACATTGGCGCGCTGATTCTGGTCGAACGCGTAGAATGCCAGTGCAATGGCAACCAGGGTCAACACGCCGAGTGCGGCCAGAAACGCCCGCAATCGCCGCACCTCCTTCTTCTGCTTGTCCGACTCGAGGCGGTTGAAGTACTCGCGCCTCCATACCAGAACCGGCTCGGCCAGCACGTCGTGGAAGATTTCGTAGCGCTCCGGCAATTCGAAGCGGCGAAGGATGCGCGATTCCGGGCGGTCGGAAAGGATCGCGAGCACTTGACGGACTTCCTTCTCTGGAGCCTCGGCGAATTCAATGATGTCGTCGGTAGTCTGTGCGACCTTGGAACGGGAGGGCGTCACCATGTACCGGAACATATTGGCTGCGATTCGCCGCTGCGCGTCGGTCATTCCTACCAGAACGTCGTGGATATGTCGATCCACGATCCGGCGCGCGCCGCCCATCTGGGCCAACGTCTGGCTGCGCAGGACTCGCGATCCGGAACTCGTCTCCTCGTCCCAAAGACGCCGCAGCACAAGCTGTAGAAACGGGGTCTCGACGTGTGTCTGGACGGCGGCCTCCGGCAGGCCGCGAGTATTGCGGCCCGGGACATAGCGGGCGCTCCGCACGTCTCGCAGGACCTCCTCGATCAGGGAAGGCTCGATGGAGTAGCAGTTGTCGCCGTTCAGCCCCAGCATCCCGTTCAAGGTGCGCAGCGGCTCGACGATCGCGCTGCGCCCGGCTTCGATGCTGAGGTGTTCTACGGAGATCGTGTTCGCCAGCAGGTTGGCGATGCGGATACCAAAACGCTGATCCAACGCGGAGAGCGCGTCTTCGCGTATGCCGATCAGAACGTGAACGTCGATATCGTCGCGATTCACAGTCCGGGCAAGCGCCGCATCGAACTCGTCGTCGGCGTTTCCCCCCGCGTGATACATCAGGAACTCGTCCACCTGATCCAGCACCAGCAGAAGCCGCGGTGAACCGGCGGCGGTAACATGACCGAGGCGAAAAGCAGATTCCTTGTCTTTCAGCGCCTTTTGACAGACGAGCGTCAACTCGTCGAGGAAGGACCGGTTGTGCCAGCTATTGAAATAGGCCGGCGCTGTGCCGGCGGCGTTGGCGCGCAAGTGAGGAATCACGCCCGCGCGTAGGACCGAGCTTTTGCCCACCCCGCTGGGTCCGTAGACCACCGTCAACTTGGCGGATTGAAGATTCGATGAGATAACCCGTGTGTCGCGTTCCCGTCCAAAGAAGAAACAATAGTCGTCCTCGGAAAATGGCTGTAGCCCGACATATGGACAGCGAATTCCACCTGGACTCATAAACCTCGGTCGTTCAGCCGCCGCTCCATCTGCGCAACGAAGTCCTCGAGACGCATGTCGAAGATGTTCACATTGCGTCGGCGCCAGAGCTGCTGTTCCAATGCCGAAGGACGTAACAGGATGGCCCAGGACATCGTTTTCGGGTCGCTTACCTCCTTCAGCAATACGCGGAGATTCCAGTCTTTCAGCCCGTAGCCGAGGAATAAGAAAGCGCGGCTGCCGAAGAACTCGCGAAATGCAGCCGGTACGGCATTGTTCATGCGCGACAGGAAGCGGATGTAATCTTCCTCGGTAACCACGAAGCTGTCCCACCGTTCGCTGGCGGTCTGAATCGAACCATGAATCTTGTAGATGATATTGCGCCCAAAGAGATCCTTGATGTCGATCTGATTGGACTTCAGTTTTGTGGGCTCGGGTTCGCCATGTTTCCACCACAGGACGCCATTGGCGTATTCCTGATTGTCCGCCGGATACACGACCAGATCATAAGGCTTCTGCGCGTTCAGGAACGCTTGCTCCACCAGGCTGTCGTAGTTCGTGGTTACGATCATTAGGTTATTTGCTGCCTGAGCAAGCAGGTTGTGAAGCGAATTGCTGCGCTGGCTTCTACTCAGAAGTACCGAGCGCAACCGGCGCCGCAGCGCCCCGCGATTCGACCCATCCACGAAATAGGAGGAAACCTTCGCCAGGTCGTTACGCTCCGCGGCGTCGATGGACGGGTAACTGCAGTCCTCCGCCAGGAGGCGCGCGAGCTCGGCGGAGCTGGGCAGCAATGCGGCGCAATTCTGGCCTGGGTCCGGCTCGGCCGGGCCGGGCAATTGGACCATGGAAGCGCCGGCGCCCAGGAATGGGATTACGTTCCCGATGAGCAACTCATCGATGATGATGCCATAGGGCGGTTGGATGCCGCTGGGCTCTGAGTTCATTTCACCGACAACAGGACTGCTCATTTGTAAGAGTCTACTCGCCAACCCCGCATTGTGCAAGTCTGGCGCAGGCTACCCAGGCTACCGCACCGGATCATTGAACCGGAACGTGTACAGGCTGTCGCCCGCCGCGACCAGAATGTACTGCCGGCCGTCCGGCAGGTACGTGATCGGGCCGCCGGTCGGAGCAGCCAGCTTGCGGGGCTGGCCGTCGATTACCCCGTCCAACAACACGGGAGTCTCAACCGCGTCCCAATCGTGAACGTCGTGCGGCGAGGGCTGGAAATGCCACACCAGCTTTTCCGGTGTCGGGATTGATAGCCACGATCGAGCAGGTATAAAAAACATTGGGTCCTGCATGTTGCGAAAGTCAGTTGCGAAAATGAAGGGGATACGGGCTGTTCGCAGCGTTGGAACCACTCTTGACCGTGTTGCGAAGCTCCGATTCAACGAATCCACCCGGCAGGGTGCCGCGAAGGTGCAACGGCCCGAAAGGGTCCCGAAAAGGCGTTCGAGGAAGCGGCCAGATATGCTTTTCCTCCCCCCGAACGCGAAAATCAAAACCCGATACTGGCCGTGAAATAGTTGTACAATCTCAAAAGTACTTTTACGAGCAAAGGACGAAGGAGTCTCCGTGATTGGGGTGCCGTAACATGACCTCTAACTAAAGTGAGCCGGCAAGTGCTCCCGAGCGGGTTCCTTAGCTTCCTGCGCGCAACAGCCCTGATCGCGGTGCTGGCTGGGGCCTTGGGATCGGCCGGTTTGACGCTCTACGCAGGCCGTCATAATCATTCCCGAATCCTGCCGGCACTTTTCACGCTCTGGGTGCTCTCCCCATTCATGGCCCTCCTGGTGGCCAGCGTCGTTTCCAAGCGCTGGTCGTTCCCTACCCGGGCAGCGCTTTATACTGTGATGCTGTTTCTCACGCTGGGCTCTTTGGCCCTATACGCGGATGTTGCTTTGGGGCCCCCCAGGGCGAAGCCCGCTCGCTTTCGTGTTCGTCGTGGTTCCCCCAGCGTCATGGCTGCTGATTGCAATCGTTGTCCCGATAGCCGCTCTAATATCTGGCAGGCGGTCGCTTCGGGGTGGCATAAATAGATCTTGACGGGTCCGTCCCCGATCCTGCCACCCCCAGTCACACACATCTGCAAAAAAAACCGTGCCCCCTTTGTCCCCATTTTTCAATCACCTGCAGCCCCTCCGCCATCGCCCGGTGCCCTGCGTCAAGCCGCCGCAGTGCTAACCTGAATGCAGAAGAACGCAGCAGTCCCGCATAAGGATCGCCGCGTTGCCCCATCGCCCCATCGCCCGCTCCTGACATCGACGCTTTTTGTCGATGTCGGCGAGCGCAGCTCGCCCCATTGGCTCCGTTGGTTCAGAAAGAGGTAACTACATGGCAACAAAGAGACAAATCGCGGCAAATCGCCGCAACGCACGGCATTCTACCGGTCCGAAAACCCCGCGGGGAAAGGCCACCGCCTCCATGAACGCGCTGCGCCACGGCCTGCGCGCCCGTACCGTGGTCGTGCCCGGCGAACGCCAGGAAGACTTCGACCAGATCCA
>PMVV01000422.1 GCA_003166475.1 Bryobacterales bacterium | reverse complement strand
CAGCCGCCTTTTCAGGCGGCCAGGGCCGGCTGCGCGCAGAATGCCCGCCCCACAAGATCCAAGCTGGTTGTCACCGTATTACGCGAGCCTCAATGACTGGTCAAGCGGGGTGGGGGACCGGTGCGCGTTCGGCGCCGGGCGTGGAGGCGTTGGTTCACGTCATCGGACGAGAAGGCATCCGGATCCCATTCTTCGCCGACCCACTCCAGCAGTTCCTCATGCCGCGGGTGTTCGGGGTCCCGGCTCGCCTCCAGTAAATCGTAGAACCCGTAGACGCCTCCGCAATCCTCCGGCGGGCAGGCGCGCTCGCCGCCCAGGCATGCCGGATATTTGAGATTCGGGTCCGCGGGCAGCCGCTTCTCCAGCACGATGGCGTGCTCCCACGAGTCGCCCATGTCGTAGGTGTAAACGAAGTTCGATCCCACGCGGAGCAAGATTTCATCGAGCCGCACTTTGCGGTCGTCGATTGTCCGGGGCACGTTGTAGAATTCCTCGTCGGGATTCGGCATGCCGTAGCATTGCTTCCCTTTCCGAAACTCGTACAAGTGGGAGTTGTCCCAACCCATGGCGATTTGCAGCACGTTGTGGAGCGCGGCCAGCGTGATACTCGCGGGCACCAGCAGGCGCCGCCAGATTTCCGGGTCCGAACCCACCAGCGCGACCTTGATCTGAAAGATTTCGGGGACGGGAGTTTTGTCTTTGGCTGGCATATTACGATGTTACACTCCGGAGATGAGGCTGTGCGCAGGCCGGTTAGCGACCGCGTGTGTCTTGGCCGGGTTCCCCGCTGCGGGCAGCGAAGGGCCGCGCTGGCTGAAAATCCAATCCCCGAACTTCGAGTTGTTCACCACCGCCGGCGAGCGCAACGGACGCGAGGTGGCGCGGCACTTCGAGCAAGTGCGCGCCTTCTTCCGGGAGGCCATGGGGCTGGGCTTGAAATCCGGTCCGCCGGTGCGCATCGTGCTCTTCCGCTCGGATAAAGAGTTTGCGCCCTACGCCCCGAACGACTTCGCCATGGCATTCTATCTGGGCGCGGAGGATCGCGATTACATCGTCATGAAGAGCGGTTCCAGCGAGTACTTTCCGGTGGCCGTACACGAGTACATACACCTGTTGGTGAAACACTCCGGAATCGCGGCACCAGTGTGGTTCAACGAAGGACTCGCCGAGCTTTACTCCAACCTGAAACCGCTGGCCGGGAAGATAGAGGTGGGCGACATCATCATGCCGCACTTTATCCTGCTGCAGCAATCGAAGTGGATCGACTTAGCGACGCTGTTGGCGGTGCAGCCCGACTCACCTTTGTATAACGAGAAGACCCACGCCGGGCTGTTCTACGCCGAGAGTTGGGCGCTGGTCCACATGCTATACCTGGGCGCGGACTACCGTCCCAAGTCAACCGTGCTGATCGAAGGCATCAAGAGCGGCGCCAGCATGGCAGACACGTTTCAGAAGGCGTACGGCAAGACGGTGGAGCAGGTGCAGAAAGATCTGGCAGTTTACATGCGCGGGACGCGCTTCAATGCGTCGCTGTTCAACGCCAAGCTGGCCAAGGAGGTGGACGCGCCCGAAGCCGGCGACTCGAGCCCGCTCGAGGCTGGCTTGGTGCTGGCGGAGATCCTGGCGAATACGCGGGAGAAGGCCGCCGAAGCGCGCGAGCTATACTCCCGGCTGGGGCGGGAGAACCCGAAGGATTGGCAGGCGGAGCAGGGCCTGGCGCGTCTCAGCTTGCGGGAGGGAAAGCGCCCGGAGGCTCTGACGCATTACGCGCGCGCGGCCGAGCTGGGCAGCACCAACGCCAGAATGTATCTGGACTACGGGCGGCTGTTGCGGGCGGTGGACCAGCGCGCGGAGGCTGTAGCGGCGCTGAAACGCGCGACGGAGATCGACCCGGACGATCGCGAGGCGCGCCTGGAACTCGGCTATGCGTACGTGCTGGCGGACAAGCACGCCGAGGCGCTGGCGCAGTTCCAGTTGGTGAAGCGCGTGACCGAGGAGCAGGCGTTCGGGTTCTTCCATGCGATGGCCTACGCATACTACCGCCTGGACCGGAAAGCGGAGGCCAAGGCCGCCGCCACGACTTGCCGGAAGTACGCCAAGAGCACGGAAGAAATCGAGCGGCTGGACCAACTCGTGGATGCGTTGAACTACGCGCCGCACGTGCCGGTGATGAGCGAGGATCGTTCGCGCGCCGGTGAGTCCGATCCGCCGCCGCCCAAGTTGCGGCGGCGCGAGGCACTGGCGGTGGCCGAGGGCACGCTGAAACAGATCGATTGCATGGGCGGCAAAATCCGCATGCGCATCGGCGTGGGCGCGGAGGCCATGTCGTTCGCGCTCCTGGATCCGGGTTCCATCACGACCAAGGACCATGCGGCTATGGAATTCACTTGCGGGCCCCAGAGGGCGCGGCGGATCAGAATTGAATATGAGGCGAAAGAGGGGGCCATGCCTGGAACGGTTGGGGTGGTTCGGTCGATCGAGTTCCCGGAGTGAATACGGTTGGCGGGCATTCTGCCCGCAGCCGGCTTNNGCCAAAATTGGCCGCCCCACAATTTATCCCCCCCTACCTCCGCAGCACGCTGAAGCTCGGATCGAGCTGCACCTTCACTGGCGCCTGCGGCAGCGCCACGCTGAACGTCACCGGACCGTCCGCCGTCCGTACCCAATGCGTCAGAGTCTTGCCGTGCCCCAACTGGATCTCCACCGGCGCCAGCACGCTAAAGTCCTTCGACACATCGCTCTGCGTCACGATGCCGTTCAGCCGCACCGCCCCACCCTTCCCCTTCACCGAGTAGCTTAGCTTCAGCGATGGAATGCCCGTGCCGTAAACCCACTGGTCGAAGAAATCCTCCAACTGCGGGTCGGCCGATCGCGCCGGCAGAAAACGCGCCGCCAGCAAGCGAAAATCTTCCGTCGAAAGCGGCTTGCGCTCGTACTCCTTGCGCAGATTCGCCAGCATGGCCAGAAAGCCATCGTCGCCCATTCGCCGCCGCAGCATGTGCATGATCCACGACCCCTTCCCATAGGTAATGCTGTAGTATGCGCTCGGCGCCTGCGAATTCTCCAGCCGTGTGCCCAGCACGATCGGACCCGCCGATTCCACGGTCTGGCCGTTGGCCGTCTGCAGCAGCAGATTAGTCTTGTAAGAGTCCAGCGCCATCGCCACCGGCTGCGAGCCGTTCTTGTTCTCCAGATACAGTAGCGCCGAGTAGTCCGCCAGCGCCTCCATCAGCCACTCGTCGTGATAGCCCGCCGAAGTCACTACGTTGCCCCACCATTGGTGCGCCGTCTCGTGCGCCTGTAGAATATCGGAGAAGAACAGCCGTCCGTGGGCGTCCAGCGAGCGGATGGCCTTGTTCTGCGGCGCCAGGTAAGACATCGTGGAAAGATAGATCAGCCCCGGAAAGCCTTGCCCGAAACGCCCCGGGACCGGCGCCACCGTTAAGGTCGGCAGCGCCGGCGGACCGAAGCGCGCCGCCATGTATTCCAGCGCGGAAGCGATCTCGGACGCGATTTCCTGCAGCCGCGCCAGCGGGTCCGGCGGCAGTTCCGGCGGCAGAATCACGATCTCCGGCTCGCGTTGCCGCGGTCCCGGCGGCGCTTCGGCCCTCTCCGCACGCTGCCCCGCCAGTGCCGGTTCGATGGCGCGGTTCGCGCAGACTTCCAAGGTGTAGCCGTTGCGCTTCAAGCGCACCCGCTCATATTGCCCGAGGTTGAATCCCGCCATGCGGATCGGTGCGCTCGTCCTGCGCCGCGTGATGCGCCAATCGCCTTCCTCGTATTCCTCCACCAGTTCGCCCGCCGTCACCAGGTCCAGGTCTTTGGGATAGCGGAACGTCAGATCGTATTTCGCGAATTGCAGCCCGATGTTGGGGAACCAGTTGGCCCGCGCTCCCACGTAATAGACCCGATTGCCCGCCTCGAAGATCACCTTGCCTTCGTGCCGGAACTCCACCTCGTATTCCTTGCCCGGCTCCAGCGGCGTGGGCGGCACAACCAGGAACATCTCGTTGCCCACGTTGCGCAGCAGTTCCGAGCGCAGCGACTCGCGCTGCAGCACCTCGGCGGGCCGGCCGTCCACCAGCGCCGCGGAGATCCGCATCGGATGGGCGATATCGAAAGCCAGCACCGGCAGCGCCGCGCGGCTGGGCTTGGCCTTCACCCGCGTCACTACGCTCAGGTTCAGGTCCGGCTGCAGCGCGGCTTCAATGCGAAACTCGTCCAGCGTTAGGTCGGGTGTGCTCGGACGGTTTCGGAACGACTTCGCCACGAAGCTGGTCCACACGTCGAAGTACAACACGTTGTCGCGCGTATTCAACTTGCCGATCATAATCTGTTCGCGCATGTTGCGGTCGTAGTACAAGTCGAAGTTGCCCAGCTTCTTTCCAACCATGGAGACCGCCAAAAAACCGTGGCCTTGCGGTTCGCCCAGCAGCACATCCCACACCAGCCGCACTTGAAAGCTGGCGGCCATATTGCGCACCACCGGCGTCCAGTGCTCGGCCATCAGGACCCCCATTTCCGGGCTTTTCTTGTTGGCCGCGTTCTGCTGGATCTGCTCGGTCAGCTTGGCATACGAATCGTCGGAGAAGATCAGCACCGCTGCCACCAGGTGCTCGTCCAGGTTTGGCGCGCCGGTGTAGGACGCCAGCGACCGCCGCTCGCCAAGATTGGGCGGAAGGACCAGCACTTCCCCGTCGCCGCCCTCCACGTCTGCGGTAAAGACGGCCGACATCCGTACGCCCGCTACCGGTTTGGCGAAGATCAGGTAACCCTCGGTCAGGAAGATGCGGGCTTCGTCTTTCGACAGTGCCAGGTCGCGCACCCGATAGCACTCGCCGGGATCGAGCGACATCTCCCGCACCTCGCGCGCCACGTCCGCCGCGCTCACCGCGCTCTGCGCGATGCAAGGCCACACGCACAACGCGACGCAAAATACCCACCTCATTGCTCCAGTTTACACAACCACCAGCCACCAGCCACCAGCCACTAGCCACGCGAGGCGTCAGCCTCGCTCCCGCGCTACAATCACCCACATGCGGCTACTAACCTTCCAACGCGACGCCCACCCTGAGCCCGGCGTCCTCAACGGCGACGAAATCGTCAGCCTCCGCGGCGCGGGATTCCCAGACCTGCTGTCCGTGCTGGCCGGAGGCGCCGATGCGCTCGACCGCGTCCAACGCTGGCTCTACGATCCGCCCTGGGGCGAGATCGTCAAAGCCGCCGCCGTCAAGCTGCGCGCGCCGTTGCTCCGCCCGCCCAAAATCATTTGTATCGGCCTCAACTATCGCGCCCACGCCCTCGAATCCAAATTGGAGATCCCCGAGGTGCCCACCATCTTCGCCAAGTTTCCCACCGCCGCGATCGGGTGCGGCGAGCCCATCGTGCTGCCCAAAAACTCCACCAAGCCCGACTACGAGGCCGAGATGGCCTTCGTCATCGGCAAGCGCGGCCGCCACATTCCGGCCGAACACTGGCGCGACTACGTCTTCGGCTACACCAACTTCAACGACGTCAGCGCGCGCGATTTCCAAATGCGCACCTCGCAATGGATGATCGGCAAAACCTTCGACACTTTCGCCCCCATGGGACCCGCCATCGTCACGGCCGATGAGGTCGCCGATCCGCATGCGCTCGAGATCAGCACCATTATCAACGGCGAAGTGCTCCAGCACAGCAACACCGGCGACCTGATCTTCAAGATCCCCGAGCTGATCGCGCATCTGTCCAGCGTCTTCACCCTGGAGCCGGGCGACGTCATCGCCACCGGCACGCCTTCCGGCGTGGGCTTCGCGCGCAAACCCCCGCGCTGGCTGAGGCCCGGCGACGAGGTCGTCATCCGCGTGGAAGGCTTGGGAGATCTGCGCAACCCCGTCGTGGCCGAGGAGTAAACTCGGGGGTGCTTATCCCTTTTTGGGTTTGCTGACTGACAGAGACCGCTCCCTGACGGTCGCGGCTCGGTAAGCCCTGCGAAAATCAACACGACTGTTGCCGAACCGCGAGGGGCGGTTTCTCTTAAAACCGTTCAGTACCCTTAACTCGTAAAATCCGTGGCGGCTGCCGAACTTATTCTGTATAATATATTGGGCAGTCTCCAGGAAGTAAGACTGCAATCTTGGTTTATAGGCGCACCTGAAGATTTGCCTAAACTCCGAGGGAGGAAAAAGTCCATGCGCAGCGTGCACCACCCCGTCCGGTTCCTCGCACCCCTGATTCTGTGCCTTCAGCTAGGTCCATTCTGTGTGTTTGCGCAATCGGCTAGTTCGGTATCCGCCGTGCTTTCAGCGGCGGACTATTCTCCCAGCGTCGCGCCCGGAAGCATCGCCGCGCTCTTTGGCACCAGCTTGGCCAGTTCGCCAACGGGCGCGACATTCGACAGTCACGGGAATCTTCCTGTGAACCTAGACGGGGCTTCGGTCACCGTAGCCGGGATACCGGCTCCGCTATTCTATGTGTCTCCGACTCAAATTAACCTTCAAATTCCGGTCCAAACGCCGGTCGGGCAGGCCGCCGTTGCGGTAACCACGTCGTCCGGCAGCACTGTAGCTGGAGTGGCAACAGTCGTTCCTTTTGCGCCGGCGATATTTGTATACGGCAGCAATCGGGGAGCTGTGACAAACGCGATTACAGGATCGTTAGAGCCATTTGACGTTACCGACCCCTCCATTCCAGACGGGCAAACGCGATTATCTATTTTCGCCACAGGCCTTGACGCCGCCATTGTAACGGGCAGCGCGGTTGACGTCTATGCACAGTCGGCGACTCTTGGCAGAACCAATCTCCAGGTCGAATACGCAGGCCCCCAGGGTTATTACATTGGCCTCGATCAGATTAATGTGGTGCTTCCTGCCGCGCTTAACGGCGCTGGGGACATGCAACTCTTCATTCAGATGGGCCTGGCGCAGAGCAATGTTGTTTTGGTCCGCATCCGTTCGAATACGGGCCCCGCTATCGGAAGCGTTTCGCCGCCTGCGGGGCAACCGCAGGCGCTAATAACGATTTCAGGCAGCAATTTCGCGCCCGATACCCCAGGTACACCCGCGGGGACGCGGAATCTGATCAGTTTCGAAATGGCTGGCCAAGCGGTAACCTCGGTAGTGCCATCGTCGGCCACGGCGTCGCAATTGGTTTTCTATGTACCATACGACCTGCAGCCGCAGGGCAATTACCTGGCCGGGACGTACACGTTGTGCCTAACGACCGATGAGCGAACGAGTTGCGGGAGCGACGCCTTCACGATACAGACCCTACAACCGGTGACCGGCACAGCGACGGGCCAAATCGCAACGCAATTCCTTACAACGCTCACCAACTACGTAAACACACTCTCCGGAAATGGTCTCGATCCCACGACCGCGGCGGCGGTCAAATCCACTCTGGTTTCCTCAATCGGAAAGGTTCAAGCCGATATCGATGCCACACTTCAAGGCACTCCGTCGTATTTACCGGCGATTACGACGACGGGCGCGCAGCCCGTCTTGCTCACAACCCAAGGTATCGCAAACTTTGAAACACTCATTGCCAATTCGGGGATCACGGGGCAGTTGAACGCGATGGTCGAAAGAGCGAGATCCCGGCGGATAGGTTCGCCGGAGGGGGGTAGACGATCGATAGGACCGTTCGTCGGCGACGAGCAGGGCCTGCTGGATGCAGCCCAGGAGTACAGCAGCCTACTGGCGGCCGAAAGTGTACTGCAGGACGTTACGGACTCGAACCTAATCAAGGTGGAGGTCTGCGGCTTAGACTCCTTGACAGGCGGCCTAGCCAGCGCAGTTTCCGGCGCTATCTTCGATTCTGTGTCTAATGTATTCTCAACAACGCTCTTCACATACGAATTGAACAAGATTTTCTTGAAGCAGATCGACGTTCTTCCGGCTGCCGTCAGTCTCTCTCCCGGCGCCCAAGGCACATTTCAGGTGCAGGGCGAATTCATCCGGGGCGGGGTAGCCGGCAGCGTCTTCCAAAGCACCGAGGATTATCTTACGGCTTTGGTTGAAGCCCAACTCGGCAACGCCATCGGTACTGTGGATTGCGGCGACAGTATACTCGGCGGGATACTTTCCGTGCCAACAGAGGACATACTCAACAACCTCGCCAGCTCATTGGTGACCTACCTGCTAAGCGGTCCAGACGGACAAGCCCTCCAGACACTGCTCGACGAAGCTCTCCAGGATAACAGCCCGGCAATCATCCCTCTCTCACCGGCCTCGCTGCTGTCCCACAATCCCGCGCCAAGCGACTTTCAGGTACAATTCTCGACCCCTGGCGACTCGACGGGAACAGTTTCCGCCAACAGCCCGACGGCCGCCCCCGAGGAGGTGCTGTTCGTGGTGCAGGGCGGCCTCCTGCAAGCCCCGGGCGACAATCCGGAAGGAACACTGAACGTTCAAATAACCCAGAGCGTTCCGCCTACCGCTTCCATCCAGGTTAGCGTTACCGGGCAGACTGGTTCCGGCAACCCGCCGGCATTCAGCGTAGGCCAGGGTAGGCTGCTTCTGATCGCCTTTCAGGCGATTAACATCTCTCCGGGGACAGGCTCCATAATGAGCTATATATGGCTCGACGGCCAGACTCCGATTGGTGCCGCCGCCGCCGTGAGCGCCTCCCTGGCAGCCGGTCTGCATCACATTTCGTGTGTCATCCAGAATTCTGCGGGCCTCAGCTCGACGGTCGAGATGGACGTTCTCATCAATTCCCCAGCCGGGCCCACCGTGCATTTCTCCATGGAAGACAGCACCGGCGCAACGACAAACGATGGCGGCTCGTTGAGCGAATCCGTGGCGCAGGGCGCCCAAGTTCAGATCGCCTTTCAGGCCAGTGTTAGCGACTCCGAGCCGATCGCAAGCTATGCGTGGTCCGTCGACGGCAAGCCGATAGGGAGCACGGCGAATGTTAGCGCCGGTTTGGGCGCCGGAAACCATAGCGTCGCACTGCTGGTAACCGACAGCCTGGGCTCCGCCGGCAATGCTACAGCCACCGTCAACGTAGTCAGCGTCGGCGCGCTCACGGCGGCATTTAACTTTTCCGGAAGTGGGCAGGCTGGGCAGGAGAACAGCGTCACGAATTATCAAATCCCGCCCGGTGGGACAGTTCCCCTGACGCTGTGGGCGGACCGGAGTCAAGGAGCGGCGACCTACTCTTGGAGCCTCGACGGCACGCCGTTCGGCCAAGGGAAGACGGCGACGGTTTCGGTTGGTCAGGGATCTCACACGATTTCTCTGATCGTCGGAAACGGCCTAGGCGCAACGAACACAGCGTCGACCACCCTTATTGTGACCCCAACCGGATCGGCTACCGCTCCGACGGCCATGTTGTCGCTCAGCGCTCAGAATCAAACGGTTGGAAATAATGGATCCCTGTCGCTCACGGCGCCCGCAAACGGGGGCGTTATGGTGGCCTTCAACGCCTCCGCCAGCACGGCTGGCAGCGGAACATTATCCACCTTCCAATGGCTAAACAACGGAGTCGTCATCGGCAATCAGGCCGTTTTCAGCGCGACGCTCGCGGCATCCAGCAACAGCATCACCGTCAGGGTCGCGAACAGCAATGGCCTGTCGGGGACTGCGTCCGCTCAGATCAACATCGCAACGGGACAGAGCGGCACTCCGTCGATCTCCAGCATCTCAACCTCGCCCAACCCGCCCATCAACGGGCAGGGCTTTACCATCACGCTTACGGGGCAGAGTTTCGACGCGTCGAACAACACTATGTTCTTTAACGGCCCGGGATGCAGCCCGCCCTGCGGCATCAGCGCCGGCGGCGGCAGCACACAGGTGTCAGGACAGGCAATTTTGTCGGCCGGCACTTTCACGGTGACGCTGAAGAACAACACTACCGGACTGACCTCAAACGGGGTGTCCCTGAATGTGCAAAGTAGCGGGACGCCACCGAATCTACCAACGCTGACTGGGCTTTCAATCAGCCCGGGCACGGTGACCAGTGGGGGGCCGGCGACGATCACCGTCACATTGAGCGGCGCGGCGCCGCAGCCGACAGGTGCGCCCGTAAACCTGTCCAGCAGCAACCCGTCGGCCTTTCCGCCTCCGTCGACCCTGGTTGTGCAGCCGGGCCAAACCAGCGCTAGTACAACGATCAGTGCCGGAACGGCGAAAGGCTCGACCGTCGTGACCGTGATGGCCTCCTACGGAAGTTCCAACAAGAGCGCCATCGTCACCGTAATCCCGTCCAGCAGTGGACTGGCTTTGACTTCAATCTCAATTACGCCGTCGAGCGTCTCCACCGGGGCGTTTGCGACACTCAGCGTCACGCTTAGCGGAGTTGCTCCAGCGGGAGGTACAACCGTAAGCGTGCAGAGCAGCAACCCCACCGCCTTTCCGGCGCCAACCAGCATTACGGTACCGGCCGGGCAGAGCACGAATGGCGTCTCCGTGCAGGCCGGGTCCGTGGGAATCGCGACGCCTATCACAGTGACGGCCAGCTACGCAGGCGGAACTGTCACCACAGCTGTCACGGTGAATCCAAGCGCGTCGACTCAGGTCACAGTTACACCCAGTGCCTGGCAGCCGGTATTCACGCTCGGGGGCTCGCCCGCTACGCTCGGGTTCCAAATTTCCAGTTCGTCCAAGACCACTTTGACCGGCACCATCTCAGCCAATGTCCCTTGGATAACGTTCGACGGGCACGCCTCCTATAATTGGAGCGCACCGGAGAGCGTAAGCGTCACTGCCACTCCGGCGGGACTTGCGGCCGGCGTGTACAATGCAACAATTACCGTGACTGCTCCGGCGGCGTCAAACTCGCCCGTGCTCATCCCCGTTACGATGACGGTTCTTGCGCCGCTGCAGATCACCACCACTTCGCTTCC
This sequence comes from Bryobacterales bacterium, assembly GCA_003166475.1. GTDB lineage: Bacteria > Acidobacteriota > Terriglobia > Bryobacterales > Bryobacteraceae > Bog-159. The sequence continues at coordinate 756 of PMVV01000422.1, read as the reverse complement.
AACGGCCACCTGGGGGCAACCTTTCAGTAGCCAGTTGAACGCAACTGGAGGCAGCGGATACGCCTGGTCCCTGCAATCGGGCTCTTCACTGCCGCTGAATCTCACCCTCTCGACGTCGGGTTTGATCAGCGGCACCCTGATGCCGGCGAACAGCACGAACACATATCCCTTTACTGCAATTGTGACCGATTCGACGAACCGGACCGCGTATGCAAACCTGTCCCTGGTTGTGCAGGCGCCTATCGTGGTCGCCACTTATGCCCCGTCCAGCTTCCAGTTTATAGTTGGTTCAACGTATGTGGAACCTCCCAACGGGAACAACACGATGTCGTTCTTCGCTACAGGCGGAACCGCTCCGTACGCTTGGACCGCTTCCGGGCTGCCCCCGGGCTTGAAGATCGATGGTACATCCGGATTCATCGTCGGCACGCCCACCCAGCCGGGGTCCTTCCCTGCCACGATCACGGCGACAGATTCCACGGGGAGGATAGGCAGCGATACTCTGACGCTTGCCGCGGTAACCACGCCCCTGGTGATCACCACTCCCAGCGGCCAATCGCCGCCGACACTTCCCTCTGGGACAGTAGGGGTGGCATACAACCAATACCTGGACGCCAGCGGGGGCAGTAATGCGGGCTACCAGTGGACTATGCAAGGAACGCTTCCACCGGGTTTGAAGGGACAAGTAAATCCAAACGCAGGCTGCACTTCGGGATGCAGTTTTCAATTCTCGGGCACGCCCACCCAGGCTGGCAC
>PMVV01000239.1 GCA_003166475.1 Bryobacterales bacterium | reverse complement strand
TCTTCCGGATGCAGCCCGGCCAACTCGCGCAGAATCTCTTTGGTGCGTTCATCCTGAACCTTAACCGTCTCGATGGCGGCCTCCACGATTTGATCGCCCCGCTGGTTGGTGCGGGCGTTGAAGACGCCCTTCTCCCGCAGGCGGAATTTCTGCCCGTTGTGAGTGCCCTGCGGGATCTTCAGCAGCGTGCGGCCGTCGATGGTGGGCACTTCGATCTTGGCGCCCAGCCCGGCTTCCCACACGGTTACCGGCACGCGGATGTGAATATCGTCGCCCTCGCGGCGAAAGTAGGGATGCTCCTCCACGCGTGTGGTAATGTAGAGATCGCCGGAGGGAGCGCCCATGGAGCCGGCATTGCCCTTGCCCGGCACGCGCAGCCGCGACCCGTTGCGGGCTCCCGGTGGGATGCGCACGTCCACCGTCTCGGTGTGCGCGATGCGGCCCTCGCCCTGGCACGTGGGGCAGGCGTTCTTCAGCTTGCCGCTGCCGCCGCACTTCGGACAACTCAGGTTGAAGCGCATGGCGCCGGCCATTTGAGAAACCGAACCAGTCCCATTGCATTCCGGGCAGGCCGCGGTCTGGCCGCCGGCCGAACCGATTCCGTGGCAGGTGGGACAAGTGTCGTAGCGGGTGATATTGAGCCGCATCTGGGTGCCCTTGATGGCTTGCCAGAAATCGATATTCAGCGAGTACTCGAGATCCTCACCCTTCTCCGGCGCCTGCTGCGGCGCTTCGCCACGGTTGAAGAGGTTCGAGAAGATATCCCGGAAGCCGCCCGCGCTTCCCCCGCTTCCAGTCGACGGGCGCCGTCCGCCGCCCTGCGCGCCCCTCTGGAAATAGTCCGAAAAATCGAAGCTGTCGAAATTCATGTCGGGCTGCGGACCGGGTCCGGCTCCCGGGCCGCCGCCTGCCGGAATGTTGTCCGAATAGAAACCGTGCTGATCGTAGACCTGGCGTTTGCGGGCGTCGCTCAAGACGTCGTAAGCCCCCTGCACCTGCTTGAAGCGTTCCTCGGCGGCCTTGTCGCCCGGATTCACGTCGGGATGAAACTTGCGCGCCAGCTTGCGATAAGATTTCTTGATCTCATCCTGGCTGGCGCCCTTGGCTACGTGCAGCGTTTCGTAATAGTCCTGCTTGGGAGACATAGAACACCTGTGGCTGGTGGCTAGTGGCCGGTGGTTTTGTCAAGACCACCAGTCACCAGCCACTGACCACCTATTTCTTGTCGTCGACGTCCACGAACTCGGCGTCCACAACGTCGTCTTTCTTCTTGTCGCCACCGCCCGCGCCCGGACCGCCATCGGCGCCCGGGGCGCCCCCTGGGCCCGGCCCCGCGCCGGGTTGGGAAGCGGATTTGTACATGGCCTCCGCCAGCTTGTGGCTGGCGGACGTCAATTTGTCGATGGCCGCGTTGAGCACACCGAGTTCATTCCCCTGCATGGCCTTGCGCGTCTCTTCGATGGCCGCTTCGATATTGCGCGCTTCCTCATCGCCGATCTTGGAGCGATGCTCCTTCAACGTCTTTTCCACGTTGTAGATCATGGCGTCGCCGCGATTGCGGGTCTCGATGGTCTCGCGCTGCTGGCGATCTTCCGCCGCATGCGATTCGGCGTCCTTGGCCATCTTGTCCACTTCGTCTTTCGCCAGACCGGAAGAGGAGGTGATGGTGATCTTCTGCTCGTTATTGGTGGCCTTGTCTTTGGCGGCGACATTCAAGATGCCGTTGGCGTCGATATCGAAGGTCACTTCGATCTGCGGAAGGCCGCGCGGCGCCGGGGGAATGTTGCCAAGCTGGAACACGCCCAGCAACCGGTTATGCTGCGCCATGGCGCGCTCGCCCTGGAACACTTTGATCTCGACCGACGGCTGGTTGTCGGCCGCCGTGGAGAATGTTTCGCTCTTGCGCGTCGGGATGGTGGTGTTGCGTTCGATAAGCTTGGTGAACACGCCGCCCAGCGTCTCGATGCCCAGCGACAGAGGCGTCACGTCCAGCAGCAGCACGTCCTTCACCTCGCCGCCCAGCACGCCGCCTTGCACCGCCGCCCCCACCGCCACGACCTCGTCCGGATTCACGCCCTTGTGCGGCTCTCTGCCGAACAGGTCGCGCACGATCTGCTGAATGCGCGGCATGCGCGTCTGGCCGCCCACCATGACCACCTCGTCGATCTGGGTGGGCGTCACGTTGGCATCCGCCAGGGCCTGCTTACATGGGCCGATGGAGCGCTGCACGATATCCTCCACCATCTGCTCGAAACGCGCCCGCGTGAGCTTCATCGTCAGGTGCTTCGGGCCGGTGGCGTCCGCCGTAATGAACGGCAGGTTGATCTCGGACTCCAGCAGCGTGGACAGCTCCATCTTGGCTTTTTCGGCCGCTTCCTTGAGGCGCTGCAGCGCCATCTGGTCCTTGGACAGTTCGATACCCGACTCGCGCTTGAACTCGGAGACAATCCAGTCCATCACGCGCTGGTCGATGTTGTCGCCGCCCAGGTGCGTGTCGCCGTTGGTGGACTTCACTTCCACCACTCCCTCGCCCACTTCCAGGATCGAAATATCGAACGTGCCGCCACCGAAATCGTAGACCGCGATGGTCTCGTTCTTCTTCTTGTCCAGGCCGTAGGCCAGCGCCGCCGCGGTGGGCTCGTTGATGATGCGCATGACCTCCAGGCCCGCGATTTTGCCGGCGTCCTTGGTGGCCTGCCGCTGCGCGTCGTTGAAGTAGGCCGGGACCGTGATCACCGCCTGCGTGACCTTGCCGCCCAGGTACGCTTCGGCGGCCTCCTTCAGCTTGACCAGGATCATCGCCGAGATTTCCGGCGGCGAATACTTCTTGCCGCTGATGTCCACGCGGGCGTCGTTACTGTCGCCGCGCACGACCTTGTAGGGGACCATCTTCATCTCTTCGGTGACTTCGTCATAGCGCCGCCCCATGAAGCGTTTGATCGAGAAAACCGTGTTCTCGGGATTGGTGATGGACTGCCGTTTGGCCACCTGTCCGACCAGCCTTTCCCCGCTCTTGGTGAACGCCACGACCGACGGCGTGGTGCGATTGCCTTCCTGGTTGGCAATCACGGTCGGCTGCCCGCCTTCCATCACGGCAACCACCGAGTTCGTGGTTCCCAAGTCGATGCCTATAATCTTTCCCATGTTTCTGAAAGCCTCCTACGGCTCATTAGTACACTCTCATTATCAAACTTTAGTGTGTTATTGTCAAGTAGATTGGATGGCCGGACTAAACCATTTATTTCCAATCGGCTAGTGCAGTATGGGCGCGGTCCAGCAGGACTTGCATCAACGCCGGATGACCATCCAGCGGCGCGGTGACGCGGATTTCCACATTTTGGTGGGCGCGCGACAGTTGTTCCACGATTGCCGGCAGGTCCCGCTGTAGATGAATCCCCAACGTCAAGAAGTAGGGCACTACCAGGATTCGTCTCACGCCGCAATCGGCCAGGCGCGCCACAGCCTCGTCCAGGTTGGGCCGGGCATCCAGGAAAGCGGTCTCCACGTGCTCAAACGCTCCAGCGGTTGCGGCCGCTTCCGCCACGACTCGGACGGCTTGGTTGGCGGATGGAACGCTGGACCCATGCGCAAAGATGACAATTCCCGTATTCACCGCTACTATGAGCATAGCAATATATGTTAAAAAGACTCCTGGTGGCGCTGGTCGGCATGGCGATGGGTGGGCTTGCCGGCTTGGGCGTGGCCCTGATGGGTGCGGGAAACCTGGCGATTATCCTGGGCGCGGCCCTGGGAGGCTTGGTGTTTTCGATCGCCGCCCCGCGTATGGGACGAGCCGCGTGATCCAAAATTGAAGAAACGGAGGAACTATGGCTTTTTGTCCGAGTTGTGGCAACGCAGTCGAAGGGCGCTATTGCGCCAAGTGCGGGACGGCGGTGGATCCTGCCGCGCCCCCAGCCGCGCCGGTACCGGTGGTGTCAGCCGCCGGATTGCCGGAGAATACGGCGGCGGCTCTCTGTTACCTGTTGGGACTCGTGACCGGGATCATTTTCCTGGTCCTGGAGCCTTACAACAAGAACAAGCTGATTCGCTTTCACGCTTTCCAGTCGATCTTTCTGCATGTGGCCGTGATCATCGTCTGGGTGGCACTCAGGACCGTTCTGCCCTGGGGTATGTGGTATCTGATGAGCCTGATCGATCTGGCTTTCTTCGTCCTGTGGATCTTCTTGCTGCTGCAGACGTACCAGGGGAAGAAGATCGTGTTGCCGGTGATCGGCGATCTGGCGGCCAAGCAGGCGTAGGCGGCTGGCGCGGGGAAGCTAGGCTCTACCGATTCCCAGGCGGGTCTTGCCTGCGTCCTGGGCGGAGAATACCAGGTCTCGAAAGACGGCTGCTTCATAGCACGACTTCGCGCCGCGCTTTCTCAGGATGCTTGGCAGGACTGTCTTGACGTCGCGGTAGATCGCCAGCAACTGTCTCATTTCAAGCTGGCGATCTTCAGCGACGAGAGCGTTGGCGATTTCTCTGAGCACCCCTGTTGGCCTCCCGCCGTGGCTGTAAACATCCGAACTAGCCAGATCGCCTAAGGACTTTGAGACGCGCTTGTAATCCTTCTCGAAAACACACCAGGTATGCTGCTTCGGGTTGCGATAGGAAGCCATGACGGTGAGACCACGTTCGAAGGGCATGTTCATCCGGGGCGTCTGGGGGCGGCGAAGATCCAGCTCCACGCGGGAAAGATCGTGGAACGAATAGCGGCAGCCAAGGATAAGCTCCACGATTCGATCCAGACGCCGTTCTCCTCCCGGCAACTCCAGTGCAACCCGCGGCATGAACTGACGGTCGTACGGAAAATTGAGGAAGACCGCGCGCGCCTGGAGCTCAGCGGGCACTGGCCCGGCTACGGCCATTTCGCCCCTTCCTGGCCGCTTGCTTCGTTGCCAGACGGAGACGCTCCTGACGATGTATTTCGTCCATCATGCGCTCCAGCTCCTTGGCCCGCCGGGGCGATATGCCCAACATCTGCGCCAGTTCGGCGTTAGGCAGAAAATCTCCCTTGACGACGATGGGCTGACGCTTGGGGAGGGTGGCTTGTCGCTTTGGCATGATCGGCTCCGCCCTCTTACAGCTTACCCCAGCGATCCAGCACGCTGTCCATCTCTTCCCGGATCGCGCTGCGTGCGGCAGCGCGCTCCTGGCCGCTCATGAGCAGTTCGTCGTAGCGTGTGTGACGGTGCCGCACCCACGCGGCCACGGCCAGCGCCAGAGCATGATCGTCGAGCGCGCGGCCGGCCGCCGAACGGCCCACGCGTCCGCTGCCGCGCACGGCGGTGTGCGCGGCGATGCCGCGAGCTTCCTCGGGCGGACAGCCAGGGTACAACTCGCGAATTCTCTCCGCCATCCGCTCGGCGAGTTCGACATCTTCGAACTGCCGCCGCTCGGCATCGCGCGCCTGGCGGGCGGCCCGCAAGTCGGCATCGGCCAGGCATTCCTCCTCGGCTTTTTCGAGAGCTTCCGGCTGCACCAGCACGCCCTGGCGCTCGTAACGCCCACGCGAGCGGCTGAACCGCACCACCACCGCCCACAGGCCGCTGTGTTTGGTGGCGCGGCGAGTCAGCGCGGCATCGCCGCTCCCCAGGTAAACCAGGTGGTCGAGGTCCGCGCATTCCATGCACAACGGCTGGTTGCCCTGCATGGTCAGCAGTTCTCCCTTCCCCAATTCCCGGTTGCACTGCGAGCACTTGGATGCCTTCACGATGGAGAACACCGTGGGCGGCGCCGCCGCGCTGACCTTTTCCCGAAGCTTCTCAAGCTTCTTCTCCGGCAGTTGCGGCGAGACGAAATGCAGCCGGAACGCCTGCTCCAGTACCGGGTATTGGCTGGCGGTGTGGTATTTCGGCGGCCTGGGGATGAAGGAAGCGTGCGGCGGCAGATCCTCGCGCCGGAGACCCCGTTGGGCCGCCCATTGCTGAAATAGTTCGATCACCTTCAGCAGCTTCTCCGGGCTGCCCTGCACCATCTCGTCCAGGTATTGGACGCGCCCGTTATGCCACGCCTGCACGTTCTGCAACAGGTTCATGCCGGTGAGAACATCGATGAAGCTGGCGTATTGGTGATCGGCTAGAGCCGCTTCCGCGGCGGTTGTGACTCGTGTGACCAGGTCCACACAATTATTATGATGACGTTGTCAAGTGCTGGGGAATCTCGGTAGTGGGTCAGTTTGCAATTGGAGGACGGGCAATTCTGCCCCGGGGTCCTCTGGGGGCGGCTTTCAGCCGGCTCTGGCCGCCTAAAAAGGCGG
>PMVV01000004.1 GCA_003166475.1 Bryobacterales bacterium | reverse complement strand
GCGTTCACCGACACCAGGTTGGGGCCTGGAATCGTGTTGCGGCCGGCGTTGCCAAACGCGCCCGTCGGTTTTGCAAACGCAAGCGTATTGAAGAACCCGCTGCCGGAAGATACCGGTTCGCCGGTGGCATCGGCACGTTCGCTGCCTACGCCGCCGGTTTGCGCCTCCCCCGCGCCAGTTCCTTGATAGCGGGCAGTCAGCGGCGTCCCGGTCTCCGCCGTGATGCCGCCCGAGAGCGACCAATTCCGCAGCAGGCGTCCGGACCAGCCGCTCGACGCAAAACGCGAGTTCGGGTTGCCGAACGGCGAAGTGTAGACCCAGCTCATGGTGAAGACGTGACGGCGATCGAAGCTGGACAGGCCGCGCTCCGCCGCCAGATCCAGCCAGTTCTGGGCAACCGTGCCGCCCACTCCCCCGAAGCTGGACGCATCGTCGATGGACTTCGCGAAAGTATAGCGCGCATTCATCGAAATCCCTCCGCGGAAACGCCGCATCAGGTGTGTCTGCAGAGCGTTGTAAGTGGAATCGCCAACGGGAGCGTCATAAGTGAATCCAGTCGCATTGCCAAGCTGGTTCCCGGAACCCGACACACTGCCGGGAGTCCCCAGGCTGGGAAGCATCAGTACATCCAGATGTGTTCCCTTGGTGCCCAGATACCCCACTTCCATAAAGAAGCCTCTGCCCAGGTCGTGCTGGATAGTGATGTTCCACGTCTGCGCGTAAGGCGTGCGATAGTAGCGATCGACGGCGAACGTGTTAGTGATCGCCAGCGGAGACACGTCACTTAAGCCAGTTGCCAGTGTCAGCGTATTGGTGGCGCTGGCGTTCATACTCTCCGATGTGGCGAAAGGCGGCTGCTGCGCCAGCTTCAACCCGAATGGGATGTAGGCCTGGCCGTTGTAATAAACCCCGTAGCCCGCGCGGACGATGGTCGAGCGCTTGATGAACGGCGCCTTCCAGGTGAGGCCCACGCGCGGCGATAAATTCCGGTAGTCGGGATTGATGAGACCGGCGGGGAACGAACCGGATGAAGGTGTAACCGGCGTTACGCTTGCGAAGCCGGGACCGATATCCAGGTTGGCCATCTCGCCGTACTTCTCCTGCAATGGCGCGAAGATCTCGTAGCGCAGGCCCAGGTTCAAAGTGAGATTCGCGCTCACCTTCCAATCGTCAATCACGTAACCATTCCAGGTATTCTGCGTAAAGTACATCGCCGGGCCGTATTGGATGGATGCGGATTGCGGTAAGCCGAGCAGGAAATCGGCGAAATCGGAGCCGCTTGCCGCACCGGTGAAGTTGAAGGTGCCGCGTCCGTTCTGCTGGCTGTCGGTCGAGAAATCGTTACGGCCATACAGCATGCCCAGAGTGAATGTGTGCTTGCCGCGTGAAAGGATGACGCTCTCGGTCACGTTCTGGCTCTGGTTGCGTGTGAGCACCGGGTTCCCGTCGCTGAGCGCGCCGAAATTCGTAAAGTTCAAGTTAGGCGGGCCATAGTCCAGCGGGTTTGACGACGTGCCCGCGATACCCGCCACCTCCGCCTCAGCGGCGGTGTTGTATGCAAAGAACGGAGTCGTCTCATTGCGGTTGCGGTTGAAGGCCACGCGCGAGCTGAGAATCGTAGTGGGCGAGAAGTTATGAGTCCAGGTGAGGTCCGTCTGGATACCGTAGCCGCTGATGGTATCGAAAAAAGCGAACGGCTGCGCGTTGTCGGCATCGCGGCGCTGGTAAGACAGATGATATGCGAAGCGGTCGTTCTTTCCCACGTTGCGCATTACCCGGCCGTTCAGATTATCGGAATTATTCGGCGGCGATGCCAGGTACTCATAGTTATTCACCAGGCCGGGCTGATTCGGGAGGGGGATGAAACTGAGCAGATTGTTGGCGATCGGATTCAGCATGGCTTGCGGAATCACGTTGGGCGTGGGGAAGGGCGCTTTGGTGGTGGGGTCGACGAGCGCCACCGAAGGCAGCAACTGCGAAAAGTCTCCCCCACGCTCCAGCGCGGTCGGCACTGTCTCCACCGCCGAATACGACTGCCGGGAGCGCGTGCCGGTGTAGTTTAAGTAAAAGAAGGTGGAAGTGTCCTTGACAATCTTGGGGATCACCAGCGGTCCGCCAACCAGAAATCCGAAGCGGCTGCTGGCGTAGACGGGTTGCGGCACTTCCTCGCCGGTGATGGAAAATGGCCTGGCATTCACCGCGGAGTTGGCCAGCGTCATAAATGCCATGCCATGGATCTGGCTGGGAGCCCGGCGGTTGCCGAACTGCGCGCCGGGCCGGCCTTGGCCTTGCCTGCGGTTACCTCCCGGGCCGCCCTGGCCGCCGAATCCTCCTCCACGTCCGCCGCCGCCACCCGGACCACCACCAGGACCGCCGAAGCCTCCACCCGGACCACCGCCACCCGGGCCACCGCCCGGTCCACCCTGTCCGCCGAACTGTCCGCCTTCGGGACCTCCGGGACCGCCCGGCCCGCCCATCATCATGAAGAAGTCGGGCTGCGCGTTTTGCGCCAGGCCCTGGCTCAGGCTGCCCGAGACTTGGAAGGCTTCGCTGCTGTTCTGGCCATCCACCGCTGGCGCGGCGGTTGCCGCGGCCTCCGGCGCATTCATCTCGCTCTGCAATTGCGCTTCAAGCTGAGAACCGCCGGCCTGCGCGCCGCCCATTCGAGCCATGCGCTGCATCACCGGCGATTCCTGCAACTGCAGCGCAAAGTCGATCTGCGCGGCTTCCGCGCAATTCGATTTCTTGCTGGAAGGCTCGAAGCCGAACATGCGCACTTCGATGGAGCAATCGCCCGCAGGCGCGCCGGAGAACGCGTAGTGACCGCCCTGGTCCGTGGTAGTGACGAGTTTCCGATCGCCGATAGCGGCCGTGACCGTCGCGCCCGGAATGGGCTGGTTCGCCGACTTGACGAAGCCGCTCTGGGCATACAGCCCTCCGCCGGCGGCGAAAAGTGCAAGGAGAAGAAGACGATGGTTCCGCAAAATTTCCAAGTGCCTCAACAAGCAACGACGCCCGGAGGCCGCCAACCGTTACCTGTTAAGACATTGTAAATCCACGCCATCGCGTAACATTCACCGCTTCGGGAGCGCCCTTTCTGCATGCGAAAACTAATGACCACAGGCTTTCTGCTCGGCTTGCTCACATTGACGGCCCTGGCCGCGGATATCAGCGGCAAATGGACCGCCCAGGTGCCCGGCCGCGGCGGACAAACACGGGAACAGACGTTTAACCTCAAGGCCGACGGCAATACGCTGACCGGCACGGTGAGCGGGCGCGGCGGAGACATGCCGATTGCCGAAGGCAAGATCGACGGCGATACGATCTCTTTCACGCAAACCATGGAGTTCAATGGGAACACCATGAAACTTATCTACAAGGGAACGGTTTCCGGCGACGAAATCAAATTCAGCAGGACACGCGACGGAGGCGAGGGGCAAGCCCAGGAATTCACCGCGAAGCGGGCCCAGTAGCGTCGTCGTTAAGGAACACAACCTCGGCTTCGCCGTGGCAAACCAGGCGCGCGGGAGAGGACTCTCCGTACCCGAAGCCGTTCTTCCGCGGGCCGCTGGGCGTAACCGTAACGAGATCCTTGCGGGTCTCGATGCGGCCGTAGACCAAGGCCCAGTTATCGTAATCCTCGCTGCCGAAGGGGAGCTTGGTCAGCGATGTTCCGAGCTTCACGGAGCGCAGCTTTTGAGCCAGCAGCGCCGCGTCGACGGCCAGGACCACCGGCGGATTAGGGGCTGCCGACGGGTCGTATGCCACCCAGAAGGCGTTGGGCCACTCCCGATCGCCGGCGACCAGCGTATGGCCGCACTTCTGTTCGCCGAGCCAGCGACCGGTCTGGCGGTACGAGAAGCGTCCGACAACGGCGACCACCTTGCCGTCATAGGCGGAGAGATCCTGCAGCACCTCGCAGACAGTCACCGGCTGCAGCGCAGGCTCNNCCGCCTAAAAAGGCGGCTGCGGCCAAGATTGGCCGCCCTACGCGCGGTGCAGTTTGTTCACCGCGTCCACTTGCGTGGCGCGCCAGACGGGGATGGCCGCCGCGATCATGGCGGTGGCGACTACCGCGAGGGCTGCGGATGCCAGCATCGTTAAACTGTGTGAGACGCCGAAGACGACACTCCCCAGGCCGCGCGACACACCCCAGCCTGCCAGTATGCCGATCGCCGCGCCGATCAAGGATAGGCGCAGAGCCTGCCAGCCCGCCCAGCGCAGAATGGACGGCCGCGGCGCGCCCAGCGCCATGCGGATGGCGATCTCGCTTTCCCGGACGCGCACCCAATAGTTCAGCAGACCGTAGATGCCGACGGCGGCGAGAGCCATCGCCAGCCCCGCGAACAACGCCAGCAGCAGAGTGCTGAAACGCCGCTCGGCCAGCGACGCCGCCACGGTCTCGGTGAACGGCCGCAAGCTTTCGACTGGCAGGTTGCGATCCATGGCGGCTACGCGGCGGCGCACCGCGGGCGCCAGCGACGAGGCATCTCCGCCGGTGCGGATCAGCACCACCATGGCCCGATCCGGCGACTGCGAGAAAGGCAGATAGACCTCCGGGTACGGCTCGGTGGCCAGACCCATCTGGCTCACATTGCCGGCCACGCCTACGATCTCGTAGATCGGCCCGTCGCGATAGGGGCCGCCCCACTTGATGCGATGGCCAACGGCCGATTCCCTCGGCCACCATTTGCGTGCGAAGGTTTCGTTGACGATGGCGACCAGCGGCGAGCCGGCGCGGTCGCTGTTCGCGAATCCGCGGCCCTGCCGCAGCGCAATGCGCATGGCGCCGAAGTAATCGCGATCCGCGTTGTTAAACAGCGCGATGGGCACTGCGGCCGGTTGCGGCGCCGGCCGGTCCAGGATCGAGTAGAACCAGTCGCCGCAATCGCCCACCGATGGCGGGCAGTGCACAGCGCCTACGGACGTAACCCCAGGCAAGCCGTGCAAGTCGCGTTCCAGTTGGCCGTAGAAGCCGCCGATAGCCTGCGGGCTTTGGTACGGCGCGGACGGCAGCACCAAGTCGAGCGCCAGCACATGCTCGGGGACAAAACCGGGATCGGCCGTTTGGGCCGCGATCAGGTTGCGCAGCAGCAATCCGGCGGCAAAGGCCAGCACCAGCGTGATGGCGATCTGGGCCACGACCAGTGCGCTCCTCGATCGCTGCCCGCCCCGCCCGGCCGACGAGCGGGCACTGTCTTTCAGGGCGGAGACCAGGTCCGTCCTCCCGGCGGTGAGCACCGGCGCGATACCGGTGAACAACCCGGTCAGTATGGTGACAGCGGCCGCAAACAGCAGCACGCGCCAATCGAACGTGGTCTCCGCAAGACGTGGAATGTCGCGCGGCCCGGCGGCAATGAGCGCGCCCGATCCCCATTGCGCCAACAGACCGCCGGCCATGCCGCCCAGCGCCGCCAGCAGCAAATTCTCGGTAAGCAGTTGCCTGACCAGACGCCTCCGGCCGGCGCCGATGGCCGCGCGGATGCCGATTTCGCGTGCGCGGGCGGTGGAGCGCGCCAGCACCAGGCTGGCCACGTTCGCGCATGCGATAATCAGCACCAGTCCCGCGGCTGCCAGCAGGATCAGCAGCGTGGGACGGATGTCGCCAGTCATGGATTCGGTCAGGAAGACGCCCGAGGCGCGATGCTGCGCCTCGGGTCCCGGGTCCGACTGGGCCAGGCGCCGCATGATCAGATCCAGGTCCGCGATGGCGGAAGCCAGCGTCGCTCCCGGTTTTAGACGGGCCACCAGCCGCATGGATCCGTGCCGGCCGCGATCGACGATTTGGCCTTCGAACTGGTGCAGCGGCAGATAGTAATCGATCGATTGTGGGAAGAAGTGCAGTCCCGGAGGCAGCACGCCGATGACTTCGTAAGGCTTGCCATCGAGCGCCAGGGTAGCGCCCACTACGCCGGGGTCGGCTCCCAGTTTGCCGATCCAGAAATGATAGTCGAGCACGGCCGTGGGGACTGCGCCCGGCTGGTCGTCGGAGCCGCTGAATAAGTGGCCCAGCACGGGATGCGCGCCCACCAGGCCGAAGAAGGTATGCGTGACCAGTCCCGCGCGCGTGAACAATGGCTCGCCGTGGCCGGTTAGGGTGAGATGCGCCGTCCGGAAGCCGGCCATATCCTCGAAGCTATGATTCTCGTTGCGCCAATGCTGGTAGTTCACCCAGGTGACGCTGATGCCTTCGGCCTTGGGGTCCGATTCACCAAGCCAGACCAGGCGTTCGGC
>PMVV01000248.1 GCA_003166475.1 Bryobacterales bacterium | reverse complement strand
GATGCACGATATGTTATTTATGTCTTAAAGCTGAAGGAAGGAAAGACCGCGACGGAACTATCTCTCAACGAGGAATCAGAAAACTCGCACAGAAGGTACACGGAACTTCAGCTTAGATGCGACATTGGTCTGTTTCCCAAGTGTGAACGGCTGATCAGCCATTCAGTAGGGCGCGAAGTGACCATAGGCGGCCGGGCGGAATATAGGGTCGCTCCTACGGATTATCTACCGGTTACGATGGACGTGTTTCTCATCCAGAAGGAGTAGGAACCGTCCAATTTGTCGGCACAATCAATAGCATTGCAATGTTTTCATCTGTCTTCATCCCTGCCGCAGTTCCGGAATGGAACTTGCGCGTCATATACGCGCAAGAAGGGCGAGGTCGGTGCGGTTGGCTTCACAATCCTGGTCGACCCCCGCGGCGTCCGCAAACGCTGCCGATCCCCATCACGCACTACACCAATGTCTTATCCGCGTTTATCGGCGGCTCAACTCTTTGTGTTTCACTTGGCCGGCCTACCCGAAGGGCTGCCCCAACAACGGGCTCTGCGGCGCGGGCGCCTTCCACGAACCACTTGGTCCCCACTATAAAGATTCCGTATAATCGTAAGGATTGAATGATCTGCGTAAGCCGATTTGCTGGCTCGGCGACAGCCGTGACCGCCTGCGACGTTTCCCGGAGGCGGCGCGCCGGGACGCCGGCCATCAGTTAAATTCCATCCAGGCGGGATATCCGGCGAAGGACTGGAAACCGATGGCACTCGTCGGGCCGGGCGTGAGGGAGATTCGAGTACACTTTGGGGGCGAGTACAGGGTCCTCTACCTGGCGAAGTTCGAGGAGGCCGTCTGTACACGCCTTCGTCAAGAAGACCCAGAAGTCGTCTTCGCTAGACATAGAATTGGGCAGGAAGCGCTATCGCGAACTGGCGGAAAGGCGGAAGTGATGCGAGTTACCAAAGGCAATGAGAATGTTTTTGTGGATTGCGGATTTCCACCGGCCGAAGCCGAGAATCTTCGCATTCGGTCCGAAATGATGATCGCCCTCAGCAGCTATATCCGGGATCGAAAGCTTAGCCAAGCCAGCGCCGCCAAGGTCATGGGCGTTTCGCAGCCCCGGATCTCGCACTTGATGCGCGGCAAGATCGGATCTTTCACGCTGGACACGCTTGTTAACATGCTGACCTCGGCGGGACTCAAAGTAGACATGAACATCAGACCTGGCGGGCCGAAAGGCAAGAAGGTTGCCTGAGCTTGCAGGCGGGTGTCAGCCGCCGAAAGGCCGCTCCAACGACGGACTCTGCGGCGTCAGCAACTCGGCGCCCGATTCCGTGATGTGCATATCGTCTTCCAGCCGCACGCCAAACTGCCCTCTAATGTAAATACCCGGCTCATCGCTGAAGGTCATGTTGGCCGCCAGCGGCAGAGTATCGCCCCGGACCAGGTACGGCCACTCATGGCCGTCCATCCCCAATCCGTGGCCCACGCGATGCGTGAAGTACTTGTAGCCGGGGCCATAGCCTGCATCCACGATCGCCTTGCGCGCGGCGGCGTCCACGGCCTCGCACGCCACTCCCGGACGGGCCGCCGCCAGCGCCGCGCTTTGCGCGCGATGCACGATGTCGAAAACCTGCTTCATCTTGTCCGTGGCCTTCCCCAGCACAAACGTGCGGCTGATATCGGACTGGTATCCTTCCACCGTGCAACCATCGTCGATCAGCACGATGGAACCCTCGCGGATGATCTGCGGCTGGCGCGACCCGTGCGGCAGCGCGGTGTATTCTCCCACCTGCACACTGGCAAAACCCGGAAATCCGAGAGCCTGGTAGGCGGACCCGATCAACTCGCTGAACTCGCGGGCAGCCATGCCGTCGCGCATGGACTTCCAGGCGGCCTCGTAGGCTTGGATGGTCACACTGGAAGCCAGGCGCAGCAGCGCCATCTCGGCGGGGCTCTTGATCATGCGGCACCCGGATACAACCGCTGTGGCGCTGGTCACAGTGGCCGCGGGAGCCGCCTTCGCCAGGCTATCGGCGAAGACGAACGGCGTGGTTTCCTCGATACCGATCTTGCCCGTGACGAGGCCGGCTTCTTTCAGTCCGAAGGCCGCCAGCGCGTAGGGGCTTTCATCCTCGTGCCAGGTGTAGACGTGCGCGCCCGTTACCTGTCCAGCGACGATCTGCTCCCGCGCGCGATCCTCTTCGAAGCCGGGGCAGACAAAGAAAGCATCGCCGCGTACGGGAATAACCATCAGGAACAGGCGCTCGCTATTGCCCCAGCGCGCGCCGCTGAAATAGTTGAGCGACGTGCCGCCGGCCAAGCAAATGGCATCGATCTTGTTCTCCGCCATCAACTGCTGCGCGCGCTCGATCCGGGCGCGGCGCTCGGCGGTCGAGATGGGCTGCGCCTCGCCGCGCCTGTTCTTGAGCTGGGCGATCGGCGAACCGGCCGGGGCGGCGGACAAAGCGGCGGGCGCCAGTCCCGCGGAAATAAGGAAAGATCGGCGTGTGGCCATCTTTGTAGTTTATCCAATACGATACATTGGTCTATTGCGCTTACTAGTGGCATTCTTCGCTATCGCGCTCGCAGCGGCGCGCGCACAGGGCAACTACGAGGTCCAGGTGTACGGTTCGGACCTGGTCCCGCCGCACAACACCATGGTGGAATTGCATTCCAACTTCACCGTCCAGGGCAGCAAGACGATCATCGACGGCATGCTGCCCACCGAGCACCAGGAGCACGAAACCCTGGAGATCACGCACGGCTGGAACGACTGGTTCGAAACCGGTCTGTATCAATTCACCGACCACCAGCCCGGCGGCGGTTGGATGTGGGTCGGCACGCACATCCGCCCGCGCGTGGCCGTGCCGGAGCGCTACCATCTCCCGGTGGGAATCAGTCTGTCGACCGAGATCGGTTATCAGCGCGCCATCTTCTCCGCCGATACCTGGACCTGGGAAATCCGCCCCATCGTGGATAAGAAACTGGGACGCTGGTACACTGCGTTCAACCCGTCGCTGGATCGCGCCTTCCACGGTCCCGACACGCGGCGCGGTCTGGAATTCTCGCCGAACTTCAAGGTCAGTTACGACGTCACGCCGAAGATCGCCGGCGGCCTGGAGTATTATGGCGCGCTGGGCCCAGTGACAGGCTTCGATCCGCTGCGCGACCAGCAGCAGCAGATCGTGCCCGCCATCGATCTGAATGTGAGCCCGAAGTGGGAGTTCAATTTCGGCGTGGGCGTAGGCGTCACCCACGGCACGGATCACCTGCTGGTAAAGATGATCCTGGGCTACCGCCTCAGCCGGTAGGGTTCCGCGACCGGCTTTGGCCAGAATCCCTCACAGCAGCCTTATTGCCTTTCCAGCGTTGCGTTTATGGTGATGTTGCTGCCGACGGTAACTGTGATCGTCCGCTGCCAAGCTTTGAACCCGCTCTTTTCTATGGACGCCGTGTGATCGCCGGTCGCCAGTTGGAGCGTTGACGGCGTGCTGGCCGCGTACTTGCCGTCAATGATAACGTCGGCCCCATCCGGAGTTGAGGTAAACGACACGGCGACCGTCTGCACGGCCTGGCTAGCCTGCCCGATTCCCGCGGCCGACGTAGTCGTGGTACCGGTAGCGAGGGAGCCCGGTATTGCGACCTCCCGATCGCCATCCACGTATGCAATGACATTAGTGCCCTTTGGGATGCTCACGTCCTTGCCGCGCATGATCAAGAACAGCGGCGACAACAAGACAAGTCCCGACAATGACGGTGCCAGTCTTGTCCTCCCCCTTCCTCGCGGACGAGGCCCTCAGGCGGACATTGGTGCCGTCGGGAGCCTTCACATGATCGATGGAGAAGTTCAATTTGCCAGCACGGCCCAAGCGCCGTCTCGGCTCGACTTCGACCACGTGGCCCACGGCAGTTGAGCCTCTGGCGATAGCGACGAGATCGCCTACCATTACGTCTTCCGTCACTTCGAAACGAACTGGATCATCGACATTGTTCGTAGCCGAGCTGAGGGATTCCGTAAGCGACAGGCGAACCGCCGTCGCATCCTGGATTTTAAGTGTTCGCCCCGCAGTTTGTGCGATCAGCATCGCTGAGAGCACTGGGAGGGACACGCAACATGCGTATTTCGCACCCTTATATCTCACGATCCAAGGACTCCTTTCTGGCGCAACCAGTCGCATCGCGCTGTCCCGATCAAAACCAGCACAAATATACCATGTAGCGCCATATAGTCATCTATCCTGCTAACAGGTGCCGATCGCCCGTTCCCATCAGTCGGTGGCAACTACCGGTGGGATAAAGGCCGTCTCGGGCACTCTTGAATCTAGCAGTCTACCCCTACCTCGGAAACGACCGCTGCTGGATCGTATCTCCAGGCGTTCCCGTTTCTGGTCCGCACTTCTGATATGAAGGAGACAACAGTCAACAAACGGTTCTACGTCGCTTTGGGTGTCGAATTGAAAGAGTCCACGCGGCGCCTCTACGACTTCTGTGCCGATTGATCGGAGCCCGGACAGCAGAGCTGGCCGGGGCGGTCGGAGATCGCACGGACCGCGCTGACCGGGCGCAAACGCGACTCCAGTTCAAACCGTTGAGCTCTGCCGCCGGGCGACCGGCTTCCTCCCCACCACCACCACCGTGTCCAACACCTGCCCCTGGTCGCGATGCTCCACGCGCAGCGCTTCGAATCCGGCCTTGCGCATGATTCCTGCGAACTTCCGCGGCTCGTATAGCCAGAATCCCTCCCAGTCCCGCGTGAGCGGCCCCAGGCTGGCCTCGGACCGGAAGCCGGCCGCCAGTCGTCCGCCGGGCTTCATCACGCGCGCCACTTCGCGCAGACTGCCGATCAGATCCGGCCAATAGTACAGGCTGTTGACCGTCAGCACCTTGTGGAACGTGCCGGCGCGAAACGGGAGTTTCGCCACGTCGCCCCACTTCACCGAAACGCGCGCGTCCAATTTCTTGTCGCGCACCAGGCGGGCCGCCGTCTCCACCATCTCGCGGGAGTAATCGACCCCTACGATCTTCGCCTCCGGCGCTTTGGCCGCCAGCGCCAACAGCGAAAGACCGCCGCCGAAGCCGATATCCAGCACCGTGTCCTTGGCCTGCGGGTCGAGCAGCTCGACGGCCGCATTCACCAGCCGCGTATTAGAGAGGTTCAGGATCGGCCCCATGAAGAGCGCGCCAAACAGACCGGATGGCTTGCCGAACTGGGACCGGAGGAGAGAGTCTACGTACATGCCGCGCCCCCTATTCATGATAATAGGACATTGTTCTCATGTTTGCCCAACAGCCGGCCGCAAGCCCGAGCGTTATAATCGGATTAGGCATGCGCGTAGGGAAATCGTTGCTCGATCCATTGCGTAAGCGCTTCGACCCCCTGCGCGCGCGCATCGAGATCCTCATCTCCGGACGGCCGCACTCCGATCCGCTCTACCTGACCAACCGCACCTGGCAGCAGAAGCTGAAGATCGCCTCGCTGATCGTCGCGGCGGCGCTGCTGCTGATTGCCCTGGTGACCATCGGCGCCACCAATCCGTTCCGGTTCCACAAGGAGGATGCCTACGAGCGTCCCGTTGCCGAAGCCCCGCCGGCGGCCGTCCCGCAGCAGCG
>PMVV01000321.1 GCA_003166475.1 Bryobacterales bacterium | reverse complement strand
TGCAGGCTTGCGGAAAACTCACAAAGAAGCGGCGCCAAATCGCGCGATAATGGAAGGAGCAAGCGTATGGTCCGTCAGGCAAAAAACTTATCGCCGGCACAGAGGGCAGCCGCGGAACTGCTGCTTGGCCGTCCGCTGCAGGAGAAGGAATCGATCAGGGTACAGGCTTTCGATCCCGCCCCTGTATCGGAGCAACGGCGGCGTGAGGTCTCCGCAGAACTCCAACGGCTGTTCGCCGAAGTGGACCTGAACCTCCGGCCCGCCACTGCCGACGAAGTCGAGGACGTCTTTACCGAGGCCATGCGAAGCAGCCGCCCCGGGTATCGCACTCACCGGTGAAGATCACCCTGGATTCGACCATCCTCGTCAGGGCTTTTACCGACAGCGGAGGCCTTGCCCGGCGTCTGCTCCTTACGATCTTGGAAGGGAATCACGTCCTTGTCATGTCCAACGAGATCCTCGCCGAGACTTCGAGAGTGCTCCGTTACCCCAGGATGCTTGCCCGGCACGGTATGTCCGAAAGCCGGATCTACGACTACGTGATGTTCCTGCAAGTCCGTGGCGACTATGGTCCGACCCGAGCCGGCACTCGTGGCGCCGATCCGGGATCCGAATGACATTGTCGTCCTCCAGACCGCGATCATTGGCGGGGCCGAGGCCATCTGCACTACGGACGAGGATTTTTTCCATAGTCCTGCTTTGGCTTTCCTGAAATCCGTTAGCATCTTGGTATTCACCGACGTGGAACTCATGGGTCGACTCCGCTCCTGAGCCCTACGATAAGCGAACAGCGGTCGGCTACCCTCCAATGCGCTTGCTGGGCGATCACGACCAGATTGCCTGTTCTGGAGCAACTCGTCATTGCCCTCGATGTGCGCGGCTTCGGCTTCTCATGCCGGTCGCACATCTGCAAAAAATCCCCCGCGCCCTCTTTTCCCTGACTTTTCAACCACCTGCAAGCCTCACCCCGCCGCAGCCCACCCGGTTCCCATCCTCCCCGATGCTAACCTGAACTCAGAAGAACCTACGCGGCCTCGCCAAGTCGTCGCCGTGTCGCGCCCGTGTCTCCGCGTCCCCGTGTCGCCGTGTCGCCGTGTCTCCGCGTCGCCCAATTGGTTTCGTGTGTCCGGAAAAGGTAACTCCATGGCAACAAAGAAACAAATCGCGGCAAATCGCCGCAATGCACGCAAGTGTACGGGTCCAAAAAGCCCGCAAGGCAAGGCCGCGTCCTCCATGAACAACCTGCGCCACGGCCTGCGCGCCCGCACCGTCATCCTGCGCGGCGAAAAACAAGAGGATTTTGACGAAATCCACGACGGCCTCCAGGACCAATACCAGCCTCAGAACCCGGCCGAGCAGCATCTGGTCGACCAGGCGGCCATCGCCCAGTGGAAGCTGGTCCGCGCGGAAGCTTACGAAGCCCGTGCCTTCGCCGAAGACTCCTCTATCGAAGCCTGTCAGGCCGTGTTCAGCCATATGACCCTGGTCACAGGCCGCCTCGAGCGCGCCTTCTTCAAGGCCTATAAGGAATTGGAACGCATCAAAACCGCCCGCCAGAAACAACCGCAGCCACCGGACCAATCCAAGGAAGAGCAGGAATCGGACAAGCACCCCGCCATCAACCTTTACTGGATTAACCCCGAGACCGGCGAGAGGACCCTCGCCGCCCAGACGCCAAAAGCCATAGAGATCACCGAAAGGCTACAGCGCAACGACCCACCCAGCTAACGGCAGCCGGATCGCGATGTCGCCATGGGCGGTTTCCCCACTCAGGAAGCACTCCATGGGATGGCTGGGGTGAACGGCGTTATCATTGCGGGGAGTGGAAGCCGTGAAAGGAGAGCGACAATTGGCAGAGGAACCGGGTAATTTTCCCGCCACACGACGGGTGTTTATGGGGGCGGCTGCGCTGACAGCGGCGTCGTACAAGAGGGTGCTCGGCGCCAACGACCGCATCGGCGTCGGCTTTATCGGATTTGGCCTGATCGGCAAACAGCACGTCGCGGATTTCAAGAAGCTTACCAACGAGGTCGATTTGGTGGGCCTGTGCGACGTCTATCAGCCCCGCCTTCGCGAGGGCCTGGAGTTCATGGGGAATCCGAATGCCAAAGGCTACGGCGATTTCCGGAAGATGCTCGAGAACAAGGACATCCAGGGAGTCGTGGTGGCCACTCCGGACCATTGGCACGCGCTGCTCACCATCATGGCTTGCGCGGCGGGCAAGGATGTCTACGTCGAGAAGCCCATGACCGTGGCCATCGACGAAGGCAAATGGATGATCCAGGCCGCCCGCAAATACAACCGCATTGTGGTGGTAGGAACGCAGCGGCGGCAGGGCAGTGGCGTTGCGCAAGCCAAGAAAGTGGTCGAAAGCGGCGTTCTCGGGAAGATCCACTCCGTCCGCATCGCATCGTATCGCAACATTTATCCGGGGTTCGGCAAAACTCCCGTGGAGAACCCGCCAGCCGAGATGGACTATGACATGTGGCTGGGCCCGGCGCCCAAAAAGCCCTACACNNTGGCTGATGCATGCGAAGGGCCCCAGCCTGGTGATGTCCACGGGCGGCCGCTACGCCCTGGAAGACGACGGGGAAACGCCGGACCTGCAGGATGCCCTGTGGGTTTTCCCCGGCTTCACCGTGAATTATGCCATCCGTGAGGCGAACGCCTTGCGCGGCGATCCCGCGGCGCGCGGCCAGATTTACTGCGGCACCAAGGGGACGCTGACGCTGGCCGGCGGCTATGAGGTGACTCCGGAGTACAAGATCGACCCGGTCAACGATATTCCGCGCTTTCAGGGCCAGCCCATCGGCGGACCGGTGTACTCCAACGTCCAGCCCACCCCNNTGCGAGGTAGAAGACGGCCAACGTGTAGCGGCGGTCTGCCACTTGGCCAACATGTCTCTGCGGCTCGGCCGCGCCATCCAATGGGACCCCGAGAAAGAACAGGTGATTGGCGACCAGGAAGCTGCCGCCATGTGCGTCCGGCCCTACCGGGCGCCTTGGGATGGTGTGCTGAAAAGCCTGGTTAAGGTATAAGCTAGTTGCCGGTGAGGCTATGACAATATCCAAGCGAATCCAGGCCGCGGCCATGCTGATGGCGGCGTCGGCTGGCTTGAATGCGCAGTTCGTGCCGGTGCCGCTGGACAGCCATCCTGCCGATGTCCCGGCGCCGCAAATGGTCTCGGCCGCGAGCGGTACGGCGCCGGTATCGGCGGGGTCGATTGTGTCGATCTATGGCGCGGACTTCGCTAATGGCGCGACATCTGCCACCACGTTGCCGCTACCGGTCGAGTTGGGCGGGGTCAGCGCGAATTTCACGGTTCTCGATATTCTGAATTTTCCAGTCTTTTCGGGGGCGATGCCGTTGTTCTACGTCAGCCCTACGCAGATTAATGCGCGGGTTCCAGCGGATGCGGTTTTCCAGCCGTGCAATGCAGGATCGGGTAGCGTTTATTTCACGCACCTTCAGATCACGACGCCGTCGGGCGGGCAGACCGCGACGGTCAGCGCGACTCCGGCTCCCGCGCCTGGACTGTTCACCGCCAACGAGACCGGCAAGGGCGTGGCGGCGGCGCAGTTCGTCACCAACCTGCCGGATGGAACGCAGACGATTATGCAAGTGGCGGAATGTCCGGGAGGAACCGGAACTTGCGTTCCGGTTCCGCTGAATGTGAACGCGGGAAGTTCGGCGCTGGTGCTGTGGGGGACTGGCATTTCCGAATACTCGACCTTTCCGCAGGGACTGACGGTGATGGCCGGCAATCAACCACTGCAGGTGTTTTATGCCGGACCTTCGGCGCAATATGCGGGGCTGGATCAAATCAACGTATGGATGCCGTCGAGCCTGGCAGGGAGCGGGATGGTGAACCTGAGCGTGACGCTGACGGGAACGACACCGGGCGTGGCCTCTACTTGTTCCTTTAATGTGACATCAAACGTGGTGACGATCGACATCGAATAGTCTAAAGGAAGCTGCTTATGTCTCAAATCGGATTCATCGGACTGGGCATCATGGGCAAGCCCATGTGCCGGAATCTTCTGAAGGCGGGCCATCGGTTGGTGGTCTACGATATTCTTCCAGGTCCCGTTGCGGAATTGGTGGAAGCGGGCGCGGCCCGCGGCGAGTCGCGCCGCGATACGGCCGCCCGGTCGGATGTGATCGTCACCATGCTGCCCGATGGGCCGGACGTGGAAAGCGCGGTCCTAGGCGCTGGCGGCGTGCTCGAGGGCGCGCGCCAGGGTTCCATCGTGGTGGACATGAGTTCGATCAGCCCCATGGTTTCGCAGAAGGTGGCCGCGGCTTGCGCCGAAAAACAGGTGGAGTTTCTGGATGCGCCGGTGAGCGGCGGTGAGCCGAAAGCCGTCGATGGGACGCTCGCCATCATGGCCGGCGGCAAAGCGGAGGTCTTCGAAAAGGTCTTGCCGGTTCTGCAACAGATGGGGTCGAGCGTGACCTTGACCGGTCCGGTGGGCGCCGGCAATGTGACCAAGCTGGCCAATCAAATCATGGTGGCTTGCAACATCGCGGCCATGGGCGAAGCGCTGGTGCTGGCCACGCGCGCGGGCCTCGACCCGGAGGTGGTGTTTAATGCCGTGAAAGGAGGCCTTGCGGGCAGCACCGTCCTGAACGCCAAGGCGCCCATGGTGATCGCGCGCAACTTCAAACCGGGCTTCCGCATCCGGCTTCATCAGAAGGACCTGCGCAACGCGCTGCTGGCGGGCGAGTCGTTGAAGGTGGGGCTGCCGCTCACCAGCCTGGTGCAACAGATGCTTATGTCCCTGATGAACGAGGGCAAAGGGGATCTCGATCACTCGGCCATCGTGACTTTCATCGAGGGAATGGCCGGCATCGAAGTAAAGAAGGGGAAGGCCGCGGAGGCCTGAGATCCGCCTGGCGCGAGTTGCCCGGCGATCACAGACGCACTACACTCCCCGTCCTGTTCTACCGATAGGCAGTATGACGGACAGGACGGCCGCAACCGGTGGTTATCAAACTAGCGCTTACCTACAGACCCAGGCCGGCGGTGCTCTTGAGATCTTCGGAATGGCCTGCCGCTCAGAACATCGCCCAAGGGCATCTCTCCGATAGAGCGCTCGAAGAATACTCACTCGACAGCCTGCCGGAATCCAGCCTTTGCGCGGTCGAAGAACACTTGCTGGTTTGCGGCCAGTGCCGCGGCCGGCTGGAGGGAATTGAGCCGGTGAACTACATCCACTTCACCAAAGACGGGCCGGTCTATGCGAGGGCCACGCGGTTAACAACGGGCAAGGCGATGGCCCGGCAATGGGACCAGGACTTGCACGCCGGGGAGTCCTTTGGCAGCGTTTCTGCCGCAGGAGAATACCTAGCCGAATCGTTCTCTCAGATGTATCCTGAGCATACCTGCAACCGCTTGTGCGGCTCGCCGCAACTGCGCCTGCCGGCGCCAACATGAAACGACACCCCGGACAAATCGAGACTGCCAGGACGGAACGGCCGCTGGGACCGGCCGACTGTTTCAAAACGCGATTTCCCGGCAAGTGCTCGAAATGCGTCGTGGAAACGCCGCGCCTGCACGTCCCGACCAGGTTGGTAGCGGGCAAGTTTTGCGAGAGTTGCTGTCCGGCGTGCCATTCCGGCGTCCACGTCTAGCGGCAATACTGTTCACTTTGGTGGGGCAGACCATCGTCTTTCGTGGTCTGCCGCCGCTGGCAGACGACATAAGCTGATCGTCTGCCCCAGTCGCGGCTCGGTAAGCCCTGCGAAATCAATGCGACTGTTGCCGAGCCGCGACCGTGAGGGAGCGGTTTTCCCCAAAACCGTTAAGCGCCACGTCTAGCGGGAACCAACGGAAATCGGAGGTTCAGGTGATAGAATCTGTTTTCGCACTCGGAGTCTACACGCGTGTCCCCTTGCCGGCCAGTCATTGCCCTCCTTCTGTTTGCCGTGGCCGCCGTATCGGCTCGCGGACAGTCGGCCTCGGCTGGCGCGCTGGAAGGGTCCGTAACGGACACATCCGGACGGCAGGTCGCGGAGGCCACGGTCACGCTCCGGAACGCGGCGACGGACGAACGCTACGCGGCGACTGCGGACGCCGCCGGCGCATTCCGTTTTTCGCTGCTGCCGCCAGGGCTTTATCAGGTGGAATTGCGGCGCGCGGGCTTCAAAAGCGCGCGGCTGGCGCAGTTGACGCTGAATGCCTCGGAAGTTGCGGTGCTCGAAGCGGTGCTGGAACCCGGCGACGCGGGCATCACGGTCGAATGTCCGTGCCATGTGCGCGCCGTAACGCCGTCCACCGGCACGCTGGTCGATCAGAAGACCATCACCGCGGTGCCGCTCAACACGCGCAACTTCACCCAGGTGCTGTCGATGTCGTCGGGTTCGGTTGCCAGCGTGAACAACGCCGGCACGCTGGGGCGCGGCACGCCCAGCGTCAACGTGAACGGCAACACCACCGCGGGCGGCTATACCGTAGACGGCGCCTACGCCCCCAGCACGGTGCCGAATCCCGACGCCATCTCCCAGTTCAAGATCCAGACGTCGCAAAACGATGCCATGTTCGGCGCCATGGTTCCCAACACCAACCTGATGACCAAACGCGGAGAGAACAGCTTCCACGGCGACCTGTGGGAGTTTGTGCGCAACGACATCTTTAACGCCAATGCATTCTTCCGCAACACCGCCGGACAGCCAAAATCCCACTTGAAGCAGAACCAGTTCGGAGTCACCGCCGGCGGCCCGGCGATACGCAACAAGCTGTTCTTCTTCGCCGCCTATCAGGGCACGCGGCAGGTGAACGGGCTGGACCCCACATCCGTCTCAGACCCCATTCTCCCCGCGCTGACCGGCGACCGCTCGGCGGCGGCGCTGGCGGCGCAATTCTGCCCTGGCAATCAGCCCGGCAACTCGAACTACCAGACCTATGCCGGCGGCAAGCAGCTCGACTGCAACAACCAGAACACCGCCACCACCGCGGCGATCAATCCGGTGGCGCTGCGCCTGCTGCAGATGAAGGACAGCGCGGGCCGCTACCTGATTCCTTCTCCGCAGACGATCATCGCAAGCGGACCGGATGCCGGGCTGGGGTTTTCCTCGTACAGCCTGCCTTCCACTTACGACGAGAATCACTACCTGGGTAACGGCGACTACATGATGTCGCCGCGGAACACGCTCTCGGCGCGCTTGTTCACGGCTACTGTGGACCAGTTGCGCACCTTCGGCTCGCCGGGCGGCTATCCGGGCGCTCCCATCGTTCCGGGCTTTGGAGCGCCGCAGGCACTGGCAGCCACCGACGTGGCGACCAGTCTGCGGCTGACCACACAAGTGAGTGCGAATGCGGTGAACGAGGCGGTGATGACGTTCACACGCAATCGCACCGACACACACGCCGTCGGCATGCCGAGCGCCTCCGCGGTGGGAATGACGCCGGTCGATCCGCTTTTCCCGGAGCCGCCTGAGATCACCGTTCTGGGCCCCATGGGCTCGTTCCGTCTCTTCGGCTCGGACCCCAACGACAACCACTTCGAGACCCGCACCTACTCGTGGGGCGACAATGTTTCGTGGGTCCACGGCAACCAGCGGCTGCGCGGCGGCGGGTTTTTCCTGGACCAGTACAACGGCCGGTCGGACACCGGCGGCGCCCGCGGCAAGATCGTCTTCCAGACTTTTGAGGATTTTCTGGTGGGACTGAGCGCCGCCGGGAATCTGAGCCCCAGCGGCCTCAGCAACGTCGAGTCGGTGCAGGCCAACGAAGGCGTCGGCCCCAATGGCGAGGTGCAGTATCGTTATCGCCGCTACTATGGCGCGGGCTTCGTGCAGGACGATATCAAGGTGAGCGCGAGATTCTCGGCCAACCTCGGGCTGCGTTGGGAATACATCGGACCCTCGCTCGATGAATCCGGCACGATCGGCAATGCCTCGCTTGCGCTGCTGAGCCAGACGGCAATTCCGCCCGCCGGGGGCACCCTCGCCGGCAATACCGTGGCGGCGAATTACAATGCGCAGTTGATCGATCCGTACACCGGCCGCGCGTTTGGACCGCCGCCCGCCGGCGTGGTGGTGCGCTCGTCGAAGAGCTTCTATGACAACGGCACGCCGCTGGACAAATTCGCGCCGCGACTGGGTTTCGCCTCACAGCCGTTCGGGTCGAGCGGGCGTCTGGTGGTGGGCGGCGCTTACGGCTGGTTTTACCAGAATCCGCCCTACAGCGCTAACGCCTCCACCGCGCCGCCGTTCACCTCCGTGCCATTCGCGCAAGGATTCACCAACGCCGATTCGAGCAACAATTTCTCCACCTTCGCCAAGCCGTTTCCCACCACCACGCTCGGCTACGTGCCGCGTACACCCACCTCGCAGCTCTCCGACCGCATCGCCGGTCCGTTGTACCAAATCCCGCGGCTCCAGCAGTGGAATCTCACCACCAAGATCCGCCTGGCAGGCGACCTTTCGCTGGATGTGGGTTATGTGGGCTCGCATGGCGACCATTTGCTGCTCTCGCGCGGCCTGAACCAGCCGCTGCTGGCGAGCGCCGCGCAACCGGTGAACTGCGGTTATGACGGCGTAGCGTCGGACTGCATCGTAACCAACACGTCGGCCAACGCGCCGCAGCGCGTTCCGGTGCTCGGCGAGACGCAGACCGCGCTGCTTACCAGCGAGTTCACCGGCACATCCTGGTACCACAGCATGCAGGCCACACTGCGCAAACAGATGTCCAAGGGACTGACGCTGCAGGCCGCCTACACGCTCTCGAAGTCCGAGAACGATGTGACCGTGCTGAACGATCAATACGACCTGATGGCGAGCAAGTCGCGCGCCGCGTACGACCGCACCGACCGGCTGATCGCGAACTTCGACTACCAACTGCCCATACCAGGCGGCCCCACGCGTCTCGCGCGCGCCTTGACGCAGGGCTGGTCGCTGACCGGCATTGTGCTGCTGCAGAGCGGCCTGCCGATGACGCTCACCGATCCGAATGGCGGGACGGTGTACGGGCGCGCCGCCACGTCGACCATCAGCATGTGCCCCGGTGCGACCTATGCGTCGCTGGCAACCAGTGGCAGCGTCTCGGCGCGCCTGAACCAGTGGATTAACCTGTCGGCGATCTGCGCGCCCGTGGTGCTGGGATCGGACGGCTCGGCGGGTTATGGCACCGCGGGCCAGAGCATTCTGAATGGACCGCGGCAAGTGAACTCCGACTTCTCGCTCGGCAAGCGCTGGCGAGTGGGCGGACTGCGCGAGGGAGCCGAACTCGCCTTCCGCGCGGAATTCTACAACGCCATGAATCACCCGCAATTCGCCAACCCGGGGACCACGCTGGGGATGGCGACTTTTGGCGTGATCACGCAGACCGCCGTGGCGCCACGGCTGATCCAATTCGGCCTTAAATACCTTTTCTAACGCCGATACCGGATGCGGCAAGCAATTCCCGCCTGCTGGCCACTTCGTCGGCCGGGGAGACGCGCGTCGCGAGGCACAGCGACGACGAGCCAGTTTGATTCAAAGGAATCTGGCTTCTGCTGGCGGCGGCGGCTGATCCCCGAATCAGTAAGGTCTGGCTCGATCGCACACCGTATAGTCTGCGGGCCTCCCTGGAGAACTCCATGAACACCGACCTGTTTGATGCCGTGATTCCGGGTTTTGCGCTTCATTGGGACTTGAATGATCTCACGAAGGCGATGGGAGATAGGCCGGTTCTCTGGACGGACCCGGCGAACTGGATGGGGCATCCTGTCTCTCTTGGTCCCCCATTTCGCTATCGGACGGTCATCGGCGACACGACGGATCTACACGACGAAGAGGACAACGCCTTCCTCAGGGATTTCATACAATAGGCACTCGGGAGGCCGCATGGATCGAAGGACTCTGCTGCGAAGGGGACTCGCTGCGGGAGTGGGGACTGTGCTTGGAGCTTGGGGTTTCAATGAAATCTCACCAGCCTTGTTTCCGGAGCGGCCAGTATGGGATCTCAATCATAGTCTCTGGATGCGGCTCCAACCACCGCACAACCCTCCTCTGACAACGGATCTCGATGTGGACGTGGCGGTGATCGGAGCTGGTTACACGGGCCTCTCGGCGGCGTATCACATCGGGAAAGTGGCGCCCAGCAAGCGAGTAGCGGTCTTGGAGGCACGCAGCGTGGGGAACGGGGCATCCGGCCGGAATGGAGGAATGCTGCTGCCGAATGTGGCCAACGAGTATCTGCATCTGGGCTCTCCTCCTAACGTACACAAGCGGATCTACGATCTCACGGTCGAGAGCATGAAGAGTCTGATAGCGCTTGCGGCGGCATCCAGAATCGAGGGAGCGGTGGAACCTGTTGGCGCACTGCAGACGTTCGAAACCCAGGAAGAGGCTGAACACGGGCGAGCGTATTTGGAGAGCGTTCGCGGGCTGGGAATACCCGTGAAGTACCTTGATCGTGACCGGACAGCAGAGGTCATTGGCACGCGCGCTTATACGGCGTCAGTATTTGACCCGAACGCCGGGCACGTCCACCCGATCAAACTGGCCCATGTCCTAAAACTTGCGGCTGAGGCTGCCGGCGTGAAGATTTACGAAGACAGCCCGGTCCTAAGAGTGGAAGAGGGACCGATGAACCGCCTCCACATGGCGGGCGGACAAACCGTGAAGGCCAGATCGCTGGTGCTTGCCACGAACGCATTCACTTCCAAGCTGGGCTACTTCCGCAATGCGATCGCTCCGGTTTACAACTATGTCGCTGCCACGCGCCCATTAAGCGACACGGAATTGGCTTCGATCGGGTGGCGAAGCAGGATGCCTTTCAATGACTCGCGAACGTTGGTCTATTATCTGGGGCTGACGCCGGATAATCGGATTCACATCGGAGGCGGTTCAGCGGCGTATGCCTGGAATGACGGGGTTGCAGGGAGGCCGGATGCGAAGGCTGTTGGCCTCCTGCGCAAGGAACTGGCCACACTGTATCCAGCGTTGCGGAGCATCGAATTTGAGACGGCGTGGAACGGGATGGTCGATATGACGCTGGATTGGGCGCCCTTGGTTGGGGTCACCGGGAAACAGCAGAATATCTACTATGGGCTGGGATATTGCGGCCACGGCGTGAACCTGACGTTTCTTTTTGGCAGGATCATCGCGGACCTGGAGGCCGGCCGGCAACAGCCATGGCGTGAGTTTTCGTTCGTCAATCGGAAGCCGCCGTATATTCCGAACGAACCTTTCCGGTGGATTGGCATCCAGGCGGAGACTGCGTACGATGGCCTCGTGGGCGAATAGCTGGGGTTTAGAACAGACGACTGGCAGGCTTTGACGTAGGAGCACGCCGGCGGCTACCCAGAATGGAAGCCCGAACCGACCAGCGACATCGTGCGCAAGTCGCAGGCGGTGCATCTGGAGATCCTGGGAACGACGCCAGAACCAGTAGCCACGTACGCCGGGTTGGAGTGCGGTGTGATCGGCTAGAAGCATCCGGGCATGCAGATGATCTCGTTCGGGCCGCATATCGTGGATGTGCATAGTCCAAACGAGCAACTTAAGATCTCGGCCCCGCTCCGATGCGGAGGTCTGCCCCCCCACGCCAACTTAATCCGTGCGCAAAGCTTCAACGGGGTTAACGGCTGCCGCTCTGTACGCCGGCAAATAGCTGGCGGCCGCGGCTACCGCAAGCAAGCCGGCCGCCACGGCGCAATACGTAACCGGATCGACGGGGCTCACCGCAAACAGAAATGAGGCCATAATGCGAGTCAGCCCGGCAGCCGCCGCCATGCCTAACGCCACGCCGGCCGACGCCAGCAACACGCCCTGGCGAACGATCATGGCCGTCAGCGCGGTTTCCCGCGCCCCGAGCGCGATGCGAATGCCGATCTCCCTGGTCCGCTGCGAGACCGAATACGAAATGACACCGTAGATCCCCACGATGCCGAGCAAAAGCGCCATGCCACCGGCGATGGCCAGCATCACCAGCGTAAAGGAACTCCGCGCCATCGATCCGCGGTAGACCTCCTGCATGGTGCGAATGGCCTCCAGCGGTAGATCGGCATCCACGGACCAGACGGCCTGGCGGACCTCCTTGAGAAAGTTCTGGGAGCCAGCCCGGCTGCCGCGGATGGCGAACACCGCCCGGCGCTGCACGAAGACTGGGTTGCCCCAGAAATTGTCCATCATTACTGGCCAATACACAGTTGTGGGCGCTTTCTGATCGGCACCGTCGAGATGTACATCCTGAACCACGCCGATCACCTCGCGCCAGGGGTCGTTCATGCCCTCGCGGATGCGCTTGCCGAGCGCCCCAGCCGGATTGCGCCAAAGCTCGCGCGCCATGTTCTCCGAGACCACAGCCACGTTCCTCCGGCCGTAGATGTCTGTCCATGTAAAATCCCGTCCCGCGATCAGCCGGGTCTCCATCGTCTGGAAAAAGCCCGGCGCGACGAACTTGAACCGGCGGAGCGGCGGAAACTCGCCCTCCCTGTAGGTTCGGTCCTCGGCGTACAGCAGATCGGTGCTGTTATTTCCGTCGGTGGGGACAGCGTTCGCAAACGCTACCGTGCGAACACCGGGAATCTCCGAGATTTTTCGCTGGATCTCCTGGAACATTCGAATGACCCGCTCCGGTTCTTTCAGGTGCGCCTCCGGGAGGAAGACTGCCATGGTCTGCAGTTCCTGGGGATGCCCGAATCCGGGTTGGACCTGCCGGAGAGCTTGAAAGGTGCGGATCATCAGGCCGGAGCCGATCAGCAGCACCACGGCCAGAGCCATTTGCAGCACCACCAGAGTATTCCGCGCGCGATGCGCCTCCCGGCTCTGGCTCAACGTTCGTCCTCCGGCGCGCAGCGTTGCCGTCACGCTAGCGCCCGCGTATTTGAAGACGGGCATGAGTCCAAACAGCAAGCCGGCTGCAAGCGAGATGGCCAGCGTGAACATCAGCACCAGCGGATCGATGGTGATGTTTTCGAGACGGGGCAGAGACGCCGGGGCAATGGCCGCCAGAAGCCGCAGCGCCGCATACGCCAGGCCCAGCCCGACGACTCCACCGGTCAAGCCTAGAAGCATGCTTTCCATGAGAAACTCCCGGCCGATCTGCGCCGAGCCGGCGCCCAGAGCTACGCGAATTGCAAGTTCGTGCTGGCGTGCTTCGGCCCGTACCAGAAGCAGATTCGCCACGTTCGCGCAGGCGATCAGGAGCACCACGCCGATGCTTCCCATCAGCACCCACAACACTTTGCCCAGATCGCCGACCACGTCTCGCTTCAGCGGACGCACACTGGGCAGAATTCGCACGGATTCGAAAATCTTTGCGCTGAAGCCGGGTGGCGGAGGGAATTTCGTATTCACCATCGGGATCATCCGCGCGACATCGGCATTGGCCTGCGTTATGGTAGCGCCCGGTTTCAGTCTCGCAATGGCCTGGTAACTGAAGTTTCCGAGAGTGGTTTTGCCGCGGTCGAATTGGAAGGGGAGGATCACATCGGGTTTTTGATCGAGGAACCGGAAGTTTTGCGGCATCACGCCAATGATTTCCTTGGACTCCCCGTCCACGCGAATTTGGCGCCCAATCGCGGAAGCCTCGCCGCCAAATCTGCGCTGCCAATATCCGTACGTTAAGACGGCTGTCTGCGGACTGCCGGAGCTGTCGTCTCTGGCGTTGAACCAGCGTCCCGCAACTGGCTGGATGCCCAGAGCATTCAGCGTACCGTCGGTAACCATAAGGCTCTGCACCTGCTCAGGCGCTGCAAGCCCGGTAACGCTTACGCTGCCCCCGCTCCAGAGACCGAACTGCTGGAACGTGCGGTTCTCCTCCCGAAAGGTGAAGTAGTCCGATGGCGACGCATTCATATCCTGAATGCCGATGCCGGGCGCCGACTGCCAGACACTTACCAGCCGTTCGGAATCGGGATAGGGCAGGGGCTTCAGCAAAATGCCATTGATGACGCTGAAGATCGCGGTGTTGGCGCCGACTCCAATGCCAACGGTGCCCAGCGTGACCACCGTGAACATCGGTGACCGGAGCAGTCTGCGCAATAGGTGTTTGAGCTGATTTGCGATTGATCCCACGATATGAACCTCACGCCCCTGAGCGACCCCCAACGGGTCTTGCATCTAATTACGTTCCACGACGGACAAAAGGTCCAATTGTTTCTATCCGCCCAGCCCGCGCGCGCGGCGGGCTTTTCTGCTTCTGGACGTGGACTGGCACAACCGCGCCATGCTTGCGCGACTTCTGGCTGAAGTAATCTGGTGGTGTGAGGATTCTCGTTATTGGCGGGACCGGCTTCATTGGTCCCCACCTCGTGCGTGTGCTCTCCCAGATGGGCCACTCGCTGGCCGTTTTTCACCGCGGCAGCACGCCAGCCGATCTGCCCGCCGAGTCGATCTTGGGCGAGCGCCGGGATTTGGCTGCGATTCGCCCTAAAGCGGATGTGGTCATCGACCTGATTCTCAGCTCAGGCGTCCAGGCGAAGTCGTTGATGGGAGCATTCCGCGGCATCGCAGGACGTGTGGTGGTGGCAAGCAGCATCGATGTGTATCGGGCCTGCGGGGTGTTGCACGGCAGCGAGGAGGGTCCGCTGGAGCCAGTGCCGCTGACCGAGGATTCACCCCTTCGGACTAAGTTGCAGACGTATCCGCCCGCACAGGTGAAAATGCTGCAAAAACTCTTCGGCTGGATTGACGAAGAGTACGACAAGATTCCTGTCGAACGCGCTGTCTTGGGAGACCCCGAGCTACCCGGTACAGTGCTCCGGCTGCCGATGATCTATGGTCCTGGCGATCACCTGTGCCGATTCCACCCGGTGCTTAAGCGAATCGACGATGGCCGGCGCCGTATCCTGTTTGAAGAAGGCTGGGCCGCATGGCGCTCGCCACGAGGATACGTCGAGAACGTAGCGGCAGCGCTGGCATTGGCCGCAGTTTCCGAGCGCGCCGCCGGCCGCGTCTACAACGTCGCAGAAACGCCGGCATTTTCGGAACTCGATTGGGCAGGCAAGATCGCGGCGGCAACCGGTTGGGACGGCGAATTCATCACGCTACCTAAGGAACGCATACCGCCGCACTTGGTGGCGCCGGGCAACAGCGCACGGCATTGGGAAGCGGATTCAACCCTTATCCGCCGGGAACTCGGTTACAAGGAGCCAGTACCGCTCGACGAAGCCATTCACCGCACCATTGATTGGGCGCGCGCGCACCCGCCGGGAGAGTTCATTCCGCACAGGTTTGACTACCCCGCGGAAGACGCTGCTGTGGCGAGCCGCTGAATAGTTTCCCCGTAACTCCGGGGTACCGCTGCCGGTCGGTCTGCAAGTTGCGCCAGCCGAAGATGGCCACGCTACCGGCGCGGCAGGCTAACCGGTCTCCGTTCCAATCGTCCAACCTGTTGCAGCCGCACTGGGGAGGTAGTAGCCATGGCTCGATACGGAGAAGCAAACGACCGCATTCATCGGATTCCGGATGGAACCGCAACCACGCGCGGCTTGACGCACAACGGTTTCGCCGCCATTCTCCTGCTAGGAGTGGCAGTTATAGTCGTGGCAGCCGCTCAGGCTCCCATGGCGCCCACGTCCCCCGCCGCGCCGTTGGCGCCGCAAGCGCCGGCAGCGCCCACACATGGTGACACCAGCGTCACCCGCTACCTGATCGTTTCAGGGAACGACATGAGTGGCTCCTGGGATAGCCGCGACGAGCCGCGTTTCAAAGAGTGGCGATCCAAATACGGCTCCCACTTTGCTTGGTTCCGGCAGGATGGCCGCGACTACATCGTGACCGACGCCCGCATCCTGGCCCAATTCGACGCCGCCATGGCCCCCCAGCGCGAGGTCAACAGCCGGCAAGCCGAGGTGAATCGTCACCAATCGGAGGTGAATCGCCTGCAAGATGGAGTCGACAGCCATCAGGCGGACGTGAATCGCGCGCAGGCCGAAGTCAACCGGCAACAGAATCTGGTGAACCGGGGTGGCGAAGAGCAGTCCCGCGTGAACCAGCTCCAGTCGGAGGTCAATGGCAAACAGCATGCCGTGAACGCCGAGCAGGATAAGGTGAATCAGAGGCAAGCGGTGGTCAATCAAGAGCAAGGCGAGGTCAACCAGACGCAGACTCGCGCCTCGGCCGAGATTGATAAAGCCCTCCAGGCGGTGTTCGATTCCGCCCGGCGACAGGGGTTAGCGCACGAAGCCCACTAGGCCAGCGCTGCTTTTGCATAGCCGAAGGACCGCTTCACATCAGCCGGCCGGTCGGTGGTCTTGTAATCGCAATCGATGTAGCAGCGGATTGGGTATTTGCTGTCTCTTACGAGCCGGAGAATCTCTTTGATGGGGGTATCGCCTTCGCCCCACGGGACGCTCACCCGGTCTTTCCGCCGGTCCTTGAGATAGATCACGGCGATGCGATCGAGGCGATCCTTGACGAACGCGAGCGAGTCATAGCCGCCACCGGTGGCGTCGCCGATATCGA
>PMVV01000484.1 GCA_003166475.1 Bryobacterales bacterium | reverse complement strand
CGGATGGCGACGGTCTGTTGAGATTGTGCGGCGGTTGACTATGGAACGGCGATTCCCTGTCGAGTATCTAGATATGCAAAGATCCAACTTGCCAAAGACCTAGCTGTGCTGTATGATATTGTGTGGTTCATGAAGAAGCATGAGCCACTGGCAAAACCTGGGCGGAAGCCAGCGAAGCACTCGAATCCCGATTTCGTTCAGATGACGGTCTACGTACCGAGGGAGTTGAGGAACAAGGTCAAGGCACGATTAGCCGAACAGGAGATGGAGTTCAGCGGTTTGGTGGAAGGGATGTTGAGCGACTGGCTGGCGAAGCAGATAAAATAGGCTGGTACGGTGAGCGGACAGCAGCAGTTTATCTTCGACAATTCAAAGGCGGTAGAGCCTTTTAGAAATGGTCTGCTGAAATGGATCGGCAACAAGCAAAGATTTGCACACGAGATCGTTTCGTTCTTTCCGGCGCACTTTGATATGTACATTGAACCTTTCGTCGGCAGTGGCGCGGTGTTGGCAACCCTCGTGCCAGACAAAGCCATTGCCTCCGATTCCTTCAAGCCCCTTGTCGAGATTTGGCAGACCCTGTCCGCCGACCCTGAGCTTTTGAAATTGTGGTATGCAGAGCGATGGCTTTTTATGCAGGACGGTGAGAAGGTATCTCAGTACGAGAAGATCAAGGCTGCTTACAATGCAAGGCCTAACGGAGCCGATCTTCTTTTCCTCTGCCGCTCCTGCTATGGCGGCGTGGTCAGATTCAGGCAAGCGGACGGCTATATGTCAACCCCGTGCGGCATTCACGATGCGATCCACCCAAAGAGCTTCGGACAGCGCGTTGATGAGTGGCACAAGCGCACCGCTGGCGTACGCTTTCTGCGTCTGGAGTACGGGGAGGCAATGGATAATGCGAGGAGCGGAGATCTAATCTACTGCGATCCACCGTATTCCAACTCTCAGGCGATCTTGTACGGGGCGCAAGCGTTCGATTTGAAGAATCTGTTTCAGGTAATCGACCGCTGCAGATCGAAAGGTGTCCGAGTCGCTTTAAGCATTGACGGCACTAAGAAATCCGGGAAGATGAAGGTTGAACTGCCGATCCCTCCCGGCCTATTCGAACGGGAAGTGTTCATCGATTGCGGACGGTCGATGCTCAAGCGCTTCCAGATGGACGGTCAAACCTTAGAGGAAGAACACGTGACCGACCGTCTCCTGCTTACCTACACAATTTGAGTATTCCTCTGCTTGACAAGGGCCATCCATTCTTTCGCCAAAACGGGAAGGCGCTCGACAACCTCCCGACCAAACAGAATCTCGTCGACGAATCGCATGTGCAGCTACTCGACCATCCGGCACAGATAGGGTCGTCCCATTTCCCACCAAGTCTCATAGGCATCGACCATTAGGTAATGCTTCACGTCGATGTGCTCGTTCTCCCGAAGCTCCTCAAGTTCCATGCCATCAACGAGGGTTTCGTAAACACCGTCAGCGATCCTGCTCCCGAACGTGGTTGTATAGTAGTACTCCTTGATCTCCCACACGGCAACTGGATTGACGACTTTGGGAAATGCGCCGTCCACTCTGCGGGAAAGCGTGCGGATAGGGGCGCCGCCGAGTGTGATTGTCGTGAGCTCCATTGGGGAGTAGTTGCACTCAGCGCCGTTGGTGGCGTTCGCGATCAGCATGTTGACGATGCCGGTGAAATACGCCGGCTTGGCCTTGTCTCCCTTCTGCTTGTTCATTGGCAAGGGACAAGCGTGGACAGCCTTCCTTTGCAACTCTT
This sequence comes from Bryobacterales bacterium, assembly GCA_003166475.1. Taxonomy (GTDB): domain Bacteria; phylum Acidobacteriota; class Terriglobia; order Bryobacterales; family Bryobacteraceae; genus Bog-159. The sequence goes on along the minus strand of PMVV01000484.1, from coordinate 3,436 downwards.
CGAATAGCTTCCGTGCGTTGTTGGCATCCATCAACTGATGCTGAACAAACGTATTCAGAACCTCGGCTCGATATTCAAAATACCTGCCAAGTTCGGTACCAAGCGGCGTGGGGACCTCCTTTGCGGTCGCGATCCTGGTTGGGTTAAGCCCGAGTTCTTTCAGTCCGGTTCGAATCTCCGAAAGGGTTGGGATTTTAATCTGGCCCTTGCCACGAACGGTGTAACCGAGATGCTGGCTCAGCGTGCGGACATAGGCCCAGAACATCTTTGGCTGATTCTGGAACTGGTGATTTGCGACCATCCGGTTTGAACAATGAGTATACCAGCGTACGGATTGATGTGGACCTGCGCCCGTTTCGCTATGAAGAGGATGAGCCGCCGTTGATGCACAGGGGACCGGCGCCACGTCTAGACTTGGGTCCGTTGGGCGGCGATGGATCTGTAGACTTCGAGCGCGCGCGCGGCCATGCGGGTGGCGCTGTAATGCTCGCGGACGCCTGCCACGCCGCGCTTCCCCAGCCGCTCCAGGAGAGCGGGGTCCTTCCAGAGCAAGAAGATGCCCTGGGCCAGACTGGCCGTATCGTCCGGTTCGACCAGAACACCGCCGCCGGTCTTCTCCACGATCTCGGTAAGGCCGCCGCGGCGCGGCTCGACCACGGGGACGCCGTTGGCCATGGCCTCCAGCAGGAACAAGCCTTTCGGCTCGTCGTAAGCGGCGGGGACCGACAGCACGTCGAGGTTGCGCAGGAAGTCGATTTTGTGCGGGCGGTCGAGCGCGCCGCGATAGCGGAATTCGTGGTCGAGACCCGCCGTCTTGATGCGCCGCTCGATGCCGTGCAGATAGGCGCGGTGCTCCGGCGCCAGATATCCGGCGACTTCCAGGGCACTGCCGCCGAAATCGGTTTCGCGCCGCAGCTTCACGTATGCGTCGGCGAGCAGGTGCAGGCCCTTCTCGGGCGCGACGCGCGCGAAGTATCCCACGGTGAAGCAATTGGTGTGGAGTTTCAGGGATGCGCCGTATCCTTTCAGATTGACGCCCAGGGGCACCACGTGCATCTTGCGTTCGGGGATGCCGAGGTAGCGGCACATGTGGCCGGCATAATACTCGCTGATCGCGGCGAAGCCATCCACGTGTTGGATGTTGGCGCGGATCAGATCGAGCGATTGCGCGCGGTAGGGTTCCGGAAGCTGGCTGAGGAACAAGTCTTCGCCCTGGAGGGTGCAGCAGATGGGACGGCCGACGGCTTCGCGGATGGGCTGGGCGAGGCCGATCAGCAGCGAGTTCGGCAACGTCACGATGTCGGGCGGTGGCTCGCTGCGCAGCCAGGCCGCGAGTTTGTGGATCTCTTTGCTTTGCCGCCCGTCTTCGCCGCGCAGCATGGAAACGGTCATTTCCCCGAGCAAGCGCGGGTTCACCGGAATCGAGCGGCGCGCGGCGAGCTTCAGGGCCCACTCGGAATCCCAGAGGCGGTCGAGCAGCCACGGCGTGTTGCGGAAAAGGCCGGAGTGCTGTTCGAGATACACGCTGATGCCGCCGAAGAACACTTTGTGCGCGGCCACGTTGGTCTCGTCGGTGAGGGTTGGGGTGTAGATGGGAAGCAGGATGATGTCGTGTCCCTGGCTTTTCAACTCGGCGGCCAGGGCGTTGTCGCGGATGCAGCTTCCGCAGTACATTTGCGCGGCGCCGGCGGTGAGGGCCAGGATCTTCATCGCTTGTGGGGCAGGCTCTCAGCCTGCGCGGGACTCTCAGTCCCGCTGTCTTCGCGCTGAAACGCGCGGCGGGCGTACAAATGGTCGAACAGATTGCCTTCGTGGGGCTGATCCCAACTAATGCGTTGCGTGGGAATCGCGCCCAGGTTCAAGCGGCCCACGTCGGGAGAAGCGAGTAAGCGCGCGATCAGCTTACGGTCGTGGGTGATGGCGGTGACGACCAGGCTGGGACCGAGGGCGCGCGGGAGTGCGTCCTGGCTGACCGGCACTACGCTGGCAAATGGGAAGAGGAATTCGCGGTTGGCCAGCGGATGGGCGGGCGAATCGCACAACACAATGGTGGGCAGCAGGTACGCGCAGCCTTGAAAGGTGGCCAGACGGGGGCCGTCGCGATACGACGCGGTGACGTCGCGCGCGGATTCCCCATCGAGTTCGCCGTCAATGGTTTGCGAGATGCGCTCGGCCAGCGCTCGATTGGCGAAGGGCGCGATCTGCGCCTGGTCGTCGGCTTCATCGCGCGGCACGACGGCGGCCAGACGCGCGGCGAGCGCCTCGGCGATCTCAGCGGCGTGCGACGGCGGCGCCCATACGCCGGACGCATTGATGCAGGAGCGGCCGGAGTTTTCGAGGATGGAGGAGACCATTACGTCGAGGTACAGCTCCCATTCGGCCGCGCAATCTTCGCCGATCGCGATTTTGCTGTAACCCGGGCCGTGTACCTCGATGCGCGGGTCGCCCTGCCAGGGCCGCGTGGAAGACACGTCTCCGAACACCATGCCGCGGCCACAGCGGCGCAGGATCTCGGCCGCGCCCGCATGATCGGCCGGATAGTAGCCGAACGCTTCCGGCGGCGCGCCCGCGTGGATCAGCGCCTGAATGATGCGGTATGGCGTCCATGGCTCGGCTGCGCCGGGCTTCAGCACCAGCGGCGTTTTCAACGCGAAGGCCGGCGCCCACAACGAATGCACGCCAGGCGAGTTGCTGGGCAACACTACGCCGAGCGACTCGCCGCGCGGGAAGTAGCTCAAGCCTTCGGCGTGGCCCGTATCGAGCACGCGCAAATCCAGGTTGCGCGTAAGGCCGTTGACTACCGTTTCCATCTCGGCCAGCACGGTGCGGATCTTGTGCATGTTGCGGCGCACCATCACGTGCGGCAGGCCGGTGGTGGCGGACACCTGGCGGACGTAATCTTCGGGCGATTGGGTGGTGTCGCCGAGCGGGAGCGCGGAGGCGGCGAACAGATCCGCGGCGCGGGCACACATGGCGAACAGTTCCCGAGTAGTGAAGCCCGCCAGAAGCGCGCGCGGCATTTCTTGATCGAGCAGATCGCGGCGGATCAGCCCTACGTTTGCCTGGCTGATTTCGACGAAGGGATGGCCGGTGCGGTAGTGGGGTGTGCACACGGTATCGAGGCTGCGGTATGGCCGGCCGCGCCGCAACAGCGGGATGTGGACCACCGGCGGCATGGCTTGCTGCATCAGTAAACGCCCTCGACCACGGACTTCTGAAACCGGGAAAACGGCCGCACGTTGCGCACGCCGTCCCACGGGTACTCTGTATATGACGGTTCCCGCTCCGCCTCGTCTCGCTCTAAAAAGCGCGGCATGAAGAACTCGCGCGTCAGGGTGGTGAGGCGCACGCGGCCGGTCTCGCCGTAGCCGACCACGCGGGCCGGATTGTCGGGGTCGACCACTTCGATCATGGCGCGCGGCGCGGGCGGGTAATA
>PMVV01000154.1 GCA_003166475.1 Bryobacterales bacterium | reverse complement strand
TGTTTGTGATCGATCGGGATAGCGTGGTGCGCAGTCAATTCATCGGCGCCCATAGCGAATCGGAACTGCGTGAAGCCATCCGCGCCGTGGTGGATCAATAGAGAACATCCCACAGGCTGGAGGGCGGGCAATCATGCCCGCAGCCGGCTTTCAGCCGGCTCTGCCGCCTAAAAAGGCGGCTGCGGCCACGATTGGCCGCCCTCCAAGGCGATGCGACGCAAAATGTTGCATCGCGTTGCATGGGCCGATTGCCGATCTTCGGAAAGGGCGCGGCGGCGGAAACTAAGCGGTTCGATTGCCGTTTGGCTTTTGTTTTCAGTGGTATGGCAACGCGCAAAAGGGAGTCACTGAGAACCGGCGGAGCGGGTCTGGAGACCCGCTGCAAGGCGTAGACGCCCGCCCCACCTATTGCGGCGGTTCGAGACTGCCACTGGAACCTGGCGCCGCAATCCGGATTTCCACTTGGCCGTCGCGTGTGGTGAACATCGCCAATCCGAGGTGTTCGTCGAACTGTTTCAGCGCTGCGCGCACCTTGTCCATGGAATCTTCGGCCAGCGTGTCGCCCACGTGCACCGGCAACTTTGCAAGCAGTTCGTCGCGCGACGCAATGGTGAGACCCTGCATGTCGATAAGCTTCAGCCGGCGTCCGGCAAACATCGCGGCGCCTTGGAAACTGCCGAGTCCATCCCGCAGTTCGGCCAACTGTTTTTCCACGGCCGCCAACTGGCTGTTACCGGCATCCGTCAGCGCGGAGTCGGCTCTTAACAACTGGCGAGCCTGCAGCTCTGCAAGCGTTGACGCAAGGTCCGCGGATGCCATTTTAGCCTCGGCCGGCGCCTTGTCCATCTGCTCGGCCAGTCTCTTCGCGTCGTCCTGCAGCTTGGATGCGTCGGCTGATTGCTCGCCTTGGAGAGTGTGCGCCTGCTTGGCCATGTTCTCAGCCAGCTCTTTCTGCACCAGCGCCTGAACCAGGTCTCGCTCCCGTTTCGCCTCCGCGACCGCCCGAGCTTGCTCCGTGCGACTGGCGCCGCTTTCGGCCGGCAACTGGAACGCGATGCCGACCTGGCGCGTGCTCCCGGCCGCGTCGTGCGTAAAGTGCCACTGCAAGACCGACTGAAGCGCCGCCTTGCGCAACTCCTGCGGCCCACTCAACACGCGCGCGTCGCTCACCAGTCCCTCCGCATCCAGCGTGGCTTCTACGACGACGGTGCCTTGAACGCCTTTCTCGATGGCCGCCTCCGGGTATTCCACTTCGTCCCGGTGGATGACGCGAGCGCCCTCCAGATCGACCCGCACGCCCGGTTCGTCAGGCATACTGCTTTCCGCCGCGGGCGCCGCTTGCTGCTGGCCGCGCGCCCAGTCGACATTTAGCGCGAAACAGATCAGGCCCAGGGAAAGAGCCAGAATGCCCGGCAGCTTGGAAGGCCCCCGCTGCCAGCCCGTATCGCCGGCGAGCCGCCGAATGCGATACAACAGCGGTCCGCCCGCGCTGCCCAGGGCCAGGCGCGGCGTGGTCACCCGCAGCCTCTCCAGTCGGGTGAGAGCACGCGCATAGCACAGAGCGTCGCCGCAGGAATCCACGGCCAGATCGTCACAGCACAACTCGCGCTCGTGGCGGATGCGCGCCGACGCCCACCAAACCGCCGGATGATAGAACAGCAGCGTTTCGGCCACGGTCTGCAGCATGTTGACCAGGTAGTCGTAGCGCAGGATATGCGCCAACTCGTGCGCCAGCACGGCTTCCAGTTGTTGCGGAGTCAGTCCCAGGACGGTGGCGGCGGGCAGCAGCACGACGGGCTTGATCCAGCCCACCACACTGGGACAATCGGCGACCGCGGAAACGAGCACGCGCACGGGGCGCGCCAGTTGCATGCGCTCCTGGAGACCGGCGACGACGGCCAGCACCGCGGCTTCAGCCGGCTTCGCCTGGCGGCGGAGAGCGGATATCTGGCGGGACGCCCACACCAGGCGCAACGAGAACAGCAGCACTCCGCACGACCAAAGGGGCAGCGCCCAATGCGCAAGCCAGCCCGCCCAGGCGAGGGACGAAGCGGCGGGACCCGGCATCGCGGCGGGCAGGTCCAGGGGACCCCGCGCAGACATTGTGCCGGCGGGGGTGTGCCCCAGTGAGGCTTGATCTGTGTAGATCACGCATGCGGTGACCACGGGCAAGGCCGCCATCACGGCGAGCGCCGCACAGCTTACGGCGTAGCGGGCGCGCGCCGAGCGGTTCTTCAAGACGAAGAGAGCGGTCCACAGCAGAAAGGCCGCCAGCAGCCCCTGCCACACAAAATCGAGCAGCGCCGCGCTGAGCGCTTGAGCTATCGCCGTCATTGTTTGCCTCCTTCGATGCGATCCAAAAGCCGTTCCATGGCCTCCAACTCTTCCGGGGACGATTTCTTGGCCGCCAACGCCTGCAACACCAGCGCCTTCACCGATCCGCCAAAGGCCCGATTCATCAGGTCGCCGAGCAATTGCCGCTGCGTCTGCTGCTGCGAGTAGCGCACGCGGTATATCTGCGGACGGCAAGTCTCGTCGCGCTCCACCAGTCCTTTTTCGGTCATGATCTGCATCAGCTTGAGGACGGTGGTGTAGCCGGTCGGCCGCGATTGGTTGAGCACCCGCTGAATGGCGCGCACGGTTTGGGCTTGGCCTTCCCATAGGACGCGCAGGATGGCCAACTCCGCCTCGGTCGGTCTGCGCCGTTTGGATTCCATGACCGCATTATGACGAAAGTCTTCGTCATTGTCAATAGTTTTTCCCTGGAGCCCTGGAGGGCGGCCAATCTTGGNNCGGCTTTTAGCCGGCTCTGGCCGCCACGGTGCCATCCGCGCCCCGCAAGATTTCCGCGTTCGCGGAATGGCGTTCGTGCTTGGGCTTTGGTCGTGATCGGGTCGAGTCGCTCTACTTGCGGTTGGCGGGCGTTGCGGCGCATCGGATTCTGACAGTCACGGGACTTGCGCGCCTAAAGCGGCGATCATGACTGGTGATCATGGCTGGTTGCGGGGCCGGCGGGAATGTACGATGATAGATTCTCGGTCGACTTCCGCAGACGATGGACGTCTGTGTCGCGACCACGCTCTTCACAGTTCTGTAAGCCGCTATGGTCCTGAACGCGCAACGAATCGCAACGAGGGAGAAGCTTATTCTGGCTGGCCTGTACCTCTCAAAATACGATTCTCTCGGTTTGAGGAAGCTGGGCTTCAAGGGCTTCAAGGAAGCCTTCAACGTTGTCGGGTACGCCTTGGGCTCGCAGCCTGCGTCCATAAAGAACTATCGCGATGAGTTCGACCCCTTGTTTCCGAATCGCCGGAAGGGCTGGCACAAGCGGCCGATGCGCGGATACTGCCGCAAGGTGCTTGAAAAATACAAGGGGCTAGATTTCGAAACTTTCACTGGCTTGGTGCGATCGTTCGTCGGGTACGATGAAAACGCCTGGAGCGCAATCCAGGCAGACGAAGAACAGGACGAGGGCGAGTCCAACTTTGCGAAGAGGCTGATCACCGGCCTGGCCGCAGAGGAGTACTTTGTCTCGGTTCAGCCAGGCCTTCCTGAATTTGGAGGTTACGTTCTCGAAAACACGACTCGACTCGGCTGCGGATATGACTTCCGGCTGCGGACCGGCGCGCAGGAGGATTTTCTGGTCGTGGAGGTCAAGGGCTTGAGGGAACGAAATGGAAGCCTTTCTCTAACGCCGAAGGAACACGCGGTGGCCACGGCTCTTAGGGACCGTTTCTTTCTGTTCGTGGTCAAGAACTTTCACGAAGCGCCGTTCCACGAGATCTATCGGAACCCGCTATCGGGCGGACTCCAGTTCAGGAAGAGCGAGAGGACCACGGTTCACGTTTCATGGCTGGCTAGCGTGTAGCAGCCGCTAGGCATCGGTTTGAGTGCGACTCCGAACTGGCGCAGGATACCGGCAGCCGCACGGCTGGAACGGTCGCGCTTGAGGGCGTAGCGCCTTGCGTGCCGCGTGCCGACTCGTAAGGGTACCTGTTGCGGGACCGCGCCGGACCTTGAGCGCCCTCTTGATACCTTTGATTTTGGAGACAGCGCATGACATTCACAGCCGTTTACTATGAGACAAACCGTATCGAACGCACCATTGAGGCCGCTACAGTCGAAGAAGCTATCGCGGCTTCGGAAGCGCTGCGTGCAGAAAGCGGCGACTGGGTCGACTGGAAGGATTGCGGTGAAGAGTCAATCGGCACTGACGGCGTAGTCGAGGTACTGGACGCGGCCGGCAAACGCGTGTACGATTCCGGCCCGGCGTCCATCCAGAAACTGTTCGATGCCGTGACGGATCGCCGGGCTCATCTCGCGCAGATCCACAGCCGGACCACCCGTAACACATGAAACAGCGACAGACTTTTGAGAGACTCGAAGGCGGCGGAGGCACGCCATCTATGGGTGGCTCGCGGACAACCAGGATTTCATAGTCACCAGGCCTGCCCGCTGACGCGCCGCCGTCCCCGTGGCCACTGCTTCGCCGCACCAGTATAGCAGGGGCGGCGCTACTGCCAGCAGAGCCCGATTCGACACGCAGGGCGTGATCCGGCAGCTTCAAGAATCGCGCGCATTGGCCGTCGTAAAAGTCGCGTTCCGAAAAGGCGATCTTGGCCTTCCCATAGGACGCGCAGGATGGCCAGCTCCGCCTCGGTCGGTCTGCGCCGTTTGGATTCCATGACCGCATTATGACGAAAGTCTTCGTCATTTGTCAATGGTTTTGTTTGAATGGGGCAGACGATCGTTTTATGTCGNNAAGTGCGATGGTCTGCCCCACCGTCTCAAGCGCTACTGCTTCTCGGCCGGCGCCGCCTTCTGCCGCTCCTCCAGCCGCCTCTGCGCTTCTTCCCGAACCCGGCGCGCCTCCGCCGTCTCCCGGTCGCCATCGGCGGTCCGCTTCAGCCGGTAATAGACCGTAGCGAGCGCGGCGTGGGCCTCGGAGAAATCCGGATAGTCCCGGAGCAGGTGCTCGAGTTCCTGGCGCGTCTGCTCGTTGAGGCCCTGCGACAAGTGCATCGACGCCCGCAGATACAGCGCGCCGGGATCGTTGGGGCGCACCTGCAGCGCCAGCGCGACATGCGCCAGCGCATCGTCCAGTTTGCCATCCTGTCTCAGCAGCATGGCGATCTCGGTGTTCGCCGTGAAATCGTACGGGTTCACCTTCAACTCCTCGCGAAACTGCTCAGTGGCCAGTTCCGGTTTCCCCGCCGCTTTCAACGCTTGCCCCCAAAGCGAATGCGCCCACGGCATCTTGGGATTCAATTCCACGGCGCGCTTCAGGTGTTCCGCCGCGGCCACCAGGTCGTTGTGGAGCAACTCGCCTTGACCCAGGAGAAATTCGGATTCCGCCGACTCGCCGTCGCGCAGGATGCGGTCCAGCAGCACCTGCGCCTCCTGGGTGCGGTTGTCTTTCAGCAGCGCCATGCCCAGCGTGTAAATCACCGCGCGATCGTCGGGATACTCCTCCGCGAGCGGCGTGAGTACCTCCACGGCCTTCTGCGCCTGGTTCGTTTCGAGCAGGCAATCGGCCAGCAGGAGAGCCGGTTTCAGTTCCAGCGGCTGCCGTTTGTGGAGCAGGTCCAGATGGGGCACGGCTTCGGGCAGCCGTCCGAGCTTGTAGTACGCCAGCGCCAGGTTCATCCTCACCTGGGCATTGTTCGGCAGTTTCCGCAGGGCCAGGTTGTACTCCGCGATGGCGGCGGCGAACTGTCCGTCCCGCGCCAGAGCGGCGCCCAGATTCGAACGGATTTCGGCCGCGTCGGGATAGTCCTTGAGGAACGCCCGGTAGAGCCGGATGGCAGTGGCCAGATCTCCGGACTGGTAGGCCGCGTTGGCTTCGCGCAAATGGTACGCGGACGCATCGGCCCAAAGCGCGGCCAGCCCCAACATAACCGACAAAACGACCGTCGCGACTCTCACCCGATGCCGATTATAACGTGGGGCAGGCTCTCAGCCTGCGGCGGCCTCTCAGGCCGCCTGCCGTCTACTGAAAAAAGACCCCAATGCCGTTGTAAAAAATATCGGTGATAATCCCGCCGGTCAACCCCGTGGCGCTGAACTTCGTTGGGTTATTGTATTGTCCAACCTGAAGCCAACCGCCCGGAATGATTTCCCCTTCTTCGGTGATCGAGCCGGAAGGCGGCATCGCCGAAAGCACCCACGCGGGTATTGTAAACTGCTGCGCCGACGCCGGCGCGGTACACTGCAGGAATTCGGCCTGATAAGTGGTGTTGGTAGGTTGCTGCCACGATTCGGCGCTGATGGTTACCTGGCCATTCTGCAGCGCGGGGTTGCCGCCGGTCCATTGGATCTTAAGATCGCCAGAAACCGGCACGGTCTGAGCGTTGGTAAGGCCCGCTAGCGTCGCACTGGGAATACCGGTAACGTCGTTCACCGAGAAAGCGCCGACGGCCGCTCCACCCGTACCGGTTACGGGATAGGTGAATGCGCTATAGAGGAATCTTGCGTTTCCCGACAACAAGGCTTCGTAATACCCGCTCTCGAATTGCGACTGAGGCAGGGAGATGATGGGGTAACCGATCGTCAGCGCCGCGCCGGCATCGAGCTGCGCGGGGCTGGAATCCGAGAGGCTAAAGCCGACCAGGTTGGCGCCGCCGCATTCGGTGGAACAGTCCACAGCGACGCAGTAGCCGCTCGATACGCCGTATTGCGCCAGACCGGCGTTGGCGGGAGTGTATTCGCTAAAAGTGGCAATCCCATAGTCCAGCGTGGCATTGCCCGCCGACCCGGGTATATACCTCGCGACCCAGCTTTCCAGGCGGATATAGCCAAAATCCACTGTCTGCCCCGCCGCGAGCTGATTCACCAGGTCCTGTCCCATAACCGAGTCCGAGCAGGTGTGACCGCTGTCCGAGACAGCGATGGTCGCGATATTCCCGATGTTGCCGAGGGCACCACCGGCTTGGACACCGATAGGCACGTAGCATCCGGTCACTCCCTGTGGAATCTGGAAGTTGATCTGATCGAGGCCGGCACAGCACGGTGCGCGCCCGTGGTAAGTAACAGACGCCGGCGCGTTGCCCACATACACCGTGATCGATCCCGGCAGGTCGCCGAAGGGCGGCGCGTCCGCGTCGCTTGAATTGATGGCCCCCAGCCCGGTGCCCCATAGGCTTACGACCTCAAGTGGATGAAATGTGTGGATGATCGAGTTGTTGTACGTAGGCGTCGAGTTGATATAGGTAGGAGTGGTATCCGTGGCTATGGCCTGTCCGGAGCCCTGTTCGTTGAGGGTATAGATTCCGAATGCGCTCTCGACAACCTGGATCGGCGCCGGCGCGCTGACCTGGCCATTGTAGGTAACGGTGAAGGTCCCACTGCCGACCGGAGTAGTGGAAGGCAGGATGGCGGCCACGGCGTAGGTATAGGTGTAAAGTGGGATTGCGGATTGCTGGACGCCTCCCACCGTCACGCTAACAGAGGTGCCCCCCAGCGTAGTCAGGAGCGGGAAGGGAGGGCTGGCCTCCACCAATGCGGTGGGTCCCAGCCCGGTTCCGAAAACGATGAAGATCGAACCTTGGGCGACCCCCGACCCCGGCATTCCAGGCGTGCGGTAGCTGGCGGAACTTACCGCGGAACCTCCAATAACCGGCTGCGCAAGAGCGATGGCAGCGGAGAGAAGAGAAACGGCCAACAAACGAGCGAAACGTTTGTCCATGATGGCCTCCTTATGTGGCTCGGTCCGGCGCACGAACGGCTGCCGGCGGGCGAATCGATTTAAGACTCCGACAACGTATATTGTACGCTGCGGCATCGGCCGTAGTTTCAGTTCTTCCCCGAATACCCGAAAGGGTGCAGCGCCGGCACGCCGAGAGGGTCCTGCTGCGCCTTCATCTTTTCGAATTCGGTCCGTTCCCTGTCGGCGTCGGCTTTGCGCCCGGCTTGGCGGTAGGCCTGCGCCAGAAAGAAGTGTACATTGGCGCTGGAAGGCATCTGCCGCACGGCATTCTCCAGTTCCCCGATGGCGGCGTCCGGATGGTTGGCGTCCAGATCCGCGCGGCCCAGATCGGTGTGGCAAAGCCAGTGGTATTTGGCGGGAACTATCTTCAGCGCCGCGTGCAAGGTCTCGATAGCCTGCTCCGGCGTCCCCTGCCGGATCTGGAGCGAGGCGACGACTAGCAGCGCCGGCCAGTGTTTCGGGTTGTTCCGCACTTCCTTCTGGAACTCGGCCAGTGCCGCGGCCAGATCGGTTTCCATCAGGTAGAGCCCATAAGCGTAGTGCACGCCGGGCTCGTTCGGATACTGCTCCAGTAATTGCCGGTAGGCGGCCGCCGCCGCGTCGGGATGCTGGGTGGAGAAGGCCCACGCAGCCTTCCCCGCCAAGCCCACGGCAGCGCGTCTCTGCGGGGAAAGCTGGGCCGCGTCGTCAGGGATGGCAAGCACCGCAAGGCCCATGGCTTCCTCCAGCGGCTGAGGATTGTCGTGGCGCCTGGAAAGCGGCTGCAACTGCGCCAGGGCTTCATCGAAGCTGGAAGACCGGATCAGGAGCTGCGCCGCCCGCACACGCACGGCGGTTTCAAACTGGGTGTTGGCGCCCAGGCCCAAGCCCTCGCCCTTGCGGATATCGGCCAGCGCCTGGTCTTGATCTTCCAGTTGGGACTCGCTGAGGCCCAGCAGCGCCCACCCCGTCCCGATCACCGGCGCCAACTCAACTCCCTTTCGCAGCGCATCGGTCGCCTCGGCATAGCGCCCTGCCTGATAGAGGGCGCCTCCCATATATAGCCAGCCTTCGGCCCATTCCGGCCGGAGGGCCAAGGCTTGCTTGTAAAGGCCGGCGGCCTCTTCCGGACGGGTGTCCAGCGCCGCCTCCGCGCGATGCTGCAGATCTTCAAAAGTCGCCTTGGCGGGCGCCTGAGCACCCATCCACGGCGCTGTCAAAACCAGCAGAATCGTGGGGCAGGCCCATGGCCTGTAGTGGCCTCTCAGGCCGCCCCTTTTCTCGTTCATCTACCCTACCATAACGCAACTCCGCTATCCTGGAATCGATGCGCATCGTGGCACTGATCGTCGCCGCCGTCGCCGCCTGCGCGCAATCCTCCGGCCCCCAACAGCTCTTCCGGGACGCGGTGGCGGCACAGCAGCAGGGCGACGATGCGCTGGCCGTCCGCAAATACCAGGAACTCCTGAAGCTCTATCCGGAAGCCGTCGAGGTGCGCGCCAATCTCGGCGCAGCGCTCTCCAAGCTGGGACGCTACGACGAAGCCATCGTCCAATATCAAGCCGCACTCGCCGGGAAAGACAATGCGGGTCTCCGATTCAACCTGGCGCTGGCGTATTACAAGAAGGGCGCGCTGCGCGAGGCGGCCGAACAGTTCAACACGCTCGAAACCGCGCAGCCGGGCGATCCTCGCGTCGCCACGTTGCTGGCGGATTGCTACGCCCGCCTCGGCCAGGATCCGCAGGCGATCGCCGTGCTCAGGCCGGTGGAAGCGGCGCATCCGGACGATCTGGCGGTGGCGTGGCTGCTCGGTTCGGCTTTGATCCGGGCAGGCCAACTGCGCGAAGGCCTGGAGCGCGTCGACCGCGTGGCCCGCGACGGCAACCGCCCCGAGGCGTACCTGCTGGCCGGCCAAACCGCGCTCAAGTTGGACGAATTCGAGCGCGCCCGCGACTATGCCGATGCGGCCCTGCGCCTGAATCCGCAACTGCCCGGCGCGGCCACTTTGCGCGGCACCGTGCTCAGCTACATGGGAGATACCGAGGGCGCCATCGCCGTACTGCGGAGGGCCGTCGAGGCCGACCCCAACGACTTCGACGCGCACGTCGCCCTAGGCGCAGTGATGCACAACGAACGCGATCTGGACGGGGCGCGGCAGCATCTCCAGCGCGCGCTCCAGCTCAAGCCCGATTCCAACCTGGCGCGCTACGAGTGGGCGCGCCTGGAACGCACCGAGGGCCACCTGGAGGCCGCCGTCAAGGACTTGGAGAAAGTCGTGCACGACGATCCCAACTGGGCGCAGCCGCACGTCGAGTTGGCCGCGCTGTATTTCCGCTTGAACCGCCAGCAGGACGGCGAACGGGAGCGCGCGGCCTTCGACCGGCTCACCGCCGCGCAGGAGAAGCCGTGATCGCCGCCAGCGCGGAACGCGGCTGCTGCCGGATCACGCCCTGCTGGCCGTGGCGCCATTGATTGTAGGGCCCCTGTGGGGCAGGCCATCGTTTTTCGTGGCCTGCCGAGTTCGAGCANNACGGTGCGCAGACGACAAACAACCATCGTCTGCGCCACACACTTTTATCTTCCCTCGCCCGCGTGCTCGGTGACGGTCAGAATCTGATCGGCCGCCACGTTGTGCAGTGTCTGATGGATGCGGCTGGGCCAGGTAATGTCGATCTCCTTCACCACCTTGGACGCCCCCAAGCCGAAGTGTACTCGCGGATCGCTCGAGCAGGCGTAGCCCACGCTGGTGGTGGCGTGATTGTACTGCACGCCGGCGCCGGTCGAGACGCGCACCTGCGCCCCCAGTCCCATGCGATTGCTCTTCACCCCCACCAGTTTCAGCAAAATCCAATGATTGTCATTCTGTGAAATGTTGTGGAAGTATTGCGCCTTCCCGTTGAGCACGCTGACCACGGCGTCGATGCGGCCGTCGTTATCCAGGTCGCCGAAGGCCACGCCGCGATGCGGTGCGGCAGCCTGGAATCCGGCGCCGGCGCCGGCGCTCACGTCCTGGAATTTCCCGTTTCCCAGGTTGCGCAGCACCGTGTTGGGTTCTTCCGGTTCGCGCAGCGACAACTGGGCGATGTTGTCGAGCGCGTGCCCGCGCACTACCAGCAGGTCCTTCCATCCATCGTTGTCGAAATCGAAAATCCCATTTGACCAGCCAAACATGGAGCGGGTGATGGCGCCCACGCCGGAGACGGCGGTGATCTCCGTGAAGTCTCCCGCCGCGCCGCGATTCCTGAACAACGGGAAAGTGTCGTTTTGAAAGGCGCTCATCCAGATGTCGTCCCAGCCGTCATTGTCGATATCCCGGAAATCGGCGCCCATGCCCGAAACGTAAGCGCCGGACTCCGGGTAGGCGACCCCGGTCTGCAGCGCAACGTCCTGGAACTTCTTGCCGCCCAGATTGTGGAAAAGCATGTTGGGGGCATTGTCGTTGGCCACGAAGACGTCCATGAATCCGTCGTGATCGTAGTCGGCAAAGGCCACCCCCATCCCCTTGCCGCGGATCTGGCTAATGCCCGTGGCGGCCGATACGTCGGTGAACGTGCCGTTCCCGTTGTTGTGGTAGAGCGTATTGGGAAGCGGCGCATAGTTCTTCGGGTGGCAATAGGCGCGCAGGTTCGGATTGGGCCCGCAAAAGGGATCCTTGTTGACTTCCCATTTGCAATAGTTGGAGACGAACAGGTCCAGATAGCCGTCGTTATCGTAGTCGAACCAGCCAGCGGCGATCGACCACATCTTCCGGCCGTCCAGGACTGCGCCCCCCATACCGGCTTTGTCCGTCACGTCGGTGAAGGTTCCGTCGTGGTTGTTATGAAAAAGCTGATTCTTGGTCACATTAGCGAGGAAGATGTCCGGCCATCCATCGTTGTCGTAATCTCCGATGGCCACTCCCATGCCGTAGCCGGCGCCCTTCACGCCGGCTTTCTCGGTGACGTCGGTGAAGGTGCCGTCGCGATTGTTGTGGAACAGCCGGTTCCAGTATTTGGGCGATTCTTTTTCGAGCGACGGGATGGCCGCGCCGTTGACCAAGTAGACGTCCAGGTAGCCGTCGTTGTCGTAATCGAAAAGGGCCACACCGGCCAGCATGGTCTCCGGCAGATTCTTGTTCGGTGTGGGGCAACTGTCGGCGACGAAGCGTATGCCGGCGCGGTCCGCGATTTCTTCGAATGCGATGGGCCCCAGCGTGGCGGCGGCCGCGGCCAGAACCGGCAAACCGAGCGCGAATGTCCGCCATTGCATCAGCTTTCAGAATAATACGCGCGCCGGGGCGATCGGTGCCGGCGGCGTGGAATTCCCGCAACGCGACATGGCCGACGGACTGCCCCACGCTCAGTAAAAAACAAGCCGGGCGGAAGTTTTCCTGAGCGGACGAAGTGTACAAAACCGCGGCGCCGAAGCAACCTTGCCGCCGGCCGCCGGGGAAAGAGATAGAATTGACCTATGCGCAAGGTTGGTGTTCCGCTCATTGTGTGCCTCATGGCGATAGCCGCCGGCCCCGGCCGGGCCCAGGACGCAGCCCCTCCCCCGGCGCCTGGAGCGACCATCCGGGTCACCACTACCGAAGTGGCGCTGGACCTCGCGGTGCGCGACAAGAAGGGCCGCCAGGTGAAAAACGTTAAGCCGGGCGATGTCGAAATCTACGAAGACGGCGTGCGCCAGCAGATTCTCAGCTTCCGCATGGTGCCGGGCAAGGAAGAGCACCGCAAGGAAGCCGAACGCCAGGCGAAGCCGGCCACCGGCACATCTCTGCCGCTGCGGGAATTGAATACCGTCTGCATCGTCTTCCATAACATCGATCCTGTCACCCGGCCGCACGCGGTCGAAGTCGTCAAGGAGTTCATCAAGAGCGAACTGCCGCCGGAAACATACATCGGCATCTTCAATCTCAACGAGAAGCTGATCCCGGTACACGAGTTCACCAAGAACCGGGATGAGCTGCTGCAATCGACGCTCAATGGGAAGGCCCTGGATTTTAGCAGAGCCTCGGAAGCCCTGCTCACCGCCAGCCCGAGTATCGTCACCATCAACGCCCAGGTGAACAACGCCACGCACACGGCCAGCGTGTCGGTAGACACCACCGGGGGCGAGGTCAACACCACGGTCCTCATGGGCGCGGACGTCTCCAACAGCAGCGGCGCGAATCGCCTGCGCGGCGATCAGGTTCGCGAACGCAGCGATTTCGCCAATATTACGGGCATGCACGAGACCGACCGGATCATCACCCTGATCAACCAACTGGCCCCGCTGCCAGGAAGGAAATCCGTTCTGCTGGTGACCACCGGTTTGGTTACCACGGGTGACCCCGACCGGTTCCAGAAGATTCTCAACAATGCCAACAGCCATGGCATCACGTTTTACGCGCTCGACACCACCGAAATGAGCGAGACCAGCGACACCGCGCAGGCCGGCAGGCTGGCCGTGAACCAAATGGCATCCGTCAGCCAGAACCAGGGTAAGCTCGGCGCCAGCGCCAGCGTCATGCGGGAGAACAGCAAGCAGGGCGACGACACCATCTCCGCGGTGCGCACCTCGGATACACAGTCCAGCCTGCGGCAGTTGTCCGAAGGCACGGGTGGATTCCTGATCGCCAACACCAACGATTTCCGCAAGTCTTTTCAGCAACTCGCCGAGAGTCTGGACGTCCACTACGAAGCGGTATATCATCCCACCTCGGGCAAGTATGACGGACGCTTGCGCAAGATCGAGGTGAAAATGGCGCGCAACGATTTGCAGGTGGAGAGCCGCACCGGATACTTCGCCATGCCGGATCTGAAAGGCTCGGGTCCGCTGACGCCGGTGGAGTCCACCGCTCTCGCGGTGTTGAGCACCGAACCGCGGCCGCACTCATTCGATTTCCACGTCACGGCCTTCCATTTCCAGAAGGACGCCTCGAATTCGCGCAGCACGCTGGCTTTCGAATTGCCTGGAACAAAACTGGGCGCCACCGCCGACCCGGCGCACAAGCAGCATAAAATCGAAGTGTCGCTGCTCGCGCTCATCCGGGATGCCAGCGGACAGGTGGTCGACAAATACAGCGTGGACCAGCCTTACTTTATCGCGGACGCCAACCTGGCGGCAGTGCGAGCCACCCCGCTGATCTACACGCATCCGCTCGATCTTCCTCCGGGCCATTACTCGGTCGAGACCGCCATAGTGGACCGCGAAGGGAGCCAGGCGACCGCCGAGAACGCGCAGTTCGACATCCCCGGGCCGTCCAAGGGGGTCGGGATCAGCAGCCTGGTGGTGGTGCAACAAGTCGAACCCGCCAACTCCCAGACGGACGCCGCCGATCCGCTCACCTTCAAAGGCAAGCACGTGATTCCGATGGTGGAGGCGACGGTCAACCCGGCTGCCAAGCGATATGTGTACTTCGTGGTTTATCCGGATAAATCCAACGGGGAGAAACCCAAGATCCACGTGGCGTTCAAGACTGGCGGCCAGGTATTCGCAGAGTCGACAGCCGATCTGCCGGCGCCCGACGCTACCGGGACCATCCCGATGTTCGTGGCGGCCGCCACGCGCCCAGGCAATTGCGAGCTGCAGATCACGGCGCTGCAGGGCAACGAATCCGCCACCGAGCATATAAAGTATGCCGTAGCGGCGCAGTGAGTATTACAACAGGTCAGAGGCTTGCGCGGGTTTTCGTGGGGCAGGCTCTTAGCCTGCGGCGGCCTCTCAGGCNNCGGCTATGCTGCTCTGTGGGGCATCGGCATTTCGCCCGCCCCACACTACAGGTGAATTCGCTTGAGCCAGCGCTTGAAATCCGGCACAAATTCCGGAAACAGGTTGCCGAATCCCGCACTTGCCGTACTGCTGCCCCAGTTGATCAATGTGGCGTTCAGGTTCCGGCTGCTGACCGGGTAGTAGGCATTCGAAAGTCCCACACTCAAGGCCGTCCCAGTGAAATTCGACCAGTTCACGGTGCTCGCGCCCGCATTGGTTCGCGTTACCACCGCACGGCTGATGGCATATCCAACCCGCGACCAGAAACCGTGCTGCTCGCCTCTGCGCCGGTACTTGGTGTCCTCGTGCAACACGGACGCCATCACGAAATCGCTGAAGAAGTTCTGCGTGACGTTATCGAGGGTCGCCGCGCCGAGGCGCTTCTCCAGCGCCACATGGCCCACACCATATTTGGGGTCCGTATTGGTGGCCTGCGACTCGCCGCCGGTAGCCGCGCTCGCGACTATGGTCAGCGGAGTGAAAGTCTCTTCCACGAAGAACTGCCATTTCTGCTTGACGGTGACAGCGCCGGTTACCTCAGCGGGGTCTTGCGGCGTTTGCGCACTGGTGCGCGCCGGCATCGACAGAACCGCGGCCGCGATCGCCAGAAGTAGGAAATGCCTCACCTTTATAGGATGCGTCAAACCGGGTCCGAAATGCATCTATGCACACTGGAGGGCGGCCAATCNNGGCAGAATTGCCCGCCCTCCACTTGGTTTTCATTACTTGGTAACCTGCAGGCCGATTGTTCAATATGCGAGGTTGCGCGCGCGCAGGGCCGCGTGCGCCGCGTGAAAGCCGCACATGCCGTGGACGGCTCCGCCGGGCGGCGTGGACGAGGAGCACAGGAACACGCCATCGAGCGGCGTGCGATAGAGCAGGCGAGTGGGGCGCAGCACGAGCTGCCGGAGATCCTGCGCCCCGCCGGCGATATCGCCGCCTACCAGGTTGGCGTTGTGCCGCTCCAGGTCCGCGGGCGTCATTGTATGGCGTGCCAGAATGCGCGCGCGGAAGCCGGGCGCGAAGCGTTCCAACTGGGATTCGATGCGCTCCGTCATGTCCGCCGTCGAGGCGTGCGGCACGTGGCAATAGGCCCATGCGGTATGCTGGCCGGCGGGCGCGCGGCTGGCGTCGAACAGACTGGGCTGCGCGACCAGAACGAAGGGCCGCTCGCTAGGCGCCGTTCCGGCGAGCGCGCGCTCAGAGGCCGCGATCTCGTCGAGCGATCCGCCCACGTGGACCGTGCCGGCGCGGGCGCACTCGGCGGCCGTCCACGGGATGGGCGCGCGCAAGGCCCAATCCACTTTGAAGACTCCGGGGCCGTAACGGTAGGCCTCCAATTGGCGGCTGAAGCGGTCCGGCAGACGGCGGGCGGCGATGGCCACGAATTGCCTGGGCGTCACATCGCAAAGGACCAAAGAGGCATCGCCAAGTTCCTCGAGCGACTGGACACGGGTGTTGGCGACGATGCGTCCGCCGAGCGACTCGAAGTAAGACGCCAGCGCGTTGGCGATCGACTGCGAACCGCCGCGCGGGATAGGCCAGCCGACGGCGTGTGCGGCCGCGGCCAGCACCCATCCAAAAGCTGCCGATCCGAGCGCGTCCAGAGGCAGCAGGGAATGCGCGGCATTGCCCGCAAAGAGAGCGCGCGCGGCTTCCGTGCGGAAGAGCCGCCGGGCCAGGGGCGCTGCCGGCCAAAGGGCCAGCGCTCCGAAGCGCGCCAGCAGCCACGGATGCGCGGGCAGGCGCACCAGCGGCGCCTGAATCATGGGCACCAGTTCGCGCCAGCGCCGCACCAGGGGTGCAATGGCCCTGCGGTACGCCGGGCCGTCCGCTCCCAGGCGCGCGCATGTCTCGTCCAGCGGCTGGGCCAGTATGGCGGCCGACCCGTCATCCAGGGGATGCGCGAGCGGCAGCGGCGGCTGGATCCATTCCAGGCCGTGCTCCGCCAGCGGGAAAGCGGCGAAGGCGGGTGAACTAACCGCCAGCGGATGCACGGCCGAACAAACGTCGTGTACGAATCCCGGCAGAGTCAGCTCGGCCGAGCGCGCCCCGCCGCCGATGGTGGGTTGCGCTTCGAACACCGTGGTGCGCAACCCGGCTTTCGCCAGGACGATGGCGGCGGTCAGGCCGTTGGGCCCGGAGCCGATCACGCACGCGTTGTTGTTATCTTGCCTCACGATCCATCAGTTTCTTCTAGCCAAGTGGGGCAGGCTCTCAGCCTGCGGCGGCCTCTCAGGCCGCCCGGCGCCGTTTCATCCGTTCCTTCCACGATCACCTCGTAGCGCGGCCGGGTGATCGACCCGAATGCGCCGTAAGTGCCCACCAGATGAAAACGATTGTAGACCGTATTCATCGCCATCGCCATCGCCTTTCAGTCGCTCAAGTTCCGCCTGATGTTCGGCGCGGGCCTCATCAAGATGCGCGGCGACCCGTGCTGGTGAAGAGCGGCACGGGAAGGCGGCGAGGAGGATCGGGGCCAAGCATCGTTGATGTTAGCACCCGGTACATGTGGCGCAGACGATCGTTTTTTGTCGTCTGCGGCTTGCAAATATGTTGCGGCGCCTGACCCACATAACGAATAGAATTGAAGAAACCATGAACTCGCAATCGGAAGGAGGTGCGTCGCCGTGTTAGGCATCCTCGATTCGGTTATCATCGTCTTCAGCCTGGCGCTCGTTATTGGCGCGGTCCTGCGTGCGGCGGGCAAGAAGCAAACCGACGCCGAGTACTTCTTGGCCGGGCGCGATCTGCGATGGCCGTTTGTCGGCATGTCACTGCTGGCCTCCAACATCTCCGCCGAGCACGTGGTCGGCCTGGCGGGCGACGGATACCGCGTCGGCATGGTCACCGGCGGGTTTGAATGGATGGCCGCCTGGTGCCTCATCATTCTGGCCTCCCTGTTCATCCCTCTCTATCTCCGCAGCAGGATCTACACCATCCCTGAATTCCTCGAGCGCCGCTTCGGCTGGGGCCTGCGCGCCTTCCTCTCCTGCAATTTGCTGGTAATGAACGTACTCACCAAGAACGCCATCGATCTTTGGGCAGGCTCGCTGCTCCTGGTTCTCCTCTTTGGTTGGAACCAGATGGCGGTCATGATCGGCCTCTCCATTTTCACGGCCCTCTACACCATGAAGGGCGGCCTGCGCGCTGTGGTCTACGCGGACATGGTGCAGGGAACGTGGCTCATCGTCAGCGGCATCGTCCTTACCATCGTCGGGCTGCTGACTGTTGGCGGATGGAGCGGCCTGACCGCGCGCGTCAATCCCGGTCTCATCCATATGGTGAAGCCGCTCGATTCCGAGCTTCCCATCACCGGCTTCCTCGTAGGGAACCTGTTTGGCGGAATGTTCTACTGGTGCATGGACCAGACCAACGTGCAGCGCGTCCTGGGCGCCCGTTCCGTGGACCAGGGCCAGAAGGGCGCCATCTTCGCGGGCTTCCTGAAACTGCTCATCCCGTTTATCCTGGTGCTGCCGGGCGTCATCGCCCATGCACTCTATCCGAATCTCCCGAAAGCCGACATGGCCTATCCGCGCCTGGTCAGTGACTTGCTCCCCGTCGGGCTTCGCGGGCTGGTGCTGGCCGGCCTCATCGCCATCCTGATGTCCTCCATGAGCGCCTGCTACAATGCCAGCGCCACGCTCGTGGTCCGCGACTTTTTCGTGCGCTGGAAACCCGGACTCTCCGATCGGGATCAGGTCGCCATCGGGCGCAGGGTTACCGTGCTGATGGCCGTGCTTGGCGTGCTCGCAGCCCCTTTAGTGGGACTCTCGGTCACCATCTGGCATTACCTGCAGATGCTCTCGGCGTATCTGGGCGTACCTTTGGGTGCGGTGATCTTCACCGGCTTGCTCTGGAAGCGCGGGAACACTGCCGGGGCCATTGCCGGAGGCTCGGCCGGCTTCGCCTTCGGCTTGTTCCTGTTGCTCGACACCACCCTCGGCTGGAGGCTGGTGGCGCACCCCTATCTGGCCTCGTTCCTCCATCGTTCGATCCTGGTGTGGTTTCTGGCGGCGATCACCATGGTTGTGGTCAGCCTTCTGACTGCGCCGCCACCTGAGTACAAAGTCGAGAGCAACGTGTTCGCTTCCGCTGCCCAGCGGAGCCCAGGCGGAACGGATTATCGGATCTGGGCCGCCGCCCTGTTCGCCTGTACGCTGATCCTATGGTGGATGTTCCGCTGAGTCTTCGCAGGCTGTGGCCAGCTCGGGCTGAGGCTGGACGGTTTCAGGGTGCCGCTCCAGGCACCGGCGCCCACCGTATGCCTCCCAGCCCGCCGTGTCCGCTGCCGTCAGGCCGATTGCCGCTGTAACGGCCGCTCCCGCCAGGAACGGCCGCCGGCCATCGACGGCTTGCCCGATGATACGGCGGCGTGGTTCAGCGGATGCAAGCGCGTTAATTGGGAGTAAACGGTGCCAGGCCAGCCCCGATCGGGCACCGCATCCCTACGGATGGCCCGATTCGAGGTTCTCGGGCTCGGCGCCGATCGCGAGTTGATCCGGTCGCTCGCGAAGCGACTCGCCGGCGATGGCCCGGATTCGGCGCGTATTCGCGCCACCGTCCACAGCACCATTTCGGGAGAACAGTCGAAGACGGGCGGCATTCTCGACGCATTGCGCCGGTCGCCTCTGGTTGGCGCCGATCTGGATCTGCGTCGCCCGCTCACGGCGGGCCGCAGGGTTGACTTGTGAGCCGAAGCCTCTTGGACACCAACATCATCGGCAATGTCACCAAACCTGTGCCATCCGAGGCACTGCTAGTATATCGTTTCAATAACAGGTATCCAGTTGCTGCGCAGTAGTGAGCGCCTCGAATTTCTTCCATCGGTGAACGACGGGATCGGCATTGATTTCTTCGATTCCCATCAGAATGCGGTCTCGAAGTTCCTCCCAGGATTTTACTCGGATGCGCCGCAGAAAGGTACGCGCCATCTTTCCGAAGAGCGTCTCCACGATGTTTAGCCAAGATCCGTGTGCCGGCGTCAGCACGTATTTGAACCGATTGGGCTTCGTCGCCAAGAACGTCCGCGTCTCTTGCGAAATATGCGCCGGGTGATTGTCCAGGATCAGGCGGATCGTGCATTCGGATGGATAGTAGTTGTCCAAGTCCTTGAGTAGCGCAATGAACTCTCGACTGCTGTGGCGGTGCTCGACCCGTCCAATCACGTGGCCATCATGCAGGTCCAACGCCGCCAGAATCGAGCAGGTTCCCAGGCGCTTATATTCGTGGTCGCGCGCCACGGTTGGATGTTTGCCGGGAATTGGGGGCAGGTCCGGCGCGGTGTTGGCAATGGCCCGCAAACCGGGTTTTTCATCCACCGATACCGTTACAATAACGGGGGCCAGTCCGCCATGGTTCTGATTTTGCACGGACACCTCCCGATACACCAGCAGGATCTCGCGTATCTTGGCCTCAAAATCAGGATCCCGCCGCTCCAGGTAATACCTCATTTTCTCTGGACGTAAGGGTTGCTCCGCCAAGATTCGCTGCACCGTGGCTTTCGCCGCCTTGCGTAGCGAGGGATGCCCGGCATCGGCGGCATGCTCCCGGACGTGTTTGGCCAAAGCTTTCCGCGTCCACAACTCGGCTGCATACCCGAGATCCTTCGGTTTTGAGCAAGCCAAATGCACCACCCAGGCCTTTCCTTCTTCAGTAATCACGGGAGCTTTGGGGCGATGATAGGTATCTTTCAAAGCCGCCGCCAAGCCCATTTCCAAAGCCTTTCCGATCCATTTGCCGACGCTCTTGCGGGTCATTTTTACGGCTCTCGCTATCTCGGCAACGCTCTCCCCGGAGTGGTAGCGCCACAGGATTCGTGCCCGCTGCACCTCCCGCCATGGCGCCGTCTGCGAGTCGCGCAGTTGCCGGATTTGCTCCTGTTCTTACGGGGTCAGGACTAGCCGGGAACGCTTGGACTTTCCAGCCACGATCCAAGTGTACCATAAAACATTCTTAACTGTATACTTTTTTGTGAAACGCTATACGTGCCTGTTCGGAATCGTAAGGTGTTGTGTTTGGCTCAAGGCGTCAGCACGGTAAGTTGTCGTACCCACCGGGCGTTCCTTTTCTCACCCGGCACGACTAATTCAAACGGCCCGTCGTTGTCCGGCAGCGGCTTCCCGTCTCGTTTCGAGACCACGTACACCGCTTTGTCCATGAACGACGGATCGAGTTCTGCCCAGGCGAAAACTGCCCGATATCCGTCCCGCCCTTCAGCCAGCAAGTAGTACGATGCCGCCGTGTGGCGATATTTGTCGCCGGCCGTTCCGAAGCGGAGAAACTGTAATCGGATCCCGAGACGGAGACGCCAGAAGCAGCCCCATCTGTACCCACTCCTTGAACGAGAATGCGTGCGGGATTCGGCAGAAGGCTGTGGGCAGAAAGACGCATAGAAGAGCCACTTTGCGAATCGGCATGGAACCATTATCGGACGAAAGCGGCATTCTTGCGCTCGTCTTGCAGGTCAGCCAACAGGAGGCGACGCCCCGCCTTAGTCCTATCGAAAACCCTCTCGAAATGCCTTCGTTAAGCGCCGAAATATGCGTCCGGATGGTTGCGGGGGGGCGCTCCGTTGTACACTAGGGGAACTATGTCGAACTTTTCAAGAGCTGTTCTGTCCGGGGCCTCGATCACTTTCGCGGCGGCCCTTTTGATGGCCCAAGAGGGCGCCATCCTGCATCCGGAAATGAAGGTGGAGACCGGCACATACGATGCGCCGACCGCCACGCTGGGTCACAGTGCGGAGCAACCGTGGTCGGCGACCACTATCGCGGCCGGCGTGGAGAAGAAGCCGCAGCCGGGCCACGAGGTGACGCTGGTGGGCGAACTGGTGGACTTCTCCTGCTACCTGCAACTGGGCAAGCACGGCGAGAAGCACCGCAGTTGCGGCCAGAAGTGCGCCCAAAGCGGGCAGCCAGTGGGCCTGCTCACCAAGGATGGCACGCTGTACATGCTGATGCCCGAGGAGCACGATCCGCGGCGCGATGGCGGCGTGGACATCAGGACGGCGGGGGCCGAGCATATGGGGCACATCATCAAAGTGATCGGCACTGAGGCGGAGGTGGGCGGGTATCGCGGCGTGTATGTGGCGGGGTTGACGAAGTAGGGCGGCGAGCCAGGGCATCCTGGGCGTTCATTTCAAGCCGGCCAGGCGCTGGTCCGTTGCGGGAATCGCCCGCAACAAGGCTTGCTGTTCGGCCGCGCCAAAGCCCAACCAGCGCTGGTCCATGCCCCGGTATTCGGCTTCTCCCCAAACCGCCCGCATGATCCCCTGCGAGGAGTGCTTCGGACCCAACAGCAGGTGCCCGATCTCATGCGTGGCGGCGTAAGCCATCAGGGTGCCGTCCGGCAGCCCGTTGTGGGCGGCGTATTTGTGGATGTCCGTGACGTAGATCGAAGCGTAGCCGCTCTCGACCATGGCCGTCCCCAGCGGATCGCCGCGCTTGTTCTGGTTGCCCGGATAGGCCGCCACGATCCGTAGCAGCACCGATCCGGGTTTCAGTTGGGCGTCGCACAGCGCCGGCTGCGGACCCTGCAGATGGCCCCCGCAGTGGACCCACCTGGCTCCGATGCCCGCCCGGAACAGCAGCAACGTGCTGAGCGTCTCCATTTCGTCCAAGGAACTGTCGGACACTCCGGCGTAGTCCCAAACGATGACCGTAAGGGTCCGATCACCTGTCAGCTTCTCCCGAGCGTCCGCCGCCGCCGTCATCCACAGGGCGCCTAGCACCGCCAGCGTTGTCGTCTTCCATGAAGTATTCATGGCTCGACAATGAGCCAGGGGCGGCCGAAACTCGATGCACGGCGTCGGGCACGTCGGTAACATCGATGTCACACGGCAAGCGCTTCAAAACAGGTGGGTTAGGCTGTTGCATGGGGCTTGTCATGCGGGTGGGTTGGGGGCAGGTGGGCAGGAGTGTCCTTCGTTCCGGGGTACTGTTGACCGGAATTTTGGCGCACTTTTACCGCGAAACGATTTTCGGGTCTGAAATCACTATATATTGTTAGGAGAGCCTGTATGGCTGCCACGGGGGCCGTACGTCCAATTCGGTTCGGCGCGTTTGCGTTCGACAGCTCTTCCCGGGAACTGCGAAAAGGCGGGACTTGGTTGCGTGTGCCCGAGCAGTCCCTGGCGATCCTGGCCATGCTGCTGGATCGGCCGGGCGAGGTGGTCACGCGTGAGGAGATCCAGGCGCGCCTGTGGCCGCACGGCACCATCGTCGAGTTCGAGCACAGCGTCAACTCGGCGGTGAAGCGGCTGCGCGAAGCGCTGTCGGACACTGCCTCCACGCCCCGCTACATCGAGACACTGCCGCGCAAGGGATACCGCTTCATCGGGCAGTTGGAGACGGATACCCCGGAGGCCGGCACGCTGGTTCCGGGTGCGGTGGTTTCGCACTACCGGATCGTGGCGGAGGCGGGGCGGGGCGCCATGGGGGTCGTCTACAAAGCCGAGGACCTAACGCTGGGCCGGACGGTGGCGCTGAAGTTCCTGCCCGAGGAGTTGGCGGCGCATCCGCCGGCGCTGGAGCGAATGCGGCGCGAGGCGCGCATGATCGGCGCCTTGAATCACCCCGGAATCTGCACGCTATATGAGCTTGGCGAAGCGTCGGGCCGGGTCTTTCTGGCGATGGAGTTTCTGGAAGGCGAACCGCTGCGCGCGCGGATGGCGCGGGGTCCGGTGAGCGAGGCGGAGTTCTTCGATATTGCGCTGCAGGTGGCGCGGGCACTGGAGGCGGCGCACGGGCAAGGGATCGTGCATCGCGACATCAAACCGGACAACCTGTTCTTGACCAAGTCCGGGCAGGCGAAGGTGATGGACTTCGGCCTGGCGAAGACGGTGAGCCAGGAAGACGGGGCCGTGGCGCAATCGACGGTGACGGGGACCAGCGGGTACATGTCGCCGGAACAGGCGCGCGGGGAGCCGCTGGATGCGCGGTCCGACATTTACTCTTTCGGACGGGTGCTTTCCGAGTTGGCTGGCGGGGCGCTGGCATCCCGGATGGCTCCGGTCATCGCGAAAGCCATGGCGAACGAACCAGCCGGGCGATGGCAATCGGCGGCCGAGTTACGGACTGCACTGGAGGAGATTCCCCGGCAGGCCTCGCGGAAACGATGGCGCCGAGCACTGCTAGCCGCGGCGCTCCTCGCGTGTGCGGTAACTGTCGTCGTCTGGACCAAAACCGGACGTCCCCCTGCGGAGATGAATCCGGTTTCCCTGATCTCGACGGCAGGGTGGGCCAACACCCCGGCCTTCTCGTCCGACGGCAGCCGTGTGGCTTACCAGTGGACCGCTTCGCTGGAGGCTTCGTATAATTCGAACGATGATCCGTCCGGCATATATGTCAAGCAGATTGGAGGAGGTCCGTCGGTGCGGCTAACTCGCGGCCATATGGACATCTTCCCGGCATGGTCTCCGGATGACCGGTACATCGCATTCTACCGGGCCACCGAGGAAACGATCCTGTTGGTTCCCTCCATTGGAGGTCCGGAGAGAAGGATCGCGAAGGCAGAGGTGCCGCACGATCAGACGGGCGTAGCGGGCATCTTCTGGACGCTGGACGGCAAGTGGCTGGTTGTCTCGACGCGAGATTCGCCGAACGAGCCCTATGGGATATGGCTGCTATCGGCGGAAACGGGCGAACGGCATCGCCTGCTCCCACCCCCGGCAGCAGTGTTGCGCCAGGGCGGCATCGCCCAGGGTGATTTCATAGGGGGACTCTCGCCTGACGGACGCGTTCTCGCCTTCGCCAGGACAGTCCGCGAGTGGGTGATCCACCTTTATACGGTTCGCCTGACCCGCGACTTCAAACCGGAGGGTACGCCACACCTCCTGGTCGACAAGGGCTACGGGTCTTTCAAAGGGATGACTTGGACGAGCAACCGGGACATCGTTTACAGCGTCGGGTTGCCTAGCGACGCAAGATTGTGGCGAATGCGGGTCGGCGCCGGCTTTCCCGAACGGCTGAATTGGGCAGCACCGGGAGCGTGTCTGCCGGCAACTGCCCCTGCCCAGCACCGCCTGGCATACACGGCGTTTTCCTTTACCGGGAAGCTCTGGCGAATGGACCTCCGCACCGGCGAGCGCCGAACCATTGTCGGTTCCAGGTACGAGGAGGATTTTCCGCAGTATTCGCCTGACGGGCGCAAGGTGGCATTCCAATCCGACCGTTCGGGGAATTTCGAGGTGTGGACATGCGATGCAGACGGTACGAATTGCCAGCAACTGACCTTCTTCGAAGGGCCTCAAGGCGGCACGCCGCGCTGGTCGCCGGATGGCCGCTGGATCGCGCTGGATTCGCGAGCGGAAGGAACAGCGCAGATCTACGTGATCTCCTCCGACGGCGGCAAACCCCGGCGCGTGACCGGCGGCGATGCGCAGAGCCAGGTGCCCAGTTGGTCCCGTGACGGCAGGTGGATCTATTTCCAATCGGACCGTTCCGGACAGTGGTGCATCTGGAAGGTGCCCCCAGAGGGCGGCTCAGCCGTGCAGGTAACGAAGAACACAGGGGGCGCGGCATTCGAATCTGTGGACGGCAAGTACTTGTATATCACCTCTAATGGGAACAACGGCGGTCCTCTCTACCGCATGCCAGTTGCGGGAGGCCCCGAGGTAGAGGTCGCGCCAAAGGTGGTCTATTGGGACTGCTTCAGCGTCACGGCGAAGGGGGTGTATTTCCTCCCGGACCTCAAGACGCTCCAGTTGCTTGACGCCGCCACAGGCAAGATCAAGACGGTGGCTACAACGGACAAGCCCTCCTTCGGGCTTGGCGGCATTAGCGTTTCGCCGGATGGCGCCTACATGGTCTACTCGGAATGGGAATTGGGCGGGTCGGACATCATGCTGGTGGAGAATTTCCGGTAGGCGCAAGCGACGTTCTATGGCTGACCATGGGTCCGTACGTCCAATTCGGTTCGGCGCGTTCGCGTTCGACTCCGGCGCAACAAACGCCTGCCGATCGGGGCCGATCTGCACTTGCATCCGTCTCAGATTGAGGATTACGAAACTGGCTGTCAAACAGTGATGTCTGCGCTCCAGCGGTCGTTCGAGTTTCGGCAACTTCCTGGCTCGCGCTGCTGGATTTCAAGAAGGATTGGTTCGGCCAGCCACACAGGAAGAGAGCGGGGCTGAAGCCCCGCGTGCACAGGCTTCAGCCTGTGATAGAGCACGCTGAACGCGCTTACTGCCCCGCATACGGCGTCAGTCTGGGCGGGCGCGCATCGGGCTCCAGCAGCCACACAGCGCGGTCCGGATAATACCGGCGCAGCTTTTCGTCTTCGGCCGCGCCCAGGTCGCGGGCCCACACCACCCGGGCCCCATCGATATCCGCAGCGTTGTACACCCACTCGTCCTGGAAGATATGCCGCGGCCAATATCGCACGAAAACCAGTTGCTTGCCGGGCGCCTGCGCAAGCTGGCGGTTGACGGCGACGCGCCGCTCGGGATTCCGCAACTCGAGCGACCATGGGTCGTTGCTCAGCGCGTGGAGGCCGTATTCGAAAGCAAACTGCGCGATGCACAGGGAGACGACGATGCGGGCCGCCAGTTCGCTGAAGCGGTTCAATTGCTCGAGGCCGGTCACGCCGATCAGGACAAACAGGCACGTCACTCCGGCCATGTAGTGATACTGAAATGCCGGAAAGAAGTTGACACCCAGCGCAAAGATCAGCGGACAAACCATCACCCACACAAACCGCGGACGCCGCAGAGCCGCGAAGAAAAATGGCAGCGCCACATAGAGCGGCGGCATAAAGAAGAAGCGATAGTAACGGATACGGTATGCCATACGCAGCAGATAGCTTCCAATGGTCTCCGCGCGATCTCCGCGGAACGAGACCTGCATCTTATAGTCCAGCTCCTGTTCGCGGGTCAACTCGCGGTGCGGCGCCGGGTTCGCTTCGAACGTGAGCGCCGCGGGCACGCCGTACTGATACTGACTGAGCGCATAGGGTAGAGTCGTGCAACTGCCAGTGACTTGTTTGTTCTGGAGCAGCGTGAAACAGATGGCGGGCAGCACGACGAAGGCCGCGGCCAGCACTGGTCTTGTCACACGCCTCCAGGCTGGCAGTAGGAATAACATGACGCAAAGCGCCAGATAGACAGACTCATAGGGACGAGTCAGTAAGTGTATGGCCAGCCCGGCGCCGAGCAATACTCCGTCGCGCAGCCTCGCGCCGCGCCGCAATCTGGGCAGCGCTCCGAAAACCAGGCATCCCGCCGCGGCGGGCAGCGCGCCTCCCCAATAGCCGTTCATCCACTGGTTGAGTGGCCCGAATTCCATGACAGCCAGCATGCCGCCCGCGAGCGCCCAACCAGGCGTGGTCCAGCCGCGCAGCATCCAATAACAGAGCGCGCCAAGCGCCGCTACCGAGATCGCCACCGCGGCCCAAGGAGTGCCGAAAATCATCCAGCCGAGGGCCAGCGCCAAGCCTTGGCCGACTGGGTAGATCGAGCTGTAAGTTGGCTCCTGCAGGACGAAGAACGTCTCGAAGAACCGATGGAACGGATGCGCCGGATTCGCCAAGCGAAAGTGCCGCAGCGTGTCCGCGACCAACAAATGACTGAATTCGTCATAAATATCCGGCACGGGCGCGGGATGCCGCGAGAGAAGCGCTAGCCGCAACGCCACCGGCAGCGCGGCCAGCAGCAGCATCGACCAGACTGGCTTCTGCGCGAGCCTGGCCGCATACGGCTCCAACCACGGACGCCACACCAGCGCGACCGCCGCGAACAGCGCCGCCAGCCCCAATTCGATGAGGTCGCCGACGCCCATGCTTACAGAGCCGCGACCGTCAGGGAGCGGTTTCTACCAGTGGGCTGATAGCATAGGAGGCAGTGCATGCGTCGACCTACACCATAACAGATCAGGAACGCATGGCGCAGGCCGCCAACTATTTCGCCTGGCAAGGCCGGCTGGTTGCGCCCCACCTGGGACAGCGCGTGATTGAGGTGGGCTGCGGCATCGGCAATTTTACCAGCCGGTTGCTCGATCGTGAAACGGTCCTGGCCGTCGATGTGGACCCCGCGTGTGTCGAGCGGCTGCGTGAGCGGTATGCCAATCGGCCCAATCTGCATGCTTTCGTTTGCGAACCGGACACCGCGGCATTTGCGGACCTGGCGCACTGGCGCCCGGATTCCTGCGTCTGCCTGAACGTATTGGAACATATCGATAACGACGCACGCGCGCTCGAAGCCATGGCATCCGTGCTGGTCCCGGCCGGGGCGATCGTGCTGCTGGTGCCGGCCTTCCAGGCCCTCTATGGCCCCATTGATCGGAATCTGAGCCATTGCCGGCGATACAGCCGCAAGACCCTGGCCGGGCTCGCGCATCGCGCCGGTCTCCGCGTCGAAAAGCTGCACTACGTCAACGCGGTGGGCTTCTTCGGATGGTGGATCAACGCGCACGTATTCCGGCGGGAAGCGCAGTCCGAACGCCAGATCCGCATCTTCGACCGGTGCGTCGTGCCGTGGCTGTCGCGCCTGGAAGCCATCGCGCCGCCGCCCTTTGGGCAGTCGCTCTTCGCGGTCCTGCGGAAGCCATGAAGGTCTCCATCATCATCCCCGTCTACAACGAATTCCGCACGTTCAGCCAGGTGCTGGAACGCGTGCGGCGCGCGCCATTGCCCGCGGGCTGCGTGAAGGAGATCGTCGTGATCGACGATGGCTCCACGGATGGAACCGAGCAGGTGCATGGGGAGCCGCTCGGGGAGGTCACCCATCGGCGAATCAGTCACTCGGGTAAAGGATCGGCGATTCGCGCCGGCATCGAATTGGCGACAGGCGACATCGTCCTCATCCAGGATGGCGACCTCGAATACGATCCGGACGATTACGCGCGTATGCTCGAACCCATCGTCAGCGGCGAAGCCGACATCGTCTACGGTTCGCGGTTTCTCCGCCTGCCGGTCGCGATGGCCCTGCCCAACCGTATCGCAAACCGAATCCTGACAGCGGCGGCGAACCTGCTTTATGGCGCGCAACTGACCGACGAGGCCACCGCGTACAAAGCTTTTCGCGCGACGGTCCTCGGTGAGATCCATCTTGAATGCCGCCGCTTCGAGTTCTGCCCGGAGGTCACCGCCAAAGCGCGCCGCCTTGGGTATCGCATCCACGAAGTGCCCGTCAGCTACAACCCGCGCGGCATCGCGGAAGGAAAGAAGATTCGCGCGCGCGATGGTTGGGAAGCTCTATGGACGCTGCTGAAGTATCGCTTCTAAAGTGGGGCAGGCTCTCAGCCTGCGGCGGCCTCTTAGGCCGCCTCTTCCGCCTGCCCGTCATTTCCCGACAGCCGCCAAGTGCTCCATGAACACCTCGCAAAACTCCCGCCGCAGCCCAGCCTTCACCACCGCGCCGTCGTCGGTGAACGCGACGTACTCCCGCTCTTTCACCGAGAAGCTGGGCCACCGCGGCAGTCCCTCGCCGTTGGGGTCGCCCGTCCGCACGAAATTCGCCCAATAGGACTGCATCTGGTCCGCAATCCTCCGGTCGATCGGCGCAAGCTGGACGTCGCTTCCCCAAGTCCCAAAAACATAGTTCAGCTCAGCGGAGTGCCCCATGCCGTGGTTGCCCGGGCGGTCGGGCGCACCATGGTCGAATCCGTACTGGTAGGTCAAGTGGCCGGCGGCGGCGTGCGCCACGGCCTCGGCAATCACCGGACAACGGAATACCTCATCGGTCGGCCACTGTACGCCGGGCCCGCCATACAACGGGTCCGCCTTGCCTTCGCCGCCTCCCACCAATCCATACAGCGCCAGCGCCCGATCCGCCAGGCCGCCATAGGCCTTCTGAATCGCGCTCGCGATCTTCGCCGCGGGTTCGTCGCCGCCAATTTCCTGCGCCGTGCTTCCGATCGTCAACGGCACAGCGAGGCCCCCTCCCGCCGCGAAGATTTCCGTTGGCCGTTTCGGCAGGACCCACCCGTCCACCGAAGTCTCCAGCCCCGTGCGATCGCCGCCGGTGGCGCGTTTGGCCGCCTCCAGAATCTCAACCGGCGGCACTAGCCGCAACCCGGCGATGGCATCGCCATCCGGCATTTTCAATTCGGCGGCCAGCTTCCGCCCCAACTCCTCGGCCTCGCCGCGAGTTCTGGACCCCTGAAACACGGACACCGCGCCGCTCTCCGCGATGGCGCCGCGAAACAGTCCGCGGGCCAGCGGCGACGTCATCAGCAGGCTGACATCCATCGCACCCGCCGATTGCCCCGCCACGGTCACGCGGTCCGCATCTCCGCCGAACGTGGCAATGTTCTTCCGCACCCACTGGAGCGCGGCGATCTGGTCCATCAGTCCGTAATTGCCCGATGCGTGATGCGCCGACTCGCGGGCGAGCGCGGGATGCGCCAGGAATCCCAACGCTCCCAGGCGGTAGTTGATGGTCACCAGCACCAGGCCGCGCCGCACCAGCGTGCGCTGATCGAATCCCGCGGCTTCTCCGGAACCGGCCGTGTTCGATCCGCCGTGGATCCAAACCATAACGGGAACCTTCGCCGTGGGCGGCCACGCGGGCGCAGCCACGTTCAGATACAGGCAGTCTTCGGCGCTGCTCGGCACGTATCGCATATTCCAGCCCTCGGAAAGCTGTGTGCAAGCGACGCTGAAGGCGGTGGCATCGCGAACGCCGGTCCACGCCGCTACCGGTTGCGGCTCGCGCCAGCGCAGCTCTCCCAAAGGAGGTCGCGCGTAAGGAATGCCTTTGTACGCAGCGCCGCCATCCGGCGTGGCGATGCCGCGAATCTGGCCGCCGGTGACCGTCACCACGGGTCCGGTCTGGGCCGCGCACACGGCCGCGCACGCGAGAAAAGAGGATAGCCAAAAAGGTGGCTTCATGGGCACGATGGTAACAGGGTGCACCACGATGCGTGCCGGGGACCCCGTATTCAGCGGAGGCGCAGGTGGCTGGCCGCAATGTCCCGCCGGGTCGGTGGTAGAATCGGCCCATGATTGAGGATCTGATCCAACCCAGGCACTTGCTGCTCGTGCTGATGCTGCTGATGTTCCCGGCCATGATGGGGCTGATTCCGGCGGCTATTGCGCAGTCGAAGGGACGCAGCTTTGTCCTCTGGTGGGTCTATGGGGCGCTTTTGTTTATTGTGGCTACGCCGCATGCCTTAATCATGAGGAGCGGAGAGGGCCGGAAATGCCCATTTTGCGCCGAGATCGTAAAGCGTGAAGCGGTGGTGTGCCGGTATTGCGGACGCGACCTGCCAGTCGCACCGGCTGCCACGGCCGGTCGAACATCTTCCTAATCTTTTCCCGCCCTCCAACGTATATACCTAGGAGCGGCCTTTCCGGTAGAACTTCTTCCGGAGTACAATAAGCTTCCGCAGCCATGGGAAAGAAGCCGGAACAAACCGACATTCTGCAAGGCACGCTGGACATGCTGATCCTGCAGATCCTGGCGCCGGGAGCGGCCCACGGACACACCATCGCCTACGCCATCGAGCGCCTTTCGGAAGAAGTTCTACTGGTAGAGCACGGATCGCTCTATCCCGCTCTGCACCGCCTCGAAGACCGCGGCTGGATCGCCTCTTTCTGGGGCACTTCGGAGAACAACCGCAAGGCGCGCTACTACCGCCTGACGCCATCCGGGCGGAAGCACTTGAGCGTGGAAATGAGCCGCTGGGAAAGGGTCGTGCGCGCCATCAACCAAGTGCTGCGGCCGGCGGAGGAGTGAAGCGCATATGAGCTGGCGGCGATTCCTCAAGCGGCGGTGGTGGGACGATGAACGCGCCCGCGAGATCGCGGCGTATCTGGAAACCGAAACCGCCGACAACATCGCGCGCGGCATGCCGCCCGCCGAGGCTGCCGCGGCCGCGCGCCGCAAGTTCGGCAATCCCGGATTGGTGCGCGAGAAAATTTACCGTATGAACACCATAGGCTGGCTGGAGAGCACCTGGCAGGATCTGCGCTACGGCATGCGCACGCTACGCCTGAGTCCCGGATTCGCAGCCGTGGCGATCGTCTCGCTGGCGTTGGGAATCGGCGCCAACACGGCCATTTTTCAATTGCTCGACGCCGTGCGGCTGCGCAGCCTGCCGGTCCAAAACCCGCAGGAACTCGCCGAAATGAAAATCGTAGGCGGCAACCAGGGCATGGGCCTGAATCAACAGTATGGAGAGCTGACGCGTCCGCTCTGGGAGTTGATTCGCGACAAACAGCAGGCCTTCTCCGGGACATTCGCCTGGAGCGCGAACCAGCGCTACATCGGCCGTGGCAGCCAGATGCGTCACTTCAACCAGCTACTGGTCAGCGGCGGGTTCTTTCGCGTGCTGGGCGTCCAGCCGTTCCGCGGGCGTCTGCTGGGACCGCAGGATGAGGGCGCCTGCCCGGCCTCGGCCGCCGTTGCCAGCTACGCGTATTGGCAAAGCGAATTGGGCGGACGTGACCTGTCCTCCGGTATCAAGCTGTTCGCGGATAACAGTCTTGTAGAGATCGTCGGCATTACGCCGCCGGAGTTCTTCGGCGTGGCCGTGGGCGACAGCTTCGACCTCGCGCTTCCCTTCTGCCAGCCGAAAGACGCACTGCGGCGCGACATCTTCGAAGTATCCGTGATGGGCCGCCTCAAGCCGGGCTGGACCATCGAGCGCGCCTCGGCGGCCATGGCCGTGCTGAGCCCCGGCATCTTTGAAGCCACCGTTCCTCCAGGCCGCGACCCACGGACCGATCTGATGTACAAACATTTCCGGTTGGCCGCGTATCCGGCCTCCACGGGCGTCAGTGGCGCGCGCGAGACCTACGACAAGTCCCTGTGGCTGCTGCTGGCCATCACCGGACTGGTGTTGCTGATCGCCTGCGCCAACTTGGCCAATCTGATGCTGGCGCGGGCCAGCGCGCGCGGCCGGGAAATCGCCGTGCGGCTGGCGCTGGGCGCCTCGCGAGGCCGCTTGTTGCGGCAACTGCTGGCGGAGAGCGGGCTGCTGGCGGGGATCGGTTGCGGGTTGGGGATCGCCCTCTCCCAAACTCTGTGCCGTTTACTGCTCTGGTCGGTTTTGCCCGAAGGCCAGACGGTGGAACTGCGCATCGTGACGGATTGGCGCGTGCTTCTCTATGCCAGCGCCGCGGCCGTATTGAGCTGCGTAATTTTCGGCGCGCTGCCTGCCCTGCGCGCCAGCAGTTCATCGCCCGCCACTGCCATGAAAGCCGGCGGGCGCGGCATGACCGCCAGCCTCGAGCGCTTCTCGCTGCAGCGCCTGATGGTGGTCGCCCAAATCTCCGTCTCACTGGTCCTGCTGGTGGCGGCGCTCCTGTTTGTGCGCAGCTTCCGCAACTTGATGACCTTCGATCCGGGCATGCGGGAAAGCGGCATCGTGACCGGATTCCTGGGTTTCTGGCAGTCCAATCTGCCACCTCAGCGTTGGCTGGAGTTCAAGCGCGAATTGTTGGACGAAATTCGCGCCACTCCCGGGGTGCTGAATGCCGCCACTACCAGCAACGCGCCGCTGCTAGGTTCCAGTTGGGAACACGGTGTGCGCGTGGGAGCGCTCGAAGGCAATGCAAAGTTCACCTGGGTAAGCCCCGGCTATTTCGACACCATGGGCATTCCCGTGGTACGCGGCCGGAGCTTCAACGATAACGATACCCCGGCCTCCACGCGAGTCGCGATAGTGAACCAGACCTTCGTGCGCAGGTTTCTGGGCGCTGCCGATCCGATCGGGCAGACCCTGCGCGGGATGCAGGAAGGGGATTACCCGACCACACTCTACGAGATCGTCGGCGTGATCCCGGATACCCAATACAACGATCTGCGCGGCAAGACGCCCCCGATGACGTTCGAGCCGGCCTCCCAACTCGGCCCAGCCCCGTGGACAGGCCTGATGATCCATTCGAATGCGCCGCCGGCAGCGATCGGCGCGACCATCAAACGCAGGTTGGCCGCCAGGCACCCCGATGTCATCGTGGAACTCAGCGATTTTCAAAAAGACGTTCGCGACGAACTGATGCCGGAACGGCTGATGGCGATGCTGTCTGGATTCTTCGGCGTGCTGGCCGCGCTGTTGGCGATGGTCGGCCTGTACGGCGTCATCTCGTTTCTCGTGGCGCGCCGCCGCAACGAAATCGGCATTCGCCTGGCGTTGGGCGCGGAACGCGGACAAGTAGTCGCGATGGTGATGCGGGAGGCCGCGCGGCTGCTGGCGATCGGAGTCGTCACTGGCGCCGCGTTATCGCTCCTGGCCGGACGCGGAGCCGGCTCGCTGCTGTTCGGGCTGAGGCCGTACGATCCCCTCACCCTGGTAACGGCGGCACTGCTGCTGGCGCTGATCGCGGCCGTCGCCAGCTTCCTTCCCGCGCGCCGCGCGTCGAAGCTCGACCCCATGGTCGCCCTGCGCGATGAGTGACGGATCGCTGCCGCGCTCAAGTCCAGGGGCCGCCGGGCGCCCACGTCCGGGAGGGCGAATTCGCCGTGTTCAGATTGTCGAGCACCGGCATGGGGAAACCCGCTATTTGTTCACCAATCAGTGGCAGGGGCGGAACACCACGCAAGCCAAGCCGGCTTCCAAATGCAGCCCACTGCGTCTGCTTGGCGTGGTCCCCCAGGAACTCGCTGGTGAGGGCAAGCGGCACGGCTTCCGGAAGTGGAGTGCGCCTCCGCTCAAATGTGCGTCTGACCGAACCCGCAAGCCGCTCGATGTCGAAGCTATGGGTTTGGGCCAGTCTCCACACGTCGAAGAAGTCCTTCATTCGGCTATTCGCGATTCCGAGAACCACCATCGCATGGAATTTCTCCGCGATCACCGCTTCCGGCGGGTACGCCCGGAGCACTGGAGCAGCCAGAGCCAGCAGCACGGGAAAAGTGAGATCCGCGGGGGCGGGTCGACGAGATCGCCGAAACCAACGTCGATCTGCATCGACACGCAAGCGCCATCCAGACTTGCCGGCACGCGCACCCGAACTCCTTCGTATTCGGCATCCTCGTTGATGCGCTCTCCCGCGATGCCGGCTAGATCGAACACAATGCCGTCGTCCGCCGGTACCGCGCAAACGTCCCGAATCCGGCGCGTGACGTCCAGGACGTCTGAGCTGCCGAATCCAAGGAGGTCCAGATCCTTGGTTGGCCGATAGAGCCGTCCCTCCCATGCCAGAAACAGCATGGCTCCTTTGAGGACGAAGCTGTTTTTGTGGTTGGATCCAGCCAGGCGGTAAAGAAAACGTTCAACGACCCACCGGCCAAGAAGGAACTGGAAGTCCTCGCCCCGGTTGCGCGCCAGGTTGAGAAGCTGCGCGCGGTGCGATCCGGCCACGTTCCGGACCTTCTTCAGCGCCATACCGCAGACTCCAGATAGGGCCGCATGACGTTGGCCACCCTGCAGGCCTTTGCGAACCGATGGATCTCGTCGACCGTAGTTTTCCGGGAGCGGAGGGTGTCCCGAAGAGCTTCGATGGCGACGTCGATTCCGATTTTGTGCCTGTACTTGAAGCAATCAGCCACGGTCTTCGCCGCAGCGTAGACTTGGACTCGAACTCCCTCAATCTCGTGCGCCTCGACCCCTTCGATGAGAGCGCGGCCGGAGAACCGCACCACTCTAAGGGCCGGCGACTCAACGGACGGTTTGTGAGCTTTGAAATCGACTGCGATCCAGACCTCGTGCGGGTCCTGAGTCGTCAGGCCGTGGAAGCGAAGCGCCGACAGAAGACAAATGACGCCGCCAGGAACTAGTTTGGCCGCGACTGCCAGGCTGTGATGTTCCGTGACCGGCGATGCGGCGAGAGCGTAAACGCCGCGCGCCACTCGAACCAGGATCCCTTGCCGGTAGAGGCGCAGCAGAGTCTCCCTGGCGATCCCGCGAGCCTCGACGTCGCGCGGGCGGATTAGCGGTCGGTGAATCGCCATCTCGAGAACGCGTGCCCTAGCTGTCTTCTCCATGTTGCTTTATATAGGTATTTTCTTATATATACCTAGATAACGCAACAGCCGATCACACGCACTTCTCTACAGAGTGAGGCAGTGCGCTGGGGGGCTGGGGTGGAGCGTTCGTCGGCAGACTGCCCTCAGGATGTCCTCTGTCGTGAAAGCGCTCAGGCTTGGCCTAGACCCAATACTGTTCACTTAATGATCCTGATTCGCTTGGCGAACTCGATGCGACGGGTGCGTAGGCGTTTGCGCGGGCGCAGCGGGTAGTTGCTCATCTTCCGCTTCACCCCGCGCGGGTTGATCCGGTTGCGACTCGACACAACCCGCTCTTCAAGAATCTCGTCCAGGATCGCCTGGTGGAAGGCTTTTCTCTGCCGAGGGGGGAATGGAGCCGTAACGGGCCATCCGCCGCTGGACAACGCGCACGGAGTGGACGAACGAAAGCCGGTCCGGATCTTCATCGGCCTGCAGGGCGGCTTCATGCATCAGACCGCGGATGGCAAAGTGCGCCATCAGCAGACCGAAGAACTCCTGCCGGACCAGTTCCGGCGTCTTGCTGCGCAGTACGATCTGAGCGCCGCGCAAATGAGTCTTCAACTCGTCCAGGGTGGTTTCGATCTCCCATCGCTCGTGATAAAGAGCGGCCAATTCTTTGGCCGGTGCCTGCTGGGGATCGAGGATGGTGGTGATTAGCCGGTAGATCGGCTCGGCGTCGGCGACGTTTTTCAAGTGGTAATCGATGACGCGGACCATAATCCCGTTGCGCTTTTTCCGCCGGTCCTTAGTGGAGGCATAAATGCGGCTGAGATAGGAGCCGTCGGGCAGGCGTTTTTCCACGTCCAAGCGTGCATTCTGACGCGTGCGCCATAGCAAATCTGCTCCCGTGTTGGCTGCTGTCCGCCAGAGTTTGTAACCGGGGAAAAACCGGTCGGCCATGCACAGCATTCCCTTGCGGAGCGAAGGAATCACTTTCTCGGCCAGCGTGAGTTCATCGGTGGCGTATCGATCCATGTGCGCGCCCCACAACACGTGCGTCCCGTTCTCCAGCAGTGCCACAAACCGGATCTTGGGGAAAGCGCTGGATCCTCGACTGGAGCCTGGACGCCCGAAGTCCTGGTCGTTTTCCGCCGTATCGGCCACATCCAGCGTGCTGCCATCCAGGCTGACCAGTCGCCATTGCCGGTACCAAGCGCCTTTGGTGCGCTTCCCCGCAATAGGAGCTACCACTGCCGCATAGAGTTTCTTCAACGGCTCGGCGCCCAACCGGCTGCGCGCCTGGGAAATGCCGGATTTACCCGCCACCTTCACCCTGGCGGAAGGATCGAGCAGCCACTGCACGCCCTCTAGCAGGCAACGCAGGACTTCACGGTAGGAAGACCGCATGTACAGCGCCAGCGCGATGACGTAATAGACCACCACATGCGCCGGCAAATCGCGCTCGCGGATACTGGCGCGATGGGTCTGTTCCAGAACCTCACGGATTTTCTCGACGGGGAAGAACTTGGCAATCACGCCGAGGCTAATGTAGTCAGTGATCCGGCTGCCAGCCGGCAACTCCGCCAGTGTGCGCGCCATCGGGATCTCCTCAACGATCGCACCTGGCAGGAATCTCCGCACGCCTCGGAGCGGCATCGAGAACCGAAATCAGACGATACGGGAAGTGGCCCCGGATAGCCTGGTTGAAATAACGCCCCTTGGATGAAGCATCCAGCAGCGATTGATGTACCGCAGCGGGCACACTGAAATATTGATAGACTGCCCGGCTACAGAACTCCAGTTGCAATAATTCTCGGGCATCGTCGTACGAAACCGTCACAAGCGTGGTTGATTCCACGGCGGTAACGCGCATGGGACAACCTCCTTCCGGAGGCATCAGCCCCAAAAACAGAATATCATGAAAATGTTGTTAAGTGAACAGTATTGGGCCTAGACCGTGGATTCCTCGGTGCGCTGGAAGAGTTCGTACGGCTTCCCCTTGAAGAGGACCGGCGTAACGAGCGCTCCGAACTTGACTGGCTCGTCGGAGCTGTGTGAGAGGTCCACCAGACGGTAGGGCCGGCATCCTCCCTCCATCGCGAGCATTGTCACCCCGAGTTTTGGATTGTGCACCAGAGATCCCGCTTTCAGAGATGTGGTGTCGGATTCCAGCCCGAGCAAACTCTTGTTGCCAGAAGTCTCGACATCCGCGATCAACTGCGCCAATTGCTGGAGTCGGGTTTCTGTACGGCTCATCTGCGCCGGCGGGACAGCGTCCGACGCCGGGAACCGCTTCTTGAGATTACCCTGGTCCGCCTGGGCGCAGTGGGCACGCACTTTCCATATGAAGCGCGCCGCGACCAGTTCGGCTGATGCGACCGCAATGCTCTCCGGGATCTCTTCCTTCCCTTCGCCGTTTGAGTAGTAGTGGACCATGTACGCCGCTGCCCACTTGACGCATGTCCAAAGGAATGAGAGGCCCTTCGTGAGCGCATCGCCATCGAACCCTTCCCACGATGATTTCGCGACCTTGTCCAAGAACCCACCGGCCTTCTTGCTGCCCGCAAGCGCCCGGCACACCCGCAAAACGTAATTGGCAAAGCACCAGGGGTGGAGGCAGATAAACTCTTCACCATCACTCGATTCAGTGATTCGGTTGGCAAGAAAAGCTCCAATGTGGGTCATCCAGATCTGGCGGGCGACTCCGTTGGGGGCCAAGCTCTGGAGGTCCTCGACATACTCGAGTGACTTTTCGATCGATGCGGCCGCGCGGTCCAACCGCCGCTCGAGGCGGCTGATTGCCTTCTCCAACTTTTCCCCAGAGGTATCCGAATGACGCTGTTTCTCCTCGCCCGTAGCCTTGCCTTTTTGAGCTTCGATCTGGCGGTGCTCGGCTTCCTCTTTTTCGAGCCGAGAATCGTCGTACGTCTCGTCTTCATCTTTGAGGGTCTGGCTGCCACCCATGGGCGAAAGTGGCTGAACGAGACTGGCCAGGATGTCCAGATCGATGCGGTCGCCGGTCCAGTGATGACCGTTGACCGCATCGGACTTTGCATCCGTGTAGAAGAACTCGGCTGGCTGTTCCGTGGCACCTTCGGTTTGATCGACTTTTTCCTTTTCGGAGCCGGATCGCTTGCCTGATCCGATTTTGATCACTTCGAAGTCGCGAAACTGGTCCAACAACTCGAACAGTACCGTCCCGAGGACGGCTCCGTCCTGCATCGCGCTGACGTAATCGCCTGCCTTGGTACCGGCAGAGCCACCGGCCCTCCGTTGGCTTCCGACGGAGGGCCAGGTGATACCGACGGGGTTAGACAGGGCGTCGCCAGATTCGCTCGCAATCCAGCCAAACCGAAACGCGTCCTCGCTCTTCACCGAGTGTGCGACAAAGGAATCGCCTTCGCGATGGATTGCGGTCGTGGCACTCGGCCGGGCCGTGCACCGATCAGACAGAGCCAGCCGGGAGTTCTTTGGGGGCTCTCCCGATGCCAGCGACAATCGATACCCGGATTCCACCGCCGCAACCGCCGACAACAGGCACTTGAATTTGGACTCCGGCCGCTCGTCCATGGCCGGAGGCCAGAGTTTCTCGCCGAGTTCCTTCTCTACGCTGTTCGCCTTCAATGAAGCGGCCAGCCCCAGGTGCTTCACGATCTCGCCTTTGGACGCTGGTGGCAGAACAACCACGACTTCCGTATTTGTCGCGCTCAACGCGGGCGCGGAAGCGTTTGCGGAACCGAAGATACACGTTTCCGTGGCGCCGTGGCCGAAAAGGAGAATTTTCGCGTGCTCCCGAACATCCTTTCGCTGGCGCTTTTCCGGAGGATAGGGATCGGCGAACGGCCGCCAAACCACGGATGCGCCCAGCTTTTGGACAGCCCGGCCATCAACCTCAATGTGATCCGGCTGAACAATGCAGACCGGCTTCGCCTTCGACAGCGGCAGCAGCTTCCGCATGCCGTTGAGCTCCCGATCGAAAGAGGAACTGCATATCACCAGCTCATCTGCCTTCTTCGTTGGCAGACATTCGGCGATTTGCGTCAGGAGTTCAGGCTTGCCCGGTCCGCCGATCAGAATCTTTCGACCATCCTCCACGGGAGGCGAAGATAGCCACGGCGCCATTTGGCGGGCGCTCTTGATTTGTTTGCGCACCGTGTCGGAGGCTCGTAGACTGAGTTCTTCGACCAATCCGAACAGGGCCGGAAACGCGACGTGCGGGCCGCTCGCCTTGTCAGCATCGAAGTCAAACAGGCCGAGAACCTCGGCATTTCGGATCAGTCCGCCGATCGTGGTATTACCGGATCCCACAAGGAGCCGTCCATGTCGAGGACCCAGCAGCAGATACACCTTCGGGTGGAATGCTCCGGCCTGCCAGATTGGTGTTACGGAATACTGCTTCCCGGCGTGCAGGGCGGCAGTCTGCGCCTGGATGTCCTGGATGTAACAGGAGAGATCGCAGAAAACGACTTGATTCCAGACGCCGACTCGATTCAGTGCGCGACGGACCAGCCCGTCGTACAGCGGCAGATCGAGACCGTACGTCAGGATGATGCTGGACCGCAGGTCATGCCCGGAATGCCCGAGCATCTCGATCACGTCAAACATGATGGGCCTCCAAGACTGCCTTCCCGATTTCGGAGATCTCCACTCCAGCAGTCGTGCGCCGAATGCAATGAAGATCCTCCGCAACCCGGAATCCCTGCTTGACGCGCGGCGCGGTATACGTGGGCAGCGGCAACCGCTCTGCAACCAGCAGGAGACGCCCTTCCTCGGGGCGGTACTTAAATGTGGACACTCCTTGATTGGCCAACTTCCGGGTGGCGACGCGTAGATGCCGGTAGATCACCCATTCGAGGAGCAACTCCTCCAGGAATGCTCCGGTACTCTCGGAGGATCGGCTTTCCGCCCGATCCCACCATCGACGAAGGTGAACCTCGTGGTTGGAGGCCATCTCAACTGCATTAGGGATGGGCGCAAATGGATGCGAGCCACTCCTGCCCCGATCCGTCGCAAGGCGGCCCAATAATCTGGCAGACAGAGCGGGCACGGCAGCCATGTCGCGATCGCCGACGGCCGATCCGAGCCGGTCCGCCAGAGCCCACGTGCTCAATGGCCCCCACGGTTCACCGTCTGGGGGAGTATCAGGCAGGCGAGTGGCCGTTATCCAATCGGCGACCGTACGGGGCAGAGCCGGGAGAGCGGGCCTGTTGGCATCGCCAGCGATGCCCGCCATCGCGCGATCGGCGAGAACCTTCACCAGTTCAGCGGGACGGCGCGGTTCAAGATCGACCTCCTGAAGACCGGCATAGAAGAGACACTCCAGGCAGTAGTTGAGAAGGTCGTTGCGTTGATAGGCGCCCCAGGCCATAGCCGCGTTCGAAAGCGCCTCGGGAATCGTCCATGCGCGCCCGTCAGGGAGACAGTTTGCCATGCACGACCATCGAAACTCGTACGCAAGAGAATCGTCGATAACGCCGGACTCGCGCAAGAACTGCAGCATCAGCAGGAGCGATGTTCGGCGCCAGTGTATATGCTCAGATTGCTGGCCCTGGCACAGCCCTGGATCGTCGCCGAAGAAAAGCTGCCGAAGCAGCGTAGCCTCCTCGGAATCGGGTTCTATCGCAGCAGGATGAACCGCTT
The DNA here is from genome assembly GCA_003166475.1 of Bryobacterales bacterium. GTDB lineage: Bacteria > Acidobacteriota > Terriglobia > Bryobacterales > Bryobacteraceae > Bog-159. The sequence continues at coordinate 2,894 of PMVV01000154.1, read as the reverse complement.
TACCTATGCGGCCGAGTTCATCGATTCGTGCGCGGCCTTCGATCGCAAGGCCCTTCAGTTCTTCGAAGGCTTTCTTGTGATCAAGCGTTTGGGCGATTCTCTTGCCGGCGTAATTCGATAGTTGAACATCGGGCCACGTTGCGGCGCTATGTCCGTGCAGGACGCCGAGTTCTCTCAGCGGCCCCTTGTAGTACTGGCCAAGTCCACCCTCCGGATTCTTGAAGTAGAAGCCCGACTGCGGCACGGCGCCGGATTCTTCTACCGCCGACAGGCTGTGCAAGTCGACTTTCGCTGCAGGTGGCTGGCCCTTGACCAGCAGGCTTGCCCGGTCCGCGCCCACTACAGCGCTGCCCAGATCCTGGCCAAGCTCCTGTTCGTATGCCATACAGGCGACGGCGTACGTGAAATCGAGCGCGCGGAACCAATTTCGCCACGCCGCCCTCGTCCTCAGTTTGGGGCCGTCCTGGGCATACCTGTGCACAGTCCACGGGTAAAACGAATAGTAGCGAGCCCGCTCGGTGACGTTGGTTATTCCCGGCAGCATCGCCTGGTACAAATTGACGGAGACCAGTTCTATGCCAAGGTGGTCCAGTCCGTCGATCACTTTCCGGTCGCGGAGAATCCAGTCGATGTCGGTACGTGACTTGCCCTTATCTTTTGCCATGGAGACCCCGCTACAAGATTCGGCAGAAATGCGCGCCGTTCAAAAAAGCCGCTTATTCGTTCTGCAATCGCCGGCGACTGGAGCCAGAGTCCAACCTCGACGTCTCTTTCCTGGGTTGCCTCGGTGAAGTTCGCAGAGGAGACGAATACTTCGAACCCGTCCACCACGATGCATTTGCGTGCAGCGCTACGCAGCCTTTTGGATCGCCTACCAGGGACGTTGGCTGAAATCCCAATCGGGCAAAAGTGCGGATGAGATCGTCACCGCACAACGAGCGTAGCCTGGGCATCAGGCGACCGCCGGAAGCTCCATGGTGGCCAGGATGGTAGGATCGTCCGACAAGCCCATGGCGGCCAGGTCTTCGCCTTCCAGGTGCAGGGAAATCGCCTCTCGAATATTGGCCGCCAACTCGTCGAGAGTGGCTGCCTCGGTTACGACCGGCAGGTCCGGACACTCAGCCACGTACTTTTGTTCGCCTCGAAAGATCCGTACCTGAATCGTGCGCTTCATCGGCGTGGACTCCTCAACCACTTTACCATTCGGCGACGGGACCGCCCTGGGCCGGTGAAGAGGATTCGGGATCGACGTTACGTGAGAGGCTGAATTCCGATAGCGCTCAGCCGCCTGACTCCGGGCGAGGCGCGCTGCTAATGCGCCAAATGCATGTCGTGCTCTTGTAGGATCGGTGTCCGGTGATGCGTCTATAAAGAACGTCCGGATCAAGGTCCGCTCCGTTCGGCCAGGCTACAGTGCCCAGTTCGAGATCGACGCGAACCTGCGTGAAGTTGGCGGGGTCACGCAGCGGCTCGAAGACTCCGCGAAAGCTGAGATCGTGCGCGAGATCGACCACGCCCTCAACGCCGTCCTCGAACCGAAGATGCAAGCGATAATCGCCGAGGGCTTCCGCGGCAACGATGTCTTTCAGCATGATCTACTCCAGTGCCCACTACGCACCAGCCCAAGTCTGTATTTTACCGAAGACCGGTGGGGCGCTCGATCTCCGTTTCCGCCACCCTCGACAGCCAGGGGGACGCATGGCGATCACACGTCCCCAATTCCGCCATCCCACTGACCCCAAAGGGCAGCCACTGATCGGCACGCCAACCGCTCCACTCCCCGATGCTATCCTGAAGTCGGAATTGGCAACGGTGTTCGGTCCTCCGGGGATCCACGCCCATGGGGTCTCGAAAAATGGCCATATGTCATTGATTCAAAATGTGTTATAAGAAATTGGTTTCGTCTGGTCAAATTCGATTCGAATCGGCAAATCCGCCCCCGCGAACCGTCCGCGTACCAACAACCCCTCGCCCTGCTATTCTGTACGGTGGCATTCGAACCACCCGCGAAAGGAGAACTTCTAAGTGAGAGTCGGCGTATTCACCGCCTTGTTGGCGCAACTATCCCTCGACGATGTTCTGAAGAAGCTCAAGAGCATCAATATCGATACCGTGGAACTCGGAACAGGCAATTATCCGGGCGATCCACACTGCAAGCTGTCCATGTTGGACAGTAAGGCCGAACTGAACGAATTCAAGAATAAGCTGGCGGACAACGGCTTCACCATCAGCGCCCTGAGCTGCCACGGCAATCCGCTTCACCCCGATCAGGTGCGCGCCAAACACGATCAGGAAGTCAGCCGCAAAACCATCCGCCTGGCCGAAAAACTGGGCGTTCCCGTGGTCATCGATTTCTCCGGCTGCCCAGGCGACTGCGACAAATCCAAGTGGCCCAACTGGGTCACCTGTCCCTGGCCGCCGGACTACCTGGAGATCCTGAAGTGGCAGTGGGAAGCCAAGGTGGCGCCCTACTGGATCAAGCAGGCCAAATTCGCCGCCGATCACGGCGTCAAGGTCGCCATCGAAATGCATCCCGGCTTCGTGGCCTACAGCCCGGAGACCATGCTCAAGCTGCGCGCCATCGCCGGCCCGTCCATCGGCTGCAACTACGATCCCAGCCACATGTTCTGGCAGGCGATCGATCCCATCGCCGCCATCCGCGTGCTGGGCGACGCCATCTTCCACGTCCACGCCAAAGACACCCAGATCTACGAACGCAACCTTCCGCTGACCGGCGTGCTCGACACCAAGTCCTACACCGACGAGCGCAACCGCGCCTGGATCTTCCGCACCTGCGGCTACGGCCATGGCGCGGAATGGTGGAAGGAGTTCGCCTCCACGCTGCGCATGTTCGGCTACGATTACGTGCTCTCCATCGAGCATGAGGACAGCCT
>PMVV01000121.1 GCA_003166475.1 Bryobacterales bacterium | reverse complement strand
TCTTCGTCGTTCTTGATCTCGCTGAGGGCGGCGTAGAGCGTGGTGGTCTTGCCGGAGCCGGTCGGTCCGGTGACCAACACCATGCCATACGGTTCGGAGATATAGCGGCGGAATTTTACCAGGTCGTTGTCGGAAAAGCCCACCACTTCGAGCGAGAGCTTGGCGAACTTCTCGCTCATGGACTCCTTGTCGAGCACGCGGAGCACGGCATCCTCGCCGTGAATGGTGGGCATGATGGAGACGCGGAAGTCGATCAGGCGGCCCTTGTAGCGCACGCGGAAACGGCCATCCTGCGGGACGCGGCGCTCGGCGATATCCAGCTCGCTCATCACCTTGATGCGCGAAAGGATGGTGGTGTGCCAGTCCTTGGCGATGGGCGGCATGGCGTAGTGCAGCACGCCGTCGATGCGGTACTTGATGGCTACTTCCTGGTCGCGCGATTCGATGTGAATGTCGCTGGCGCGCCGCTCCAACGCGTTGAAGATGGTGGTATCGACCAGCTTGATGACCGGCGCGATGTCGCTATCGACCGCGGTGAGCTTGTCGATGGAGAGCGTCTCTTCGGAGTTCTCTTCATCGACCACCACGTCCAGCGTGAAGCCTTCGGTAACCTCTTCCAGAACGCGCTGGGATTGCTCGGTCTTCTTGAGCAGGTCGGAAATCTGGGACAGCGTGGCGACCTTGACGCGCAGCTTCTTGTTAAGCAGCAGCGCCAGCTCGTCGATCATGTTCAGGTTGCGGGGGTCGGCCAGGGCGATGTCGAGCGTGCCGTTCTGCGCGCGCAAGGGCACGAAGTTGTAGCGGAACATCAGGTCCACCGGGATGGTCCGGAACAGATCGTGGTCGATGGAGCCTTCGCGCAGGTCCACATACTCGCAGCGATAGCGCGCGGCCACGGCCTGCGCCTGGGCGGCTTCGCCGGTGGGATCGATTAGTCTGGGTTTATCGGGCGACATAATAAACGGGTCCTGGCGCCTATCTGATGGTGTCCGCCAGCGAGAAGATTGGCAGATACAACGCGATCAACACAAATGCCACAAAACATCCCATGAAAATCATGATGGCCGGCTCGATCAGCGAGAGAGCGGCCGCCATGCGGGTATTGACATCCTCCTCGTAGAATTCGGCCACGCTGGTGAGCATGACCGGCAGCGCTCCCGTGGATTCCCCTACTTCAATCATATCGACGGCGAGCGGCGGAAAGATACCGGTGGTTTTGAGCGAGGCCGACAGCGCCTGGCCTTCGCGCACCAGCTTGCTGGCTTTGTCCAGGGACCGGCGCAGCAGCGGTGTGCCGAGCGAATCCGAGGCGGTCTCCAGAGCCTGCACCAGCGGAATGCCGCCGGTGAGCAACGTGCTGAGCACGCGCGAGAACTGCGCCACCTGGTACTTCACCCAGATATCGCCCAGCAGCGGCACACGCAGTTTGACGCCATCGATTTTGGCGCGCGCCGAATCCTTGCGCGACCAGTAGCGGTACAGAAAGACCAGCGCGACCACCGCGGCGAAGACCAGCAGAATGTAGCTGCGCGCCGTGGTGCCGATGGCGATCAGGATCACGGTCACCTTGGGAAGCTGCGCCTGCATGCTGGTGTAAAGCTGCGCGAAATTGGGCACCACGTAAGTGACCAGGAACACCATCAGGCCGAGGGTGAGGAAGATCAGGATGGACGGGTACATCAACGAGACCATGACCTTCTTCTTGACCGCCAGCGAGAGCTTCTGATAAGTGATGAAACGGTCCAAGACCTCCGACAAGCTGCCGCTTTTCTCGCCGGCCATCACGGTGGTCACATAGATCTTGGGGAAAATGCCCTGCATGCGGAAGGCGTCGGAAAGCAGCGTGCCGTTGCGGACCTCGTCGCGCACGGATTTGATGTAGGGGCCGAGCTTGGGGTCGGTGAGCCGGTCGGCCAGCAGGTCCAACCCTTTCAGGATCGGCAGACCGGCGCGGATCAGGGTGACGAACTGCTGGTTGAAGATCAGGAACTTCTCGATGTTGAGCTTCTTGCGCTTGGAAAACCCCGCGGAGAAGCCGGAGGCCAAGCCGCTCTTGGATTTGATCGAGTAGATGAGGAAGCCCTGCTGGGTGTAGCGGTCGCGCAGTTCCCGTTCCGAGCCGGCGTTGGCCACCTGCTGGTGGATTTGCCCTCGCGTGTCGGCGTATTTGAGCAGGAATTCGGCCATATTATTGGGCGGTCTCCACCAGTTCGGCGCCGGGCGGCATGCGGAACTGGAAGAGCCTGGCTTCGAGCGGCGGATTCAGCTTCTCCTGGTCGAAGTCGAACTCCAGGATGGATTGATCGTAGCCGGTTACTTGCACGCGGCGGATCTGGTTGTCCGGACCAACCACGAACTCGACCTTGGTATAGGGCAGGCTGTCGGTTTTGGGATCGGCGGCGATGCGGGTACCGCCAGCAACTGGGGTGCCGTGGACGTTGCGGAACTCCTTATCGAAGTGCAGCTTACCCAGCAAAAATGCAAGTGGAGCTCGCATATCGTCGCTCTCCTTGATTTTCATCTTTTCGACCTGATGGTTGCTGGGGGTGTAGAGCCAGAGGTACTTGCCATCGGAGACGAACAATTTGCCTTCGGGCGAGGTGTAATCCCAGCGCATGCGTCCAGGTTTGCGGAGGAGCAGGGTGCCGCTCTCGGTCCGGCGAGGCTGGCCAGGGGCTGTATATGCTTCATGAAAACCGACTTGGAGCGTCTGGGCGTGGTTGTAGCGAGCTTCCACGGCCTTGAGCATAGGGGCCAGGTCGGGCGTCTGGGCGGCCAGGGACACTGGCAGCAGGCACAACAGTAGCCGAATGGGGCTCACAAAGAGGTTGACGCTGGCGGGGCGGGGAACGTGGAGGATTTTGCGGGGTGTGACGCGCCGGGGCTGGGATGGCCGGGTGATGACGGAACAAACAAAACTGGACGAGCGAAGCCGATTTCTGATAAGTCCTTTGGGCACTGTGGGTTAGTGGCTGTTTTTGCGGGCCGATTGTTATTTTGGATGCCTCCTGATTTCTTCCAGCCGATAGGTGTCGCCGACGTTCTTAAAATAGAAACGCCAGCCGTCGTTGACGCGCGCCTGCCACAGGTCACGGGTTTCATCGTACTTTTTTGCGCGAAGAGATGGATGGTGAAGATTGACGGCAAGAAATCGAAGCTGTTTCCGAAAGGCCTTCCGCACGGCGGGAGGTGCATCTTCCAAGGCGTCGAGCACCCGGTCGGTAAAGTCGATCTTCATCGACTGACCGATTTAAGCTTCTTTGCGGCTGCCGACCTCCGACGCAAGTTGGCATTGAGCGACGCTATTGCCTCATCCGCCGTCTCGAATGGTCCGTAGGACTTGCCGGCGGCATATTGCTTCTCGCTCTGGGCGATGCCATGATCGATGGTCCGGCGTTCGGCTGCCGTGTATTCGTCATCTGCGGTCGGCGGCTTTGGAAGAATTGTGATCACCCGACCCGACACTCTGAATTCGAGCCTGTCGCCGCTCTTGAGACCCGCCTGCCTGCGCACGGCAGGTGGCACCACGAGCGGTGTTCTGTTCTTTACCGTGATGGTCATTGGCAGTACCCAGAGTGGTCCCTCTTCAGTTTACGGCGTTTGAGGGGGACGGTCAAATGCAATCCGACGACCGCACCGACCGCAGTGCTTCATTATCCAGCACGATCCGGGCGCGCTGTTCGCTTCGCGATTCAGCGATGAGGCGGTCAATGTCTTCTTCCGTGGTTATCCCGAGCGCCCTCGCCCGTTCTTGCCCGTATCCCATGAGCTTCATCCACGAGCGGTCTTCCAAGTACTGCTTTGCGGCCTCTTCCAAGGGGGCACGGTGTCCGTCGGCAAAAGGCGTAAGGTTATGTTCGGTTGCCGTTGGTTTCACCAATGCGATGGGCCTCCTGTTGAAGCTCAAAAGCGCCGATAGATGCCTTTTCGTTACGGCGCTACGGCGAATACGGTGCCTTTCCCCGCTGTGCCGCCCTCGGAGGTGGTGCCGTAGAGTACGCCGGTAGAACCTAGGGCCAGGGCTGCGACAGGCGTGGCGCCGTCGCCGTTTTGGCCGGTGAAACTGTGCAGCACCGTCTCCGTCCAGACGCCGCCCGTCACGGTTGGCGGCGTCAGCTTGAATACCGTACCCAAATTGGCGCTTCCGCCGCCCACGGTCGTGCCGTAAAGCGCTCCATTCTGACCCACGACCACGCTTGCCACCGGACCGGATCCGTCGCCGTTGCTCCCGGTAAAACTGTAAATCACGGACTCTGTCCAGGCCCCACCTGGTGCAGACGGGGGTGTCAACTGGAACACGGTGCCGCATCCGCACGCTGCGGAGCCGCCGTCGGCTGTCGTGCCGTAGAGCAGTCCACCCGGGCCCACGGTGAGGGGGGCCTCGGAGTAGGCACCGTCGGGTCCCGTGAAAGTGTGGATCGTCGTCTCCGTCCAGGTGCCGCCGTGGGTTGCTGGTGGCGTCAACTCGTATACGGTGCCGCACCCACAATATTGGTCGCCTGCCGAGAAGGTGGTCCCGAACAAGTATCCGCCTTCCGACACTACGCCCGCTTCGGGTTTCTCCCCCTGAGTTAAGCCGAAGGTATATAGTTGGTCGTCCGTCCAAACGCCTCCCGGCGTGGCTGGGGGCACCAAAGCGATTACCAATCCGAGGTTGGGTCCGCCGTTGGGATCGTCGGCCGAGCCCTGGGTTGTCGTATATAGCGTTCCGCCCGGACCTGGAAGCAGCGTTCCATTCGGAATTACGGTAGTGTCCTAAAGTCGCGTGAAGCGGTTTTTGGTTCACCGGGCCGCCAGTAGGCCATCGGCTCCCGAAGATGCCCCTTGTTTCGTTGGGTGCCGTGTTGTACAATTCTGTGGCGAAATGAAACCGGCATATGGAACCGCAGTATTCATCCTGGGCGTGATGGCCCTAGGCGTTAGTCTATGGGTGATCCGCTCCCGGAGCGTACCAAGCTCTGGGCCTTCTACGAAAAGCGAACAGCCGAAGCCATCCACCCAAACGACTCCGACAACTAAAGAACCCGCACCAGTAGCAGATCCAGAATCGCCTAAACAAGTGCCGGCAGCGCAACCGGCACTATCGGCCCGAGAACGGCTCCAGAAAATAAACGAACACCGTCTGGCTGAACTGCACAGCAAACGGGCAGCACTGGTACAGCAAGCGAATTCTGAGCAAGCGAACGCAGATTGGCTAGAGCGACAGAGCGATCCTATTGCCGCCGGTATCGGCGTGGAACGTGACCCTATTATTGCACGCCAGTTGAATGAAGCACGGAACCACATTGCTCAATTATCTGTACAGATCCAGTACATTGACACTGAGATAATCGCGCGTACTGTACAGGCCGAGCAATCTGGCTCCGAAGATAAATCTCAGTAAAGTAGTTCGTCGAGGGTAGTCTTCATGCCTAGAGCGATTGTATAGACGTAATCCGCGAAATAGCCAGGCACTCCTGGAACCGTTCGCGGTTGCTCAATCCGTGTCACCAATTGCGCTTCACAACAGGCGTCCAGGATCGTCCTGGTTTCTTGGGGACTCATATCACGCGGCAACGGAGGGATAATGCCGTTGAATTTCAGGCTACCGTGGTTTGCTAGGTGACGAAGGACGATTATCGCTTTGGGGCCAAAGTTGCCCAGCGCCGCGCTTGCTATGGCGTATTTCTGTTCTTGCTCTGGCGTTCGTTTGGGAGGCGTTAACGCAGCTACTTGTTTCCTTAACCCTAAAGATTCATTCTCACGCGCGGCGTCCAGCTTCACTGGGGCACTCACAATCGCCAACAGAACGACAAAAGCAAGGAGCACCGCATACGGCAATGCAATGCTTTCAAAGTTGCCCGCCGCTAGTTCTTTCTGGATAACTCCGGAGTGAATTTGCAAAACAAGTATTGCAAAGGCCAAAAGGACACCGATCACTTGCTGCCATCCCCAGCGAAGGCAATCAACCCAAGCCTGCCAGAAAAACCGTTTGTAGTAGGAAATAGCCTGTCGCACAATTCGGTATGCTGGGCTTGCATTCGGGTATACGCTCCGCTTAAAATGAATTTGGGAGCGATAACCCAAACCGACGATTCAAGGCCCGCGTGGCGGCGGGCCTTTTCTGATTTCCCTCCTATCTTATCACCCTACGCCAGCAGGTCCGCCACTTTCCAGATGCGAGTGGCAAGCCCCGCTTCCATCGCAGGGGTAACGCGCAAGGTCTGGTGAACGCGGCAGAAGTTGTAGTATGCGAACCACAGGCAGTAGGCGCTCCACAAGTTGTCCCACTTCTTGCTGAAGGCGTTCGTTAGGCGCGTCATGCGGCGCATCTGCATACGGATGGTGAGGTTCTGGCGCTCGATATGGCTGGTGCAAATCCGCTTCTTTTCGGGGTTTCCCATGACTGGGACTTTCTCCGAACTGATGACTTCGGCGGGACTGTACCGGCGCTCCCCGTCCTGATTCGCGCCGTAGACCTTGATGTGCATCGCATAATCGCAACGGTCGGAAAGGGTTGTCGTGATCGCGGAAACGTAGGGCTGGAATCCATCGGTGGTGATCTGGAACCGTTGCCCCGGCGCGGTTGCATGGCGTAAGCCTTCGATGAAAACATCCGTAGTGGCCTGATTGCGACGGCCCAGAGCGAGTTAAGGACCAACTTGGAATGGCGCTCCATTGCAACGTAGCAGTAGGCGTCTCCGATGCTCTCATCATCTTTTTCGGCGGGCAGCTTGTGGGCTTCTTTCTTGCTCACGTATCCCCAGATCTCATCGGCCTGAACATCGGACACCGGGACGTTTACAATCAACTGGCCCATGAGCTTTTCGCACTTCTCGCCAGCCGCTACCAGGAGCCGCAGAATGGTGTCGCGATGCAGGCCGGTGAGCCGTTCCGTACTGCGGACGCTGGCACCTTCCAGGAGCATCCCAAGCGCCACGAGAGCCTTATCCACTGGAGTGGTCATCTTGCCAAAGGGTTTCTCTTGTTCTTCCGTGAAGGTCTTTTTGCAATCAACGCAGCGAAAGCGGAGGCTACCGTTGCGGTTTACCGCGAACCGCTTGCATGTCCCGTGGCAGGCGGGGCAGGTCATCGTGGGTTTGGTTTCCATTGCTTGCTCCATGATTATATTATCCGTTACCCCCTTACGCATTGTCAAGGGGAAACGGTGCTGATCTAAGAATTATTTTTGGCTTGCATCCGTTAGGGGGTTACGCTATACTTGGGGCATGGCGAGAAAGAAACGCATCCCCCCGGAAGTCCTAGAGTATTTCGTCAAGATGGGAGCCAAGGGCGGCAAGATCGGCGGCAAGGCGCGCGCCGCCAACATGACGGACGAACAACGCAGCGAAGGCGCGCGGAATGCGTCGCAAGCCCGCTGGGCGCGCGTAAAGGCCAAGCGTGGCGACGGCGCGTAGGGCGCGGTATACTGGAAGTCCGGGGTGGGAGTCGAACCCATGGCTCAGGAGATGCAAGCTCCTGTCCTTAAACCCTTCGGGATTAGCGCCCCGGACTCACGGGGAAGGGCAGCGTAAAGCCTCCCTTCCCTAGCCGTTCCTGCCCTTTCCACTCAATTTCCCCTATGGTGGTCCTTTGTTTCGTATCGTCATAACATCGCCTCCATACTAATGGTACGTCTAACAGGTTGACATAGCAGTACTTACGCTATCCATTACCGGTTCATGTGCCAGATCAATTAGGGTACACTTTCAGTGCGCTTTTGGTACACATTTCAATGGCTATTGCGAGTTAGGTACAGCTACGGTACCTGTTTCGGTTTGAGATCCTGTGGAAGCACACCTAAGACTCCAGCGACCGCAGAACGGGCGTACCGGCGCACAGGCCTTCCGTGCCTAATCTTGAAGACCTGCCGTCTGTCAATTCCAGCCTTGTCCGCTAGTTCCTCCAGTGATATGCTTTCGCGGTCGCAATAGGAATCGATGATTTCCATTGGCGTTCGTATTTCTGGCCGTTCTTCGGAGTGCTTTGGCTGTTTCTCCGCCGCATGGTGGATAACGCCGCGAGGTCCTAAGCCATCTTGAATCGCGCGGTGCATGGCCTCAAGCGAAGCATGATGCCAGAGCGTCCAGAATCCGCCGTGCTCGTTGATTTCATCCACCGCTCGCATTACGTCGGACTCTACGCGCCCCGCCAGATTCGTTAGCCAGTGCTGCTGAATTGGCTGCGGGTATCGTGCAACTTCACAATCAAATAACGCATTGGCATAAGAGGCAAGGATTCGTTTGAGCTTAACTGGCCGCCTTGGTTCGAGTGGTTCAGGACGAGTGCCCGAGAATATCGCCATAACATTTCTGATCGGCGCGCGCGCCCGCATTGCCGCCAAACGGGCATAGTAGTCTTTATGGATTTCGCCTTGGCACTCCGCTATTTCTTCGAGCGCATCAGCACTAAGCGACGGCCCGCTAGAATCATCCATTGCGCCTCTTGCATAGGGCGCGCAGAGGGGCTACGATGGGGGTGTCTAGGTCCCGTCGAGAAGCCCCGGCCCCGCGCCGAGCTTTTCGTTTTCAGACACCCATTCTAACGGGATTCAGGATCGGCGGGATGCGGCTACTTGGGAATCGGCAAGCAGGAAATCGGCAAGCCGTTCGGCGGCGTCCAGCAATTCACGCGCCCGCTCGATTCCCCCGGCAATCAGCGGTTCGGTGGAAACAATCAGGTGCGCCTGGGAAACTATGTTTCGGAGCGCCTCCAGGTCTTGCCGGTTCACGTTTGGCATGACTTCACGATAGCAGGGGGACCGGCGGGACGAAAATTTTCATCACGCGACTTTAGGACACTACCGGAATTACGTTCTGAGGGTCTTGAGTGCTATAGATAAAAGAGTACAGGACCGTCTCCGTCCAGGCACCTCCCGCAGTGGAGGGTGGCGCGAGCTCAAAGATGGTGCCGTTTTCAACTCCTCCTCCATATGCGACCTGGGTCGTCGTGCCATAAAGCGCTCCCGTCGTGCTAGCTGTCAGGGTTGACTCGGGGCGTTGTCCGTCGGACCCGTTGAAGCTGAGGATCACGGTTTCCTTCCAGGGTTCTCCCGTGGGTTTTGTCAGCTCAAAGACCGTGCCAAGTGTAGATGCGCCTCCCGCCTCTGTGGTGCCATAGAGCGCCCCACTCTTGCCGATTACCAGTGCACCCTTAGGGCCGGCGCCGTCGGGGCTGCCCTGGAAACTGTGCAGCGTTTCATACGCCGTTGCTTGCCCGGCGCCGGAGCGGGGCATAACAAACGCGAACGCCGTGATCAGGATAAAGGAGTATGTTTACCACGACAGCAAGGCACACGTCGGGGTTGGTTTGAGGGGTCGCGCTGGATGAGTTTTTGCGTGCCGGCGGTCAGAGGGGTGTAGCGAGTCCGGGACTAAGAGTGGGCAATCCAAATTCAAGGTGACGGTTCGA
>PMVV01000437.1 GCA_003166475.1 Bryobacterales bacterium | reverse complement strand
CAACTTCCAGTAGACTCGATTATAGCACGCAATTAGCTGTGCAGTTCCGGTGCCCGGCGTGGCGCAGACGATCGTTGTTTGTCGTCTGCGCACCGTGCTCGAACTCGGCAGGCCACGAAAAACGATGGCCTGCCCCACAGCTAATCTGCTGTACAGTTATTTCTTGCTGCACTAGTTGGTAAGTTAAGGTTCCGGGATGGTCTGATTGGGCGGGGCGTTCCTGTTCGCCAGAAAAGTCTGGGCTTGGCTGTATTCGTACTGGATCATTTTGCCGGGCCGTGCGGGATCGGGTTCATTGACCCACACGCGGGCCTGTGCGAGACTAACGCCGGCGTTGGAAACGAACTGCACGGCGTTGTGCAGGTTGTCGCGCGTCGGCTTATAGTGGCCGCTGAGATTGGTCAACAGCCTGATGCTGCCTTGATCGGCGGCCAACGTGCCTGCGCAAATCACATCCTTGCCGGCGTTGAACGTGGAGTGGTTGAACGAATAGGTCCTGTCGAACGTCTCCGTACTGCAGTACAGGTTGCCGTATTCGTCGATGACGTAGGCGACTATAAAGCCGCCCCCGCCAGTGTGCAAGGGCTTCTCAAAGCCTTCGTAAAGCAACCCGTGCTGCACGATCATCAGGTGCTTGATGCGATCTTGCTTCTTGAGGAAAAGCACCATTCGCGGCATTTTCGTCTTGGCCATCGACCCGGGATCGCCCATGGGATCGGGTTGGTTGACCTGACCTACATAAGCGTTGTCGAGAGTCCGGAAGTCCGCCGGGGTCAAAGTGGCGAAAGTGCGGGTACCAAAGGTGCCCACGGTCTCCATCACGGAGTGGATGTAGGAGCCGGAGACCGGGTTGCGCGCTTTCCCGGAAGCCATGTACATGGCGCGTTCCACCTGGTAGCCGGGCCGCATGGCGCGCTTCTGGACCGCGGCATTTCCGGGGTCGGCCTTGCGCTGATGGAACTTGTACCACTTGATCCATTGAAAGGCCTGCTCGCCAAGCGACTCGACCGCGAGCTTCCGCTCCGTTGCCGTGCTGGTCGTCTTGGTTCCTTTATCGGTGAGCCAGTTCTTGCAGGCCGTCATGAGTTGGCTAACCACCAATTCCTTGCGGCGGGCCTCCGCGCCCTCGTGGCAAAGCTCGTCCCAGCGGTCCAGGGTTTGATCGATCAACTGCAGTGCCGTGCCGCGATGGCGTTTGAAGAGGTTCGCGGGGCTGGACTCTTTCTTGAACTCCGTGGCTGACCAGATTCTTGGTTCGATGGCGCTCATGATCTATCTCCTCTGAAGTTTCTGTTTGGGAACCCAATTCATGCGATTATACACACTCCGTCTCCCGCGGTGCGATTTTCCGTCAGCCAATCTCAGGCAGGACGAAACGGCCCGCGACGAGCCGGCGCACCACTGCCAGGCACTCGCGCTCGACAACTGCGGGATCGGCGCGCACTTGCTGCGCCATGTCACGAACCAACTCGCCAAGAGTCCGGCGGCCGTCCAGCCTGGCCAGGAACTCCGCTACCGGAGGTTCCAGGCGCATCGAAGCAGGGATGCCGGCGGTGAAACGCAGGCTCATGCCCACAGCTTGCCATCGGCCATCGGACTGCCGCATCTGTTGATCGAGTTGCGTATCCGGCGAAAGCTTTAGGTGCGCTCCCAGCAACTCCTCGTCGGAGCCGTGCAGTTCCAGCAGATCGATCGAGGCGAACGCCTGCAACACAGCCTCGCCGAACGGTTGATTCGGGTCCAACGGCAGGTCTTCGATGCGCACCCAATTGCGCCCGCTGCGCCGCCGTATCGCCAGGATTCCACCGTGTATCTCTTCCACTCCGCGCTGCCGATAGTACTCTGTCCACTGCGCCAGAGCCTGGGGGCCGGCATCCGCCGGGACGGTCTGCGGGATGCGTTCCCGCGCGTATGCGCCAGCCTCGCGAGCATAGGTATGGAAGATCCAGGCGTCGCAGCCGGTCCCATCCAGCCATTCCTTGACGCGGTCCTGCCACGACTGTCCACGCACCTGCACCCATTCGCCAACCATTTGCAGGAAGCCGCCTTCGTTCAGATAGGCCTGCGCCTCGCGCACGATCCGGCGGCAGTACCGGTCGAGTTCCATGTCGTTCTCGCAGTAAATCTGAGCCGCCGAAGGAGTCACGAAGAATGGCGGGTTGGCTAGGATCAAGTCGAATTTGCGGCCGCGCACGGGTTCGAACGTGTCACCCGTAAGGCACTCGATATTCGCGGTATCGTTGAGCCACGCATTGAACCGGGCAAACTGCGCGGCGCGCGGGTTCAAGTCCGTGGCGGTTACCTGCGCGCTGTGATGGGCGGCGAAGACGGCCTGGATGCCGCAGCCGGCCCCCAGGTCCAGTGTCGCGCGGGAAGGGCGGCGGATAGTGAACTGGTGCAGCAGACGGCTGGTTGGATTGGGCCAGATCACAAGGTCCGGGGAATGCGACTCCGAACGCGCGGCAGCGTCGGCGGCGAAGAGGCATTGATCCCAAGGCGTCAACATCACGACCGGAGTCAGTGAGTCTCCGTCGCGGACGAGCATACCGCATTCCAGCAGGAGCGCCAGGGCGGATGGCGGCGCCAAGCTGGCCGCGGATTCGCTTGCGGCCGGCACACCCAGGTAGAACCAGCGCAGAATCAAGTTCGGCAGCGATGGCTCCCGGGTGGCCTCCAACAGCAGCGCCAGGCTTCCGGTGGCGCGCGATGGAGGGTCCCGCAGCAACCGCCTGTTCTCGAGTTCCGCGAGTGTGTAGTTGGCTTCGCGGAAGAACTCGCGTACACGCTGCGCGTCGGCGGCGGAGAGAGGCCTGAGCGTTTCAGTTGCGCCATCTTGATCCATCTTGCTAGTGTACCTGCTGGAGCTCGGCAGGCCACGTAAAACGATGGCCTGCCCCATAGCTATCTGCTGTCCAGTTACTTCTTTGACACTGCCACAGGCTTTGCGCGCCGCCACCGATTCTGCTACCTTGAACAGCGATGCGGCGGCTGGAACCTGTTGTTTGGACCAAGGGGACCTTCCTCAATCCCCAACACCTGCAGAGCCAGGACCGGTTTCTCGAGGAAACCCTGCAGTTCGACCTGCAGGCGCTCGCGTTCCGCCCCTGGGGCCTCCGGCATCTGCGTATCGACCAAGCGGCGCTGGCGGCGGGCAGTCTGGCCGTCTCGGAAGCCGCGGGCATTTTTCCGGACGGGTTGCTGTTCCAGATCCCGGATTCCGATCGGGCGCCGGCCGCCAAGCCGCTGGCCGATCATTTCGACGCCGAAACCCGGAGTGTAGACGTCTACCTGACTATTCCGAGTTATCGGGAGCGGGGCTTCAACGTGGCCAGCGCGCGGCGCGACGCCGAGACGCGCTACCGGGCCGAAGTGGAGATGATCCGCGACGAGAATACCGGACAGTCGGAAAAGCCCGTCCTGCTGGCGCGCAAGAACCTGCGGCTGGTCGTGGAGGCGGAAAACCGCGAAGGCAGCTCGGCCTTGCGCATTGCGCGGGTTCGCAAAACCGCCGCCGGCCTGTTCCAACTGGACCCGCATTTCGTCCCTCCGCTGCTGGACTTCGCGGCCAGCGACTACCTGCTCTCCATCGCCCGGCGCCTGGTGGAGATCCTATCCGCCAAAAGCAGCGAATTGGGTGGGGCCCGCCGCCAAAAGAACCAGAGCCTGGCCGACTTCACCTCCGCCGATATCCCGCGTTTCTGGCTCCTGTACACCGTCAACGCCGCTCTGCCCGTATTCCGGCACCTCTTTGAAACACGCAAGGGACACCCGGAGGCCCTGTACTCGGCGATGCTTTCGCTGGCCGGTTCGCTGACCACTTTTTCGGTGAAGATCCATCCGCGCGACCTGCCGCGTTACGATCACGACAATCTGGGCGCATGTTTCACGGACCTGGACGAGAAGCTCAGGCTCTTGCTCGAGACAGTGGTGCCCAGCAACTGCGTCTCGCTGCCTCTGAAACTGGTGCAGCCCTCCATCTACGCCACATCCATCGATAACGAAAAGTATCTGCAGCAGACGCGCATGTATCTGGCCGTCAGCGCCGATATGAGCCAGGCCGACCTGATCGGCAAAGCGCCCCAGTTGATCAAAGTCTGCTCGGCCGATGCCGTCGAGCATTTGGTGCAGAGAGCGTTGCCGGGGGTGGCTCTGACGCACGTGCTTTCGCCGCCGGCGGCTATTCCCATCAAGCTGAACTGCCAGTATTTCAGCTTGAGCCAGAGCGGCGGCTCATGGGAAGCGGTGGTGCGGGCGCGCAATCTGGCGGCTTATGTGCCCGGCGACTTCCCCAAGCCGCAAATGGAGTTGGTCATCGTGCTCCCGCAGGCCGGTTAAGTTCTAGATCAGCGGATCAGCACGAAAACCAGGATCACGATAAGCACCAGCAGGAAAAATCCACCCAGGATGAGGATCAGCGGCAAATACGACTTGTCCGCTTTGGGGGCCGGCGCGGGCGTCTTGGTCGGCATCGC
>PMVV01000345.1 GCA_003166475.1 Bryobacterales bacterium | reverse complement strand
GCGGAGCGCTCAAGGAGGTGGCTCCAGTCGAGGGGACGGTTTGGCGTTGCAGAATGTTGCACGGTGACGAAGCTGCCGCGTCCTACCTGGCCATTGATGAAGCCTTCGGACTCGAGGAGTTCGTAGGCGGCGGCGACGGTGGTGCGATTCAGTCCAAGTGAACCAGCCAATTCGCGGGTGGCGGGGAGGCGCTCACCGTTCGCCAGTTGCCCGGACTGGATGAGGTTGCTGAAGTGGGCGTAAAGCTGGCGATAGATTGGGAGGGGCGAGGAGGCGTCCAGTTGAGGCTGGGGGACCACAATGGCAGCATACCATATTGGATGGCCGATTGGATGAGAGGCCGGCCGCAGGCCACGGGCCTGCCCCAGGGTTCTTACTGGATACGGGGACGGTTTTGCTCGTTCAGCACCAATCCGTCGAAAATGGCCAAAACCTGTTTGCGATAGGTGTAGACGCGCTGCAGGTTCTCGCGGAAAGTAGCTTCGAAGTCGTGCGCCCGCATCCATTTGTCGAGCAGGGTGCGGGGCACGTCGATATCTTGCCGCAGATCTTCCACGGTATGGCCGCGCAGGAAAAGGCCGTAGAAGAAAGCCGCCTCGCGTTGCGGGGCCAGAGGATCGTATTCGTCTCGTACCGTCATAAATACGGTCTGGAAATTGCCAGTATAGCCGTGCTACCCGGATTCGCGCAAGTCCCTCCCTCGGGCAGTTCGGGCAGGTCGGCAGGCCTCTTCCAAGGATAGCCCGTTCCCAACCTCTCGCGTACGAAACCGTCTAAACCGAGTACGGCGATTTTACGGCATCGGAAGGAGCAAAGTTGGAATTGTTGCGAACCTGTTTGCAGGACTTGCGTTATGCAGTCCGCAATTTGCTGCGGTCGCGCGGCTTTGCGGCGGTTGCCGCGATTACCCTGACCATAGGCATCGGCGCCAATTCAGCCATTTTCAGCATTATCGACACCATCCTGTTGCGGCCACTGCCGTTTCGCGATCCGGACCAACTGGTCCGGTTGTACGAAACCGAGGCGGCTCCCGGCCACTATCCTTTCGCCGGCCCGGATTTCGTCGACTGGAGGGCGCAGAACAAGACCTTCCGGGATATGGCCCTGTTTGGATGGTCGGGCGATATGAACCTGAGCGGCGAGGGGCGGCCAGACCACGTGTCCGCGGTACCGACCCAGGCGAATTTCTTCGCCCTGCTGGGGGTGCAGCCGATTCTGGGGCGCACGTGGCTGCCGGGTGAAGATCAGTCGGGTAGGGACCAGGTGGCCATCCTGAGTTATGGCTTGTGGCGGGAACACTTCGCCGGAGACCCGGGGGTGGTGGGCCGCACCATCGCGTTGAACTCCAAGAAGTACACCATCGTGGGGGTGATGCCGGCCAGCTTCCGCTATCCCTTCCAAACGCAAATGTGGATCCCGTTGGACATGGACTTCAAGAGCTGGATGGGCCAGCGCGGCAGTCACTGGGCCAACGCTATCGGTCGGCTGAAACCGGGGGTCTCGCTGGAGAAGGCGCGGGCGGACCTGAAGCTGATCTCCGGACGCCTGGAGAAGGCCTATCCGGATTCCAACGACAAGGTGGGATCGGCGGCCGTTGCGCTGCATGACGACCTGGTGGGCGACTCGCGCGCCTCTCTGCTGATGATGCTTTCGGCGGTGGGATTGGTGCTGCTGATCGCTTGCGCAAACGTCGCCAATCTACTGCTTTCACGAGCGGTCGCGCGGCAAAAAGAAATGGCGGTGCGCAGCGCGCTGGGCGCGGCGCGGGGGCGATTGCTGCGGCAGTTGCTCACCGAAAGCCTGCTGCTGTCTCTGTTCGGCGGCGCGCTGGGATTGGCGGTGGCGTGGGTCCTGATTGCGCTGGTTTCGCATGCCAAGAACGTGGCCCTGCCGCAGTTCGCGGTCATCGAGCTCAATGGCGAGGTGCTGGCCTTTACGTTCACGCTGGCGGTAGTGACGGGCGTGTTGTTCGGGCTGGCGCCGGCGCTGCGCACGTCGCGCCCCGATGTGCACGAGGAGTTGAAAGGCGGCGCGGGCAGCTCGATCAGCCCCGGGAGGCGGCGCCGCTTCACCAGCAACGTGCTGGTAGCCGGCGAAATGGCGCTGTCGATGCTGCTGCTGGTTTCGGCCGGCCTGTTGCTCGAAGACTTCGCGCGTTTGCGAAACATGGACATCGGCGTGCGGCCGGAGGGCGTGTTCACGGCGGCGGTGCGGCTGCCTGAAACGCAATACAAGACAGGGGAGCAGAAGCTGGAGTTTTCGCAGTCGCTGCTGGAGAAATGCGCGCATATCGGCGGCGTGGACGCGGCCGCCGCAAGCACGCGCCTACCGCTCGAAGGGGGCAGCAACTACTATGTCACGCTACGCGGGCAGACCTCCCAGAAGAGCAACTTGCTGGTGGAATCCCACGCGGTGAGCCGCGAATACTTTCATGCCATGGGGGTGCGGTGGCTGGAGGGACGGAACTTCGAGGCCGCCGACATCCAGCGCGCGCGGGGGCTCGATGCGCAATACGAGAAAGTACCCGAGGGCGGCCGCCTGCCTGAGGGCGAGGCCAACGCCATGGTCTATCCGGCGGTGATCAACCAGGCGATGGCGCGGGCCTTCTGGCCGAACCGAAGCCCTCTGGGCCAGATGTTCTCGCAGGGCAGCGACCACGGTCCCTGGAAGCAGGTGATCGGCGTGGTGAACGACGTCCGCCAGTGGGGCCTGGCGCATAAGCCCGTGCCGGAGGCTTACGACGCCTTCACCGGCGACTCGGGCCTGTTCTTGGTGCTGCACACGTCCAGGAAGCCATTGAGCCTGACGGCAGAGGTGCGGCGCGCACTCGCCCAGACCGATGCAAGCCTGCCTCTATTCTCGGTGCGCAGCATGGATCAGGTGATCGGGGAGAACGCCCAAGGCGAGCAGTTCCTGAGCCTGCTGGTGGGGTCGTTCGCGGGCCTGGCGGTGCTGCTGGCCGCCGTCGGGATTTACGGTGTGCTCTCTTACGCGGTGACCGAACGGACGCGCGAGATCGGCATCCGCATGTCGCTGGGCGCCAGCCGCGGCCGGGTGCTGGGCCAAGTCATCCTGGAGGGCATGCGGCTCGCGGTGACGGGCTTCGCGGTGGGTATCGCGGCGGCGCTGGCCACCGGACGCGTACTGGCGAGCCTGCTGCACGAGGTCAATCCCGGGGACCCCGCGATCTTCGCCGCGACCGCCGGCTTTCTGGCGTTGGTGGCGCTGGCGGCCTGCTATCTGCCCGCGCGCCGCGCG
>PMVV01000405.1:8026-9174 GCA_003166475.1 Bryobacterales bacterium | reverse complement strand
TGGGCCGAGAACAGCCAGGCGATGCCTAGAATCGCGGCGAGACCCAGCAGCCCGGTGAAACGTTGCATTAGCTGGCCCCGCAGCTACCCAAAAAGCCAGAAACAAAAGATTGAGCCGCCGATAAACGCCGATAAACGCCGATAAGGCTCTTGGTTTTCATCGGCGTTCATCGGCGGCCAATGACATTAACTTACGACTTCCAGAATCAGTTCCCGGTCGTCGGGACGCTGCGCCGAAATGCGGAAGGCGTCCTCGACCATCTCGGCCGCCTCTTCCACGCGGTCTTCCTTGGTGTGGTAGAGGCGGCAAAGCACGGAGCCGGCCTCCACTTTTTCGCCGACCTTCACTTCCAGGATCACGCCCACCGCCGGATCGACCGCGTCCTCCTTGCGGTCGCGGCCTGCGCCGATCATGTTGGAAGCCAAGCCAATATCCTGCGCGTTGATGACGCTGACGTAACCGCCGCGGGGCGACACCACCTCGCGCATCCCGGTGGCGTTGGGCAGCAACTCGAACCGGTCGAGCGCCTGCGCATTGCCGCCCTGCGCCGCGACCGCCTGCTTCAACTTCCGATAGCCGGAGCCATCCACCAGGTTCTTCTCCGCCAGCCGGCGGGCTTCTTCGAGCGACGGCTCGATCTTGGCAACGAAGATCATGCGCGCCGCCAGTTCGATGCACAGGCGCGTCAGATCCGCCGGGCCGGCGTTCTGCAAGGTCTGCGAGGCCTCCATCACTTCCAAGGCGTTCCCCACCGCGTAACCCAGCGGCTGGTTCATGTCCGTGATCAGCGCTTGCACGCGTTTGTCCATGCGGCGCCCGATACCCACCATCACCTGCGCCAGACGGCGCGCGTCCACCTGCTTCTTCATGAACGCGCCGTTGCCCACCTTGACGTCGAGCACCAGCGCGTCCACACCCTCGGCCAGCTTCTTGGACATGATAGAGGAGGAGATGAGGGGAATGGATTCCACGGTGGCGGTGACGTCGCGCAGGGCGTACAGTTTGCGGTCGGCGGGCGCCAGCCGGTCGGTTTGCCCGATGAAGCACAGCCCCAGTTCGGAGAGCTGTTTTTCGAATTCCTCGGCGGTGAGGCTGGTGCGGAAGCCGGGGATGGATTCGAGTTTGTCGAGCGTGCCGCCGGTGTGGCC
>PMVV01000405.1:0-8018 GCA_003166475.1 Bryobacterales bacterium | reverse complement strand
CATGCATTCCGTGAGGCGGCTGACTTCGCGGTCGGACATCCCCGAAAAGAAAACGGCCATTAGAAAAGACGACATCTGGTAATCGGGAATGTCGCCATTGGTGTAACCTTCAACCAGGAACTCGATCTCTTCAGGAGCGAGCTCTTCCCCATCGCGTTTCCGCTGGATCAAGTCAACTGTACGCATTATCAGACACTTAGGCTAGCATTCCCAGGGGTGGAAAGTAAAGGAAGGGTTTTCACGACAGAAGCGGGCCGCGGGGCACACGCTGCTGCTACGATAGATTCCATGACCCCCAATCAGCCCGGCCAGACGCCCCGGTTGCCCATTGCCGGCGTGAAGTGTCTCATCGCCGTAGGTTCCGGGAAAGGCGGCGTGGGCAAGACCACGGTAGCGGTGAACCTCGCCGTGGGCCTGGCCTCGCTGGGCTACAAGACCGGCCTGATGGACGCCGACGTCTACGGCCCCAACGTGCCCCTCATGATGGGCATCAACCGCACGCCCATGGCCCTTGGCGAGCGCATACAGCCGCTGGAACAGTTTGGCGTGAGGCTCATGTCCATGGGCTTTTTGAATCCCGGGGACAAACCGTTGGTGTGGCGCGGCCCCATGCTGCACAGCGTCATCCAGCAGTTTCTGCGCGGCGTGGATTGGGGCGAGCTCGACTACCTGGTGATCGATCTGCCCCCCGGCACCGGCGACGTGCAGCTCACCCTCATCCAGACCGCCCCCATCACCGGCGCCATCGTGGTCACCACGCCGTCCGACGTTTCGCTCGAAGACGCGCGCAAGGCCGTCCACATGTTCCACCAGGTGAGAGTGCCGATCCTGGGCATCGTCGAGAACATGAGCTACCTGGTCTGCCCGCACTGCCAGGAGCGTATCGATGTGTTCAGCCATGGCGGCGGCCGGCGCACCGCAGTCGAGATGAAGGTGCATTTCCTGGGCGAGCTGCCGCTCAATCCGGCGGTTCGCGTGGGCGGCGATAGCGGCAAGCCCATCGCGCTGGACGAAGACCCGCGCGGGCCCGGCGCCGGCTTCCTGGAACTAGCGCGCAACACCATCGCCCGCATCGAAGAGATCGGCCCGCTGGAAAGCCCGCGCATCGAAATCACCGAGTAATGGAGGGCGGGCTTCAGCCCGCGCGGGGCTTGAGCCCCGCAAGAACTGATTATGGACCTGACCCGCCGCACCCTATTAAACTCCGTCGCCCTGGCCACCGGCGCCCTGGCCGCGCCGCCCGCATTCGAATTGGAAGAAGCCACCGTCGCCGATCTGCAGAAGCGCATGACCGCGGGCAGCCTCACCGCGCACGCCCTCACCGGGCGCTATCTGGATCGTATCGCCGCCATCGACAAGCGAGGCCCCGCGCTCAACACGGTGATTGAACTCAACCCCGACGCCCCGTCGATCGCCGCCGCCCTGGACGCCGAACGCAAAGCCAAAGGCCCGCGCGGCCCCTTGCACGGCATCCCCGTCCTGATCAAGGACAACATCGACACCGCCGACCGCATGATGACCACCGCCGGCTCGCTGGCGTTGCTCGGTTCCATCGCGGCGCAAGATTCAATCGTGGCCGAGCGTCTGCGCGCGGCCGGCGCCGTCATTCTGGGCAAGACCAACCTCAGCGAATGGGCCAATTTCCGTTCCAGCCACTCGACCAGCGGCTGGAGTGGACGCGGCGGCCTCACCCGCAACCCTTACGCGCTCGACCGCAATGCCTGCGGCTCCAGCTCCGGATCGGGCGCGGCGGTCTCCGCCAACCTGTGCGCGCTGGCCATCGGCACGGAAACCGATGGCTCCATCGTGTGCCCGGCTTCGACTAACGGCGTGGTCGGGATCAAGCCGACGCTCGGCCTCATTCCCGCCACCGGCATCATCCCCATCGCGCACTCGCAGGACACCGCGGGACCGATGGCCCGCACGGTCGCCGATGCCGCTATCCTGCTGGGCGCGCTTACCGGCGCAGATTACACCAAGTCGCTCGACCCCAACGGCCTGCGTGGCGCACGCATCGGCGTGGCCCGCGACAAATTCTTCGGATTCAGCGAAGAGACCGACCGCGTGATGGAAGCGGCCATCGCTGAAATGAAGCGGCAAGGCGCGGAGATCGTCGACCCTGCCGATATCCCCACCGCCGGCAAGTTCGACGATTCCGAATCGGAAGTCTTGAGCTACGAGTTCAAGAACGATTTGAACCTGTACCTCGGCGCGCTGGGACCCAAGGCGCCCGTGCATTCGCTCGCCGATGTGATCGCTTTCAACGAAAGCCATCGCGATCGGGAAATGCCCTATTTCGGCCAGGACCTCATGATCAAGGCGCAGGCCAGAGGTCCGCTTACCAGCAAAGAATACCTGGACGCGCTCGAAAAGGACCACCGGCTTTCGCGCACCGAAGGCATCGACGCGGTGATGAGCAAGCATCGTCTGGATGCCTTGGTAGCGCCCACCGCCGGCCCGGCATGGTGTACCGACTTGATCAATGGAGACCACGATCCGGGAGGCAGTTCCACGCCCGCCGCCGTCGCCGGCTATCCGAATATCAATGTCCCAGCGGGGTATGCTTTTGGACTGCCGGTGGGCATCTCCTTCTTCGGCGCGGCGAATTCCGAGGCGCTGCTGATCAAGCTGGCCTACGCTTTCGAGCAGGCCACCCGGCATCGCCGCGCGCCCAAGTTCCTGCCGCGGATATCGTGATGCACCTTGATGCACTTCTTGATGCTACAATGCATCTATGAAGAACGGGACAAAGAACGGAACGCGCCGTACCACCCTCACCCTCCCGATCAAGGCGCTCTCGGCGGCGGAGCGGATCGCCCGCTCGCGCAAAGTCAATCTGAGTGTGGTCATCTCCGAAGTGCTCGATGAAGGCTTGCGCGCCAAGGAGGCGGCCGCACTCGAGGGCCAGCGGCGCGTGCAGGCGTGGGAAAAGTACCGCGAGTCCCTCTCGCAGCTTACCGATGAAGAGATGCTGTTGCTCGATGGCATCATTATGGAACCGGTGGACGAGTAGACTTGATCGAACCCGCATTTGGCCCTTACCTGTTCGATACCAGCGCCGACAGTTGGCTCGGCCGATCGACTGACGCCTCAGTCCGACGCTGGGTGTCCAGCCATAGGCAACGCCATTCCATGCATGTGTCCGCGATCACTGTAATGGAGAGGATGAGGGGATTCGCTTTGCTCCTGAAGCGTGACGCACCTGAACGGCGCGCGAACATCGAGCTGACACGGCAGAATTACCTGGATTCTTTGGGCGTGGTTATTCCGGTCGATGCCTCGGTCGCTCTGTACGCCGCCGAACTGGCCGCGTTGTTGCCTCAACCGCCCACGCCGCTAAAGCGCTCGCACCGGATCGCCGAGGTGCGCCAGGAAAGACTGTTCCGCTGGCGATGCGACATCCTGATTGCCGCCACGGCGCTGGTCGCCGACATGCCCCTGGTCCACCACAACCCGCGCGACTTCGAAACCATCCGTATGGCCATCGAAACCTCGCCCGAGCGATTCCCTACCCTCGGCCCTTTGAACCTCGTGAGCGTCCTGCGCCTTGCCGTCTGATCAGGGCGCCATCCCTCGTAATAATATGCAAGGCACGCCGGCGATACGCGCCTCTATATAGGAAGAGGCATGCCGGCCTGGATAACCGGAAACCACTTGATTAGCGACTGCAGGAAATAGAAAGTGGGCGTCCTATGCAAGCTGCCGTTTGCAACGGCTGTGGCATAGGTTTGGTTCGCGATCCGATCCATCGCCAGATTGTCATCCTGGATCATGTGGGTGGCGTCGGCGGGCGGCAGCGCGCACGAAAGCGTCGCGCCCTTCCAGATGCGGACGCGGCTCTGCGCCGCGGCCCACGTGGTGCCCAGCGACAAGCAATAGTAGTTGCTCGATGTGGTCGCCCCGATTGCGGGAATCTCGAGCACGCCGAAGCTGGTCCCAAGCGCTGCCAGCGCGTTCGTCAGGCAGCCAGTGTTATTAGCGGTGACTCCGCCGTCGACGGTCGGGCAGAAGTCCGGGTAGGCGTAACCACTCGTTTGTAGCCTGGTGGCCAACGGGTTCAGCATTGCGCCCGCGCCGATGTTAGTGAAGGTGGCGTTGATTGTGCCCGTACCTGCGGCCGCCATGGAAGCCCCGTTCCCTACGGTCATAGTGGCAGTCGTATTGGTTCCGCTCGAGATGCTCGAGAACGGCGTCGTTTGTCCTAGGACCGACTGCGTGAGCCCCAGGAAAGCCAGACCGAGTAGCGTATTACGCATGCAGGTATCCTCCAGTTAGCGCCCCGCTACTGAATAATCTGCAGGGTGATGCCGCCAGTAAGCGTGGGGAGCGGGGGTTCTCCGTCGCGGGGAGCTACCGTCGTTGTGGCGACCACGGTCGCTGGACCGGCATACGTTCCCTTAGGGACTCCCGAGTCCACGGCGAAGAAGACAGTGCGGTTGCCGAGTAGGGGGTAGGGACCAACCGCAAGATGCAGAGCCACTTTATCGTTCTCAACGACTTGGTACACCGTGCTGATGCTTCCGTTAGCATTCGCCGTCTCACTGGAGACGTAGTACGCCCCGCCGATGCCCGCCGGCACGATGAGGTCAAGCGGCAGGACGCCTATGCCGGATGGGACCCCATAGCAGGAGCTCGCGCTCCCCTCGCCGACGCACGGCCCAGGGCCGTCTACGGCAAGCTGGAACCCCACGAACCCCTGCGCGATGCGGAGACCCGCGCCCGTCGTTGCGCCAGGGCTCTCGTCCCCGCTCGGAGGAGGAACGATATAAAGCTGCGTGGTGGCCGTCAGAGTCACGGGCGTGCCCCCGCCCTGGGGCGTGACAGTCGTGGTGGCCGTCAGGGTGGCAGGTCCCGTGTACGTGCCCGCTGGGATCTCCCCAGCCTTGGCGACGATGGTTTTCGCGTTGGCGTTGATGGCGCTGCCGAGGACTTGCGTCCGCAGCACCAAAGTCCCGGACTCGAACAACCGGAACGTAGTGTCGGCTGTGCCGGAGAAATCCGCGGTTTCGACGGACAGGTAAAACACACCGGCGGTTCCGGCCGGAACCAGGAGGTTGGTAGGCACCACCAGCAATCCAGCCGGCACGCCGTAGCAAGATCCGGTGGTACCGGTACCCACACACGGTTCGGGCGCGCCCAAGCTCGACGGGACGCCGAAGCCCAGGATTCCCTGCGCGATTGAGGCGTTTCCGCCCGCGGTTCCGCTTTCCGGCCGGACTCCTGCATCCTGCCCGAACAGCGGCGCGATCATAACAACGACATAGACCAGCGTTTTCATTGAGAGCCTTCCTGTGATAGTGGGTTTAGGAGGCAAAACGTTTCACTGCCCGCGAATGCCCCGGACTGGATTTTATCACCGGCCCGCCATGGCGACCAGGAAAGCGGTACTAGAGGCATAGCGATTCCGATCAATGCCTCGGTTGCTTTGTACGCCGCCGAATTCCCCGAAGCGGAGTCACCGTGTCCTCAAGGTGCGCCAGGAAAGGTTGTTCCGATGGCGATGCGACATCCTGATCGCCGCCACGGCACTGGTCGCCGCAATGCCCCTGGTCCACCACAACCCGCGCGACTTCGAAACCATCCGCATGGCCATCGAAACCTCGCCCGAGCGGTTCCCTACCCTCGGCCCTTTGAACCTCGTGAGCGTCCTGCGCCTTGCCGTCTGATACGATCTCGTCATGCGCTGTACCACCCTATCCACCCTGCTGATGGCGGCCGCGGCAATCGCCGCGGCGCAACCGTCCGAGCCTGCCAGGCCGCCCGTTATCGATGTTCACGTCCACACCTTCGGCGGCATTCCCGGAGTCGGGCCGATGTGCCCTTTCAACCCGCAGTTCCTGGCGGCGGACCCGAGCATCAAAGCCGACCAGATCGGTTGGGCCAAACAGGACTGCACTGATCTGCTGGAGCCCTCCAAGACTCCCGAGGAATACATGAAAGCCGTCCTCGCCGAATACGAGCGGCTGAATGTCACCGCCGTCGTCATGGGAGACCAGAAGTCCGTGCAGAAGTGGAAAGACGCGGCACCCGGACGAATCATTCCGGGAACGTCTTTCGATACCGGTATCGGCGGGGGAAAATATCTCCCTGTGGAAGAGTTGCGAACCGCCTTCACCAAGGGCGGATTCAAGGTGATGGGCGAGGTGGGATTGCAGTATCAGGGCCTCTCGCCCAGCGATCCCTCGGTGGACGCCTATTTCGCCCTTGCCGAGGAACTGGACATTCCAGTGGGCATCCACATGGGCACCGGAGGGTCCGGCCGCGCCAACATCACCATGCCGAAATTCCGCGGCTCCATGGGCAACCCGCTCCTGCTCGAGGACCTGCTGGCCCGCCATCCCAAGCTGCGCGTATGGATCATGCACGCAGGCTATCCGATGATCGACCAGCTACTGACTCTTCTCCAGGCCAACGCCTACTTGTATGTCGACGTTGCGGGACTCATCTGGAGCTACCCGTTAAAGGAAGTCCATAACTACATCCAGCGCATCGTGGAAGCAGGCTTTGAAGACCGCGTCATGTTCGGGACCGACCAACTGGTCTGGCCCAAGCTGATGGCCGCATCGATTAGCGTGATCGAGGGCGCCACCTATCTTTCGCCGCAGCAGAAGCGCGACATCCTCTACAACAACGCCGCGCGTTTCCTGCGGCTGGACAAGGTGGACAAGAAATAGCCGTCACCGGCCGAGGAGCGTGCGTAGGCGATCGCGCCAGGAATAACGCAGGACCGCGTGCCGGTTTATGCCTTGCCGCGCCCAGCCGTCCGGCGAATGTTCCGCAGCGCCGGTCCGCCGGAAGAATGCCGTGCGCACGACCACTTCTTCCAGCACTACCGGCGGTTCCTTCCTGAGAAAATCGAATATCTCATAAACCGAAGGAATCTGGATATCGTCCACCACCAGCCATCCTCCCAGCCTGATCCATGGAAAAAGATAGGCGAACTCGATCTGCGGCAGCGGATAGGCATGCGGTCCATCCAGCAGCACCAAGTCGAGTTCGCCTTCAAACCGGTAGGCAGGCAGAGTATCCTTCGTCTCACCCTCGACAAAGGTCACTTTTCCGGTGCGAAGATCGCTCTGTTTTCGAAGTTCGGAAATAGTCCGGTCCTTGCCATCTATGGCAAAAGCCGTGTGACGGTCGCTCGCATGAGACAGAACGATGGTGCTGCCGCCGCACCCGGTTTCAACGGAGGACCGGAAAGGACCGCGCTTCAGGATCGCGGACAGAGCCATCGGACTCATCGCATCCCATGGATGAAAACCGCTGGCCCGCTTTACTAAGCCGGTTTCCTCCATCCTGCCCACAATCGGACTACGCCCAACCGGAGATGAATTCCAACCGGCCCAGCATCTCTTCGGAGGTGCGCTGGCTGATGAGTCTCATGATCCGCCGCAACTCCTCCCCAACGGAGTAGAGCTGTTGGGGCGCCACGATGATGCCTGCATGCGCACGGCTCTGTCTCATCCAGCTTTGATGCAAGATGCAGTAATCGGTCGTGTAGTGGGTGAACGGGGTCCTACCGGACGCCGACGCAGCCGTCAGATGTTCATCGTCTTCCCGATTAATCATGTTCGCCTCAGGGACTTGACTCATTGGCGAGGCGGCTTGGGCCCCAACTGTTTCTCCCAGTGAACCGCGGCCGCTTCCTCCTCGTCAATATCGGCTTCAATCTCGTCCCGATTCACGCGATAGTACGCCAAGGCGGCATGTACTTGGGCTAGCGTCAAGTGAGGATACTCGAGGACGATCTCTTCCGGGCTCATGCCAAGTTTGTAACAGCCCGCAATTCGGCTGATCGTAAGTCCGGTTCCCGCAATCTTCGGACGCCCCCCACGAATCTTAGGATCGCGGTCGATCAAGCTTCCGATTTCGATACCCGTCGCCATACGTCCAGCTTACGCTACTACTCGAACTGCCGCTTGAACTCCCCAAACTGCCGCTTCAGCTCCGCGACCTCCTCCTCCAGACGATCCACTGTGGCCTGCAACCGGGCGATCGTGTCGTCGCGGTTCTCGCGC
>PMVV01000306.1 GCA_003166475.1 Bryobacterales bacterium | reverse complement strand
TGGACGGCGGGCGACGCCTTGGGATTGTCGAGGACGGCGAGCAGGGTTTCCAAAGCGCGGTTGCTGAGATGGTGGAGGTCGTCACGGCGGGCGAGGACGAATTCGGCGCGGGCGCGGTGGAGGGCGGCGATGAAGGGCTTGGAGGTTTTCATCCAACGGTAGATGGTAACGCGATGGACGCCGTAGGTTTCGGCGGTGTCGGTGAGGGTGGAGCCGGCGGCCAGGGCGTCGACGACGCACTGCTGGACACTGGTGAGGGGAGGGTTGTCGGTGGTGTGTCCCATTTCGACGATGAGAATAGCATGGGCGGGCGCGGGGGCTTGGGGATGGCGGGGGGGATTGTTCTTTGGTTTCATGGGGATGCTGGGGTTTCTCGGCTTGTGATCGATAGAGGTCGCGAAGGCCGATTGCCAATCGGCCTGCAGGTTGGCAACCCACAGCGCGGCATAGCCGCAACCAAAGCGGCGGCCTGAGATGCCGCCGCAGGCCGAGGGCCTGCCCCACGAAATCCACGCGACCAGTTGTAATACACGGCGTGGTACTATCCGGGAGATGGCAAAAATCACTCCTATCAGCAACGGACCGATCCGCATTGAAGGCGAGTTTACGATTCAGGACCAGCAAGGCAATGAGTTTGGCCTGGCGGGCCGCACCGTGATCTCACTGTGCCGCTGCGGGCAGTCCGCGAACAAGCCGTTTTGCGACGGCTCCCATGCGCGCACCGGTTTCCAGGATACCTGCGTGGCGCGCGAGCTGCCGCCGCCGAAGGCAAAGCCGCTATAGCTTTTGTGCCCGATGTATGATCGGGATATGCGACTCCTCCTTTTTGCAGTACTGGCGCTGAGCGCATACGGGCAGACGCGGTTTCCGCCGGAGAAGCCGTTTCCCCCGGACATTGTTTCGCCAGAGGCGCTGGCCCGGCGCGATCCGCTGAAGATCGACGCGCAACATTACCGTCTGGATTTCGAAAACGAGCACGTGCGCGCCATCCGGCTCACGCTAAAAGCCGACGAGGCCGTGCCTATGCATGACGACGTGGATGCGCTGGCGGTATGCATCCGAGAGTGCCACCTGCGCTTCACCCGACCTGACGGGCACATTCAGGACGTCCACATGGAAAGCGGCGAAACCCGCTGGCTGTATGGCGACAGACGCTCCACCAGAAACCTGAACACAAACCCGATGGAGATGCTTTTTATCGAGGTGAAGGCCGCGAGTAAAGATCGATAATGCGCTCGATGGCGCGGCGGCAGACGGCGCAGAAGCCCACTTCGTCGCGGGTGAACATGATGCAATCCGCTTGCGGGCGGTAGTAGCCGCGCCCCTCGTACATGGCTCCTTCGAAGGCACCCACGGCGTGCCCGTGCGGGCCCGTGGCGAGCAGCGCGGTGGTCTTTCCGCCCTCCTCGCGGAACAGCGCTTCCATCTCCTGTTCGGGCCGGTGTGCGGCGCGAATCTGCCGGCGGCGCGCCTGAATCTCCTTTTCGAGGGATTCAAACTGCTCTTTGGGCCAAGGGGTCGGCAGCGGCGTGCCCGCGGCGATCAGTTCGCTCCACTTGGCGGCGTGCGGATCGGCGGTGGCGTTCGGCTCCCACGGTTCCGGCCGCGCGGCGGACGCTTCATACGCCACATCCGAGGTGTAGTATTCATCGGCCAGTCCGGCGAAGTGATGGCCGAATTCATGTACGAAGACGTAGGGCGTAAAAGCGTTGTCCGCCGAGACCGTGGCGTAGAGATTGAAGATTCCGCCGCCGCCGTATTTGCGATCGTTCACCACGATTTCGATGAACTCATAAGGGGCGGCCGAGGCGGCTTCACGCATGCGCTTGTTATCGAAGGCCAGGACGTAACGCTCGGAGCCGAAGGCATCGTAAGTGGTGCGCAGCGGCGACCGGCGATAGACACTGTCGGAAGGGCGAGAGACGCCGCTTTCGTCGGCCGGAGTATCGACGGCCCACACGTTGAAATCGTTGCGGCGTTCGGTGAAGGGCGAGGCGGCGAAGAGCAGATCGGCCATGCGGTGCGCGTCTTTGTGCCACTTTTCCATCTCGGCGGCGGTGTAGCCGTCGCCCATCAGCAGCAGGTCGACTTTGTCGCGCGGCTCGCCATTTTGCATGACCGCCCAGACCTTGACGTTGGCAGGCGGAGGGGAGCGGTCGATGGCCGGGTCGGCCGGGTCGACGACGACGGACCAGAATTCCTGAAACGCATTCCGCCGATCGCGTTTTTTGACGACGATCTGCACGGGGGCCGTGGGGGCGGGAAAGCGCAGCGACTCGTGAAACTGGCGGCGGACTTCAGCGGCTTCGGGCGTTTCCTGCCACTCTCCGAAGACGCTGGCGAAGCCGCGCGAATAGAGCACGCGGTTGGTCTTACGGTCCAGCACTTCGAAGAAATACTTGCCCAGGTTGGTGTCGTCTATGGCGCGATCCAGGCGGCCCGGCCAGGGGCCTTCGAGCACGAGCGCGTCGAGCGAGATCTGCTCTTCGGTGGCGGTGCCGCCGTGGAAACAATCCAGGCGCATGGTTCGGGGAGCGGCCGCCGGGAGGGTTGAGAGGGCCATGAGGAATAAGATTGGAAATCGCAAGCGTTAAGTAGTGTAACGCAGGGCGCGCTGGGGTGGGCGGCGCCTATGTTCAGCGGCTCTGTGGGACGGGAAGCGCCGAGGGCTGTATTCGGGTACGCCCTTTCGATCGCAAAGACTTTTTGGCCTTAGGTACGCTGATGGCTTCCACGGACAACCTTAGGTCCAGAGCCTTCAGAATCCCTATTAGGTTACTATGTGTCGGGTTGCCCGTCGCAGATAGCATTCTGTAGATCGACTCTCGAGCGACGCCGGCCGCATTGGCGACTTTGGACATTTGGCGGGCCTCGGCAACGTCCCGAAGAGCGATCAGGAACATCTCTTCGGAATCTTCCAGGGCCGCGTTGATGTAGTGTGCGGCTTCTTTCGGGTCAGCCAGATCCTTTAGGAGTTCCTCCCTGAAATCCAGGGTTCGCTTAGGCATTGTAATCGCTCCAGTACGCTTTAGCCTTTCTGATGTCCGATTGCTGCGTGCTCTTATCCCCGCCGATCAGCAATATAACTAAATCGCCATCGATACCGAAATAGACCCTGCACCCAGGCCCTTTACTCATAAACCGCAACTCAAACACGCCTTCACCGACCGGCCCGCAATCTCCATAGTTGCCCGTCTCCGCAATCCTTCTGATCCTCAGCGCGATTTGGGCGCGAGTGCTTCCGTCAAGCCGTCTGACGAGCCACTCGTGAAAGGGCCGCTTGCGATCTGCCGTAAGATATTCCTTAGCCGTTCTTGGTGTTGGCTCCATGCACGCGCCGCCACAAATCCGGATGAGCCGTACTTGTGTGATTTTAAAATCACAAATACAGCATACCACCACTTGGAGGGGATTACAATGCGATTGACACCGTCGGTGCGGCTATGTTAACTGTAGTTAAGATCTGACACGACACTATGCTTACTGCCGCCAAGATCGGTGCCCGCTCCCTCGCCGACGTGCATTCCAGCGTGGGCACGGCCGACATGCCCGTCTGGCGGCGCATGTTCGCTTTCGCGGGGCCGGCATACCTGGTCAGCGTGGGCTACATGGACCCCGGCAATTGGGCCACCGATCTCGAAGGCGGCGCGCGATTCGGCTATGCGCTGATCTGGGTGCTGGTGATGTCCAACTTCATGGCCATCCTGCTGCAAACCCTGAGCGCGCGGCTGGGAATCGTATCGGGCCGCGACTTGGCGCAAGCCTGCCGCGAGACCTATCCGCGGCCCATCACCACTGCGCTCTGGGTGCTGTGCGAGATCGCCATCGCGGCCTGCGATCTGGCCGAGGTGCTGGGGGCGGCCATCGCGCTGAACCTGCTGTTCCACATTCCGCTGCTGATCGGGGTGCTGCTCACCGCGGCCGATACGCTGCTGCTGCTGTGGTTCCAGGGCCTCGGCATCCGCTACGTGGAAGCGTTTATTCTGGCGCTCATCGCGGTGATGGCGACCTGCTTTTGCATCGAGATCGTGCTGGCCAAGCCGGTGGCATCGCAGGTCTTCCTGGGTCTGATTCCGCGCATCAACGGGCAGACCCTGTATGTCGCGATCGGCATGCTGGGCGCCACGGTGATGCCGCACAATCTGTATCTGCATTCGGCGCTGGTGCAGACGCGGCAGATCGGCCACAGCGAGGCCGGCAAGCGCCGCGCGTGCCGCTACAATCTGGTCGATTCGGTGGTGGCGCTGAATGCCGCGCTGCTGGTGAACCTGGCGATTCTGATCCTAGCCGCGGCGGTCTTCTTCCGGCACGGCGTGGTGGTCACCGAAATCCAGCAGGCGCACTTGCTGCTGGTACCACTGCTAGGCACGGCATTCGCGGGCATCCTGTTCGCGGTGGCGCTGCTGTGTTCCGGACAATCCTCCACGCTTACGGGGACGCTGGCCGGTCAGATCGTGATGGAAGGCTTCTTGAACATCCGCATGCGGCCGTGGCTGCGGCGGCTGATTACGCGCACGATCGCGATCATCCCGGCGGCCATCGTCATTTATATTTCAGGCGACAAAGGCACCTATCAACTGCTGATTCTCAGCCAGGTGATTTTGAGCATGCAGTTGCCGTTCGCGGTGATTCCGCTGATTCACTTCACCAGCGACCGCCGGCGTATGGGCATTTTCGCCAACAAATTGTGGGTGCAATGGCTCTCGTGGGCCGCAGCCGTGCTGATTCTGGGGCTGAACATCTGGCTGCTGACGGATGGGCTGGGTCAACTGCTGGGCTCGGCTGCCAACCGCCCCATCGTGTGGTTCCCGCTGGTGGTGGCGGGCATGGGCGTGACGGGCCTGCTGGTCTGGATTTCGTTTGAGCCGCTGATCGCGCATTGGGCGCGGCACGGATTCGGCCGGGCTTCGCTGACGATACCCGAACCGGCGGCGGAGCAGCCTGTGGCGCTCGAATACCACAGGATCCTGGTGCCACTGGATCACACCGAACTGGACCGCAAGGCTCTCAGCCACGCGGCGGCCATGGCCAAAATGCACGGCGCCAAACTATTCCTGCTGCACGTGGAGGAGGGCGTTACCAGCAGCGTATATGGGCCGCTATCGTCTACCGCCGAAGTCGAAGCCGGGGAGCAGTACCTGGAGCGCATTGCCGAGACTCTGCGCGCCGATGGGATTGAGGTGGAGACCGCTATTGTGCATGCGCCGCGGCCCGGCAGCCAGATCGTGCACTATGCCTTGGAGATCCAGCCCGATCTCATTGTTATGGGCGCCCACGGCCATCGCCGGCTGAAAGATCTGATATTCGGGAATACGATCACTCCGGTGCGACATGAGCTGCGGGTGCCTTTGCTGATTGTGAGGAAATAGGGACAGGCAGCGGGGCTCAAGCCCCGCGTCCGGCAACGAGAAAATGGCTGAGGACTTCATAAACTGCGGGAATTCAAGGTTGAGAGACGCAGGGCGTAACTGGGCAACATCGAACGGCTATCGCGTAACGTCAGACCACGATTATGGGGGGCGGAGATTGGATGTCGCGTGAGGCAGTGAACGGCGGTGAACCCAACCGTCACCGTCCAGGACTCGCTATACTTTGATTAATGCTAATCAAGGCAGGTCAGTGAGGAACGTCGCCCTTGAAAAATAACACCACACCCGTGATCCATCACCTCCCAATCACGAAAGCGCGCGTGAACTTAGGCCAGGTAGCCAAGCGCGTCCACCTGAATAAGGAATATTTCATCTTGGAGAAGGACGGCATCCCGATCATCGGCATTATGGGCGCCGAGGAGCTGGAGGATTATCTGGAAGTCCGCGACCGGAAGGTCCGCGAGCACATCCGGAAGAGCAACGCTGAGCGTCTGGCCGGCAAAGGCCGCCCGATCGCCGCATTTCTCTCCGAGATCGCGGCCGAGAAAAAGACCCGTCGCACGGCATGAAGCCTCTGTTCACGGTCATCGGCACACCGCACTATGAGCGCCTCGTCAAGAAACTGCTCCGCGCCCACCGCGACCTTCCGGCGCTCCAGGGACGCGCTAGCGAGATCCTCTCGGTCGATCCGTACAACGTAAGCCGCGAGCATCACATTAAGAAACTGGAAGGTGTGGCGGCGGGGGAAGGCCAGTTCCGCCTCACCATGGGACGCTGGCGCTTCCGGTACGACATTTTCGGCCAGGAGGTATGGCTCTTCTACTGCGGGCTGCGGCGGGAAGAGACGTATCGGTAGCCGGCGCGGGGCGGGGAACAGCCCCATCGGCGCACGATTTGACCGTACGCCCCGCACTAATTTGGGTAAAAATATAGTTGGCTCATCAGGCGATAGCGCGGTAACATGGTTCTGCGTCGCGTTGCCTTCTCGCGGAGGTGCCGCGTGAGAAGGAGTTCAAGAATGCCAAATGAACGCTTGGATATTAACCGATTTGGGATCGCCAAGCTCATCAAAGATGGAGGGCTTTGTGTGCCCGCGAACCAACGCGCTTACGCTTGGCGAACTGAGCACGTGACGGACCTGTATCAGGATCTCGCCAAGGCCATTAACGATCAAGAACCCGACTACTTCCTAGGATCTGTGGTCGTCGCCAAGAAGAACGGTAGGCTTGAGGTCTTTGACGGTCAACAGAGGCTTGCCACGACCGTAATTTTACTGTCTGCCATTCGTGACTACTACAGGGAGACCCACGACGATAAGCGCGCAACGATAATAGACATGGAATATTTGGTATCTAACGATCTGGGAACCCTTGAGCAACAATCGAAATTGCAGCTTGGCAAGGTGGATCATGATTTTTACATGAAGCGGGTACTGTCCGATGACCAGAATGTCCGTAACAACGCCAGCCGGTCAGGCGAATCGCATGAGCGAATCCATGAGGCTTGCAAACTCGCATATCAACACGTCCGAAACATAGTATCGCCTTTGCCTGACACAGCACGCAGCCAGGTGCTATATAACTGGGTTACCTTCTTAGCAGAACGTGCGATGGTAATTTGCGTAACGGTCTCGGATGATCGGAGCGCATACGTCGTGTTTGAGACCATGAATGATCGCGGTCTCCGGCCATCCGCTGCGGACCTTCTAAAGAATCATCTCTTTGGGCTGGCAGACAACCGAATGGACGAAGCGGAGCGCAACTGGATATCAATGGCAGGAACGCTAGAAACTGTTCCAGACTCAGATGACGACATTGTTGTAACCTACATTCGTCATCACTACTGTCCGGTTAGAAG
>PMVV01000396.1:2949-5093 GCA_003166475.1 Bryobacterales bacterium | reverse complement strand
ACTACGCGCGAGACCTCTTCAATCAGATCGGCCTTGGTCATGTACTATTCTCCTTGTCCTCTCAAGCCGTTACAGCAGTATCTCGTGAACGGGCGATTTTTGCAAGCTATTCCGCGCCCCGATTCTTGAGGCTTAGCACTTCTTCAATGGTAGCAGCGCCCGCCGCCGCCTGCCGTTGGTAGTCCGCCAGGCGTCCCTTCTCTTCGTCGTGGGCCACCGCTTTGAGGCTCAGCCCGATCTTCTTTTCCGCCTCGCTCATCTTGACGATCTTGAAATCGTACTCCTGGCCCACCGCCACGGGAGCCTCAGCCGAGCGCCGCCCGGAGTAGCCCGGCACTTCCGAAAAATGGCAAAGTCCCTCGACGCCTTCCGCCAATTCCACGAACGCTCCAAAACCCGCCAGGCGCGAGATGCGCCCATGTACGATATCGCCCGGTTGGTGGCTCTGCAAGTATGTTTCCCAGGCGTCCGGCTGGAGCTGCTTAATGCCCAGCGACAAGCGGTGCCCCTTGGCGTCGATATTCAAGATCGCCGCCTGCACAAGCTGGCCCTTCTTCAACACGTCCGACGGATGCTTCACCCGCTTGGTCCACGAGAGATCCGAAACATGTACGAGTCCGTCGATGCCCTCCTCGATCTCGATGAAGGCGCCAAAATCGGTCATGTTGCGCACCCGGCCTTCCACCACCGAACCGATGCTATAGCGGCTGTCGATGGTGGTCCACGGGTTGGCCTCAAGCTGTTTGAGGCCGAGAGAAATACGCCGGTCCCGCGGGTGTACTTCCAGCACCACGGCCTCCACCTGGTCGCCCGCGCGCACCACCTTCGAAGGATGCTTCATGCGCCGCGACCAGGTCATCTCGGTGATGTGGATGAGACCCTCCACGCCGGGTTCGAGTTCCACGAACGCCCCGTAATCGGTGACGTTCACCACCTGGCCCATGACGCGGCTGTTTGCCGGAAATCGCTCGGCGACGGTCTCCCAGGGATCCGGCGCCATCTGCCGCAGCCCCAGCGCAACGCGTTCCTTGGCCCGGTCGAACTTGAGTACCTTGGCGGTGATGGTGTCGCCAACGTGCACCACTTCCGACGGATGCGCCACGCGGCCATACGACATGTCGGTGACGTGCAGCAAGCCGTCCAGGCCCCCTAAATCGACGAAGGCCCCGTATTCGGTCAGGTTCTTGACCACGCCCGTTACGATGGCGCCTTCGTGCAGTTGATCCAGCGTGGCGGACTTGCGCTGGCCGACCTCCTGCTCCACGGCCAACTTGCGCGAAACAACCACGTTGCCGCGGCGGCGGTTCACCTTGATGATCTTGACCGGAACATCCTGGCCAATGAACGAGTCCAGGTGATGTACGGGGCGCGGATCTACCTGCGAGCCTGGCATGAACGCCTCGATGCCCACGTCCACGGAAAGCCCGCCCTTGACTCGCCCCATTACGTGCCCCAGGAGCACCAGTTGATCCGCGAAGGCTTTTTCCAGGTTGTCCCATACCCGTATGCGGGCGGCCTTGGCGTGGGAAAGCAGAGTGTAGCCTTCCGGCTGCTCGCCGTGATCGATCATCACGTCGACGACATCGCCGGCTTGTACACTCAATTCTCCAGCCGGGCCGAGGAACTGCTCAATCGGCACGAGCCCTTCGGATTTGTACCCGAAATCGACGATCACGTCCTTGGCCGTGACCTTGAGGACGGTGCCCTGAAGGAGTTCGCCCTCCGCCGGAGCCAAATGGGTATACTCGTCGAGCAAAGATCTGTAGCTTTCGCTATCCGGCTGGACCAACTCATCCGCCTGCTCTTTGCCCTGATCGACGGCCATTACCGAACGCCTCCGCGAGACAACTCCGTCAGACGATTGCCGGGGACTTATAGCCGCGAGACATGACCACAAGCGAGGAAATGGTGCGATCTCAATCGATTCGAAACCGGCCCGCCTGATTCACCAGCAAGGCGCTGACAGATCAATATCTTAGCAAATGCGTGCCGGGAAGTCACGCGCGGTGTCTGCACAAAGTCGCGGAAATCGTCGCGATTTCGTTACGGAGACGGAGCGGAAGATGGAGAACCCTGCGCCGGTTGGCGCACTGTACATGCGGAGTCCTTTCCTGTGGAGACTGGAAGAACGGGTTCTCGAGAGA
>PMVV01000396.1:0-2905 GCA_003166475.1 Bryobacterales bacterium | reverse complement strand
GGTAATGGCCGAGCGGGATCGGGTCTCGTAGCCCCGGTCCCGCTACTAGCATACTCCAAAATGGCATCCGTTGAAAAGCCCCCCTTTCGTACTTTTCGTACTAAGAAAAGGAGAACCCGGCCCCGATTTGCGCACTGTACCTGCGGAGTCCTTTCCTGTGGAGATTGGAAGAACGGGTTCTCGAGAGAAGCACTGGAGCTTCGATCGGGAAAGCCCGACTCACGACCGGGCCTTCCCTTCGAAGCAGAAAGGAGGATCTCAATGATCAAATTGCTAGTTGAGCTGCCGCTTATCGGCAAGTTCACGATCATTATCGTCTGGCACCGTAAGGGCAGGCGGTAATGGCCGAGCGGGATCGGGGTCGTCTCCCCGGTCCCGCTACTAGCATACTCCAAAATGCCTTCCGTTCAAAGCACTTTCTGATTACTCGATCCGCAGCAGGATACCGGCGCCCGGCGCCAGCCAATCCATTTCCCCGCCAAACGCTTCTTCCTTACCACTGTATGGCGAAATCCGGATCAGTTTGGCATTTTCTTTCACCAGATGCAAACGGAACTGAAAGCTGTTGTTGAGGTCCCGGTTGACGATCATCAGAAATGGGCGTCCCTGGCCGTCTTCAAACTCGCCCACCAGGAACCGCCCGGCGGCGGGCGGCCGTACAAAGCGTTGCGTCATCTCGATTCCCCGCACCAGCCTGCTGGCGGCCAACGGTTTGCCCTGCTCAGGCACGTCCGGATAATGAAACACGCCGGTGCTGCGCAGTTTCAAAATCGTGGGAGCCAGCGCCGCGATCTCCAGATTGATGCGCCGCAGCCGCTCCCACGTAGCCGTCCGGTTGCCGAACTGATCGATGGCCGCCAAACGGTAGTTGCCAACGTCCGGCGCGAAGTAGGTGAAATACTGAATGCCGCGGCCCCCATAAGCCAGCGTGGCATAAACCTGTAAATGGAAAGTGGCGTCCGACGGCTCCATGTAGTTGAAGTGCGCATTGGCCAGAATGCAATTCCAGAACGGCGTTTTTGTCTCGATCGACAGGCGCCGCACGATCTCCAGGTTGGTGTAGAAGTAGTCCAGCATCTCGCCGCCCACCAGCGAGTAGTTGTCGTAGCTGAGGAAAGGCTGCCCGATGGTATCGACCAGCATGCGGACGTATTTGTCGTAAGTATCGGTTCCCAAACGCTCCGCGCTCACGCGATACGGGAACAGGTTGACGTAGGGCCACATACCCGGCATGGCATCGCGCGCAATCTTCGCCACCCGCGCCAACCCAGGCATCAGCGCCGCGTGCGGCTCGTCGCGGAGAAAGAATCCGATGGCCGCCCGGTTGGAACCGATCTGGTGCGCCAGCGCGCCAATCCGGCTGCGGATCTCGCTGTCCGGCGGCAAGGCTTGCCAGTCGTAGCCGGCGATCCGTGGATCGGAGACGAAGCACGCCAAACCCGCGTCGCGAATCTTGTCGAGATCTTCGGCGCGGCAAAAGCCGGCAATATTCAGGCCGGCCTCGCGCATCCCGCGCAACTGCGCCGCATCGGAGGGTGCGTCCCCCCAGGCCATGATCGCGAAGCTCTTCGGATCTGGGGGTTCCAGGTTAGGGAATTGCTGCGCAGACGCCGCGAAAGTCGAAACGACCACGGTCAGGAGCGCCAGTCGAAAGCGGATCACGTTGTCTCCTCGTTCGAAGAATTTACTTTATACCATCGCCGCGACCGCCGGGCGCAGCTTTCTGCTATCTTCGGATTGCCAAGTTACGAGCACGAAGATTAGCGTCATGCCACCGCCCCCATCCGCGCAGCCACGAAGATTTCATCGCTCGCTGTATTTTCGGGTGATCCTGGGAATCGTTCTGGGCGTGTTGCTGGGCGTGTTATACCCGCCCGCCGCCGTGGCCATGAAACCCCTGGGAGACGGGTTCATCAAGCTCATCCGGATGATGATCGGGCCCATCATCTTCTTCACCGTCTTGGTCGGCATCGCCGGCATCGGCGACATGCGGAAGCTGGGACGCGTGGGCATCAAGGCGCTGGCGTACTTCGAGGTATTGACCACGGTGGCGCTGCTCATCGGACTGATGGTGGTCAAGATCGTGCAGCCCGGCACGGGCATGAATGTCAATCCGGCCACCCTGGACGCCGCCGCCGTCGCGCAATACGCCGCCCAAGGCAGGGGACTTCATACTGTCGATTTCCTGCTGAACATCATCCCCAACACCGTCGTCAGCGCCTTTGCGCAGGGCGATATTCTGCAGGTGCTGCTGGTCGCGATTCTGTTTGGATTGGCGCTGGCCGCCATCCCCCGCAACCGCGTCATCGTGGAAGCCTGCGATAAAATCGCGCACTGGCTGTTCGGCGTGGTCGCGATCGTTATGCAAGCCGCGCCGCTCGGCGCATTCGGCGCCATGGCGTTCACCATCGGGAAATATGGCCTCCAAACTCTGCTGCCGCTGCTCAAGCTGCTGGCCTGCGTTTATTTGACCAGCTTTGCCTTCGTCTTCATCGTGCTCGGCGCCATCGCCCGCGCGCACGGCTTCAGCTTATGGAAGTTCCTCAACTACATCAAGGAGGAGCTGCTGATCGTGCTCAGCACGTCGTCGTCGGAATCGGTGCTGCCGCGCATGATGGTGAAGCTGGANNCCATCGTCGGGCTGGTGATTCCAGCGGGCTACTCGTTCAACCTCGACGGCACTTCCATTTACCTGACCATCGCCGCGCTGTTCGTGGCGCAGGCCACCAACATACACCTGACCGGAGGCCAGCAAGCCGCCCTCCTGCTCATCCTGATGTTGAGTTCCAAAGGCGCGGCGGCGGTGACTGGCGGCGGATTCATCACCCTGGCCGCGACACTCTCCGCCATCGGCACCGTTCCCGTGGCGGGTCTCACCCTGCTGCTGGGCGTGGACCGCTTCATG
>PMVV01000463.1 GCA_003166475.1 Bryobacterales bacterium | reverse complement strand
GTATCCGGCTCGGAGCCCAGATTCAGCCAATCGGGCTGGAGTAGCTGCGCGACATTTTGCGCGTTCTGCGCGCGCCCGGCGTTGAACTGCGACGTGGTCAGGGATTGGTAGTAGTCGTTCAGCGGCAGATCCGTGGCATAGGCGGGGAACACCACGAAGGACTCGATCAGCACCTTCATGTTGCGCTGGCGGGCCTGCGCCATCACGTTCTGATAGAAACTCAGGACCTGGGCATAGTCTTGCGGGTTATTGTTCTCGAATGAATAGAACGGTTGGTAAAGGATCGGAAACGAAACGGCGACGGTGACGAATTGCACACCCAGCCTGGCCAAGCCGTCCAACTCCATCTCCACCTTACTCAGGGCGTCGGGCGCCAGGAGGGCCGTGATGCCGATATTGTCGTTGGCCGCCAGTAGTTCGGTGCCAAACACCGCCGGCGATTTCGCGCCGTTCCACTGGGAACTGAGGGTGGCATTGTAAGAACTCAGGTAGCCTTGCATCTCCGTACACGCCGTGGAGTAAGCTGGCGGAGCCGACGAACACTGTGCCGCCGCACGGTTGGCGACGCATAGCGAGATCAAGAACAGGCAGCAGAGGTTTTTCATAAGAGCTTGAACACCATCCCCACCCAAAGGTCGCGCGGGACGCCTTGTTGTTTCTTATCATACTCCGCTGACGTACAAAGCCTCGGCCGCTTACGCTCAGCTTACGCGCCGGTAGCGGCACGTTTTGGCCTCGCATGTCGATATGCTATGTAGAGATGACTCAGCCTGCGGACACTTCGTGGCACGGGCGGCGGTGGGACCTGCCTCCCCTGATTCTGCACCCGTTCGACCGCGGCCTGGATGCAGCCGCGTCCTTAGACAGCATCAAGCTGGCGTTGTATCTCGGCGGCATGGGCGAGCCCGGCTTGCTGAAAGAGCCCTTACTGCGGGCCCGATACACCGAATTTCGCATGCTCGCCCTGGTGGGCAAGGACGTCATGCGCTGGATCGCGCAGTGCGTGGATTTCGCCGGGCGCGACCAAACATTGGCGAACGCAGGCATCCTGCCGCAGAGTTTCGCGGATTTCCTGGTGCATCGCACGCCCCCCGGCGTAGCCGCGCGCTTCGAGAGTTGGGGCGTCACCGACTACCGCCGGATTGCCTCGCGGGCCATCGGCATCAATGCCGTGTTCCCAACTCCGCCGGATTTCGGCGTGATTTCCGCCGAATTTCTGGAAGAATACTACGCTTACGCCGATAGTCTGTTCGCCTGCTATCAGGGCCTCACGCCGTTTACCCGGCTGGAGCTCGCATCGTTCAGCTTCGCGCTCTACACTTCGGACGAATACCTGAGCACGCTGGCATGCGGGCCGGGCGACGAACTCGGTTGATCGGCATTTGCGGATTTGCGCGCACCACTTGAAACGTTTGGACGTTTCATCCCACTACCCAACGTACGTCGATTCGTGAGCGTGGTGGGCGGAGGATCCGCACGAAATGAAGATGGAACCAGGGAACCGTTTGTTTCGGAAGCGTTTGCATGTGGAGATCCAGCGAATC
Source organism: Bryobacterales bacterium (assembly GCA_003166475.1). Classification (GTDB taxonomy): domain Bacteria; phylum Acidobacteriota; class Terriglobia; order Bryobacterales; family Bryobacteraceae; genus Bog-159. The sequence continues at coordinate 8,154 of PMVV01000463.1, read as the reverse complement.
CTGCGGTTGCTGGAGCGCACCAGGGGGACGCGGCGCCGGGTCCGCTTGCTGGTGGCGCTGGAGACTGGCACGCCGCGCCGAAAAACGGCCAAGACATTCCGTGCGCGCAGGCCTGGCCGCTGAAGCGCACGCCGCGGGTAGTGGGTCAATTTGCGTAGCATCGCCTTGGAGGGCGGNNCGCGTCTTCTTCAAATGCGAGAACCTGCAGACGGGCGGCGCATTCAAGATCCGTGGGGCATCCAACCTGATCCTGTCCCTCAAGCCTGCCGAGCTGGCGCGCGGCGTGGTGGCCTTTTCCTCCGGTAACCACGCCATTGCGGTGGCCATTGCGGCCCGTCATGCGGGTGCCGCGGCCACCATCGTTATGCCGGCCGACGCGCCGCGTTCCAAGCTGGAACCCGCGCGCGCGCAAGGCGCTCGCATCGTGCCCTACGATCGGTTGCGGGAAAGCCGCGAGGCCATCGCGGCCCAGATACTGGAAGAGTCCGGCGCTACGCTGGTGCCGCCCTTCGATCATCCGATGATTATGGCGGGGCAGGGAACCGCGGCGCTGGAATTACTGGAAGACTGGCCGGATCTGGATGCCCTGATCGCGCCGGTCGGCGGTGGCGGGCTGCTCTCGGGCTGCGCCACTATCGCTAAAGACATGCGCCCTTCGATCCGCCTGTTCGGCGTCGAACCGGCCGACGGCAACGACACATTTCTCTCTTTACAGGCCGGCGAGCGCCGCACCATCCCGCTGCCCCAGACCATCGCCGATGGCCTGCGCGCTCCGCAGCCCGGCGCACTGACTTTCCCCATCATTCGCCAGTTGGTCGAGCAGATTCTGCTGGTCACCGACGATGAAATCCGCGCGGCGGTCGCGTTCCTGCTCACGCGGCTCAAGATCCTGGTGGAACCCAGCGGCGCCGTGGGTGCGGCCGCCCTGCTGTTTGGCAAATTGCCGGATGGCATCGGTAAGGTGGGCGTCATCCTGTCGGGAGGTAATATGGATCTCGATCAACTGACCACATTCGGCAGTTGACCCCAGCCCGCTCCCTGCGGTATCCTGTGGGTTACGAATCTCCTGTAAGGATCACTCTGCTTCCAGATGGCCAATCATTTTTCCGCGCTCAAGCGCGTACGGCAAGACGAAAAGCGCACCGAGTACAACCGGCAGAATAAGTCTCGCCTGCGTCACCAGATCCGCGCCATGCGGCGCGCCATCACTTCGAAAGACGCCAAGGCGGCTGCCGAACTGCTGCCCGCGACCTTCTCCCTCATCGACCGCTCCGCCAAGAGCGGCATCATCAAGAAGAACACCGCGGCACGATATAAATCCAAACTGCACCTGCGCGTGAAGTCGCTCGCCACCGCATAACCGCTCGCTGACGTGCGCGGCTCAGCAAGGTGCAGCGTATTACCGAGCCGCGACCGTAAGGGAGCGGTTTCCGACCCTTAGGCCGTCAACCGCAAGATAAACTGCTCCATCACGATGCGGTCGTCCGGCCTCGCGCTGCGCAAATCCTTATCCGCCTCGAAGGTCAACTGCATGGCGCGCTCCAGTTGCGATTTGGAAAACTTCGCCACCGTCTGAAAGACCTGCTCGGCGCGCGAACCCCACATCTGCACGCCTATCTTGGCGAAGTGCCCCTGGATCTGCTGGGGACTGCGCAAGCCCGTTTCCTTGGCCACCAGCGCCGCGCGGAACTGCGCCGCCAGGAACGACAACGCCACCGGCAAATACTCGCCGTCGCGAAATAGGGTGTCCAGGATTTCGAGCGACCGCGAGCGATCCCGCCGCCCCAGAGCTCCCACCAGGGCGAAGATGGTGGTGGCCCGCGCGTCCGGCACCAACAGCCCCAGATCTTCCTCGGTTACCGGCCGCCCCTGGGTGTAGAGCGCCATCTTTTCCACTTCCACCGCTATGCGCGTCAGATCGGCGGCCAGCGCCTCCACCAGCAAGTCCACCATGGCGGGATCGATGCTCAGGCCGGCGCGCCGCGCCAGGGCCGTGGCCTCCCGGCGCGCGTCATCGGCCGAGGCGCGCTTGAATTCGACCGGGTCGCCCGCGGCCGCATAAAACTTGCGTACGCGCTCCTGCTTCTTCTTATCCTCGCCTTCGAAATCGAAACGCGGGGCATCGAAAACCAGCACCACGCCGGGCGTGGGGTCCTTCAGGTACGCCGCCAGCAGGTCCGCGGAACCCGCGGCGCCATCGCTATCCCCGGCGTCTTCGTCGGCGCGCGTGCGCGGGAGCGCGGCTTCCGCGTTGCCGGCGAAAATCACCCGCTCGGACGCGAACAGCGAGAGCGCGCGCGCATCGTCGATGGCTTCCGCCAGCGTCGTCTCGGCCAGATCGTATTGCGTGACGGCGTTCTCGCGGCCGGCCGTGCCGAGCGCCGCCTTCAACAACGCTCGCCGCGCGCGCCGCCGCTGGTAGGCTTCTGGCCCGAGGAACAAATAGGCGGGCGCGATTTCGCCGCGTTCCATGCGAGTCAGAAATTGCGCGGGAGTCATGTGGGGCGGGCCCTCGGCCTGCGGCGGCCTCTTAGGCCGCCTGGCGCGCTTTCAACGACTGGAATCCCGCCCCACACGTTCAGAATTTCTCCAGGATCGAAGTGACCACGTCGCGCGCCACATCGCGGCCCAGACGCTCGATGCCGGCCCCGCTCTCATCGAAGTACGCTTGCGGGTCGACGCTGATCTCGTACCGCTCCCGCGCTTCAAACGACGGCCGCGTAAACAGCACCTTGCCGGTGGCGCGCTCCGTCAAAGTGATTTTCAAATAAGCGCTGCACTGCACCACGGTCGCGCGCCCCGTGGCCTGATCGGCAATGATCGGGTACGATACGAAGTTCAGCACCGCGCCATCCAGCACAGCATCGGCATTCTTCGGATCGGTCACGATCTTGTAGCGCGTTCGTTCGATGAATTCGCGCGCGATATCGGCGGGCAGGCGCTGCGCCAGCTTGTATTGAATCGACCTGTTTGCAAAAGTGCCGATGGCGATGGTGTGAATGGTCTGCGGCATGATGTCCGACATGCCGGCCACATGATAGCCGCAACCGGTGGCGCACACCGCCACGGCGAGTAGTGCCGCTTCTGTCCTTCTCATAAGAACTCGCTCCCCACCGCCAGCGCATTCTCCGCCACCAGCCGCAGATTATCCGCCACCAACCAGCACCAGCAAGCCTGCGGATCGTTGCGGTCCATGGCCAGTGCGCCCACCGCCACGCCATCCTGACCGGCGACGCCCACCGCCGAGGGCGGCTCCAGATCGGAACGCCGCACATCGATGCGCTCGTCCGCCAGCGCAGCTTCCAGCGCTTCCACGCCCGGATTCTCTTCGAACTCCACCCACAGCGAGAGGCTGTACCCATGAAACACCGGCGCTTGAATCAGACGCAGCGACGGCATGGGGGCCGGCGCGGCATGCGGCGCGGCGCAGCGCGAAAGCAGCGTGGCCAGATGCCGCTCGATGCGCAGTTCCGCGGATTCGAGCGTTGCCGGCGCGTCGTCGCCATATTGCGCCAGCATGTTAAACGCGAGTTGCGCATCGAAGAGTTTCTTGGGCATGCTCTTGAACGACAACAGGCCAACCGTCTGCTGCTGCAACTCCTCCACTCCCGGTGTGCCGCGTTCGCTGGCCGGTTCGAAAATATGGATCGCGGACCGCCGCACCGGAAACTGGGCATGCAGCCGCGGCAACACCATCGCGATGGCGATGGCGGCCGGTTGCGCGATCGAGTGGACGGCGTCTTCCGGCGCGCGGAATCCGGCAGGCTCCACAAAGGGCGCGCGAATGAACGAACGGGGATGGTCTTCGGCGGCGTGCGTGAGGTCGATGGTGCCAGGCGTCTCCACGCGCAGATCGAGCGCCCGCAGCGTGGACTCGGCCGATCCCGCCAGCAACACCACGGGCGCGTCGCGCAGGGTTGCCTCGTCGAGCGACCAGACCAGCGCTGGTTCGCCGCCCTGCTCGGTGAGCGCGCCGGCCTTCTCGGGATCTTCGGAGATCAGTTTCAGATCCACCGGCACATGGCCTACCGCAATAAGGTCGCGCAACTCGCGCCCTAGAAGGGAGTCGCTGCCGACCAGCGCCCACGTTTGCGATCTGGGCTGTGCGCTAGCCAACTTGACGCTCCGGCGCGGCGGGCGGCGCTCCCACACGGCGGCGCAACACATAGCGCCTGACGATGCCGCCCACGCGAATAGCGATGCCGCTGCCCACATAGATGGCCGCCAGGATGGGCAACACCGTGTGGCCGTAATTCCAGACGGCATAAACCAGTCCGCCCACCACGATGACGATCAAGGGCGTGTGCGGCTGGCGTAAACTGAGGCCTTTGAAGCTGTAGTAGCGCCACGTGCTCACCATCAGAAATCCCAGCAGCCCCAGTAGTGCCAGCCAAACCACGGCGATGGGCCAGTAGCCGATGGGCTCGCCGTAGAAGGCGTAGACCACGGCCGCCACCGTGCCAGCCGCTCCCGGAATCGGCAGCCCCACGAAATACTTCCGGTTGGGCCGGCCGGGGTTCTTGGGAATGGGATTCTTCTGCACGTTGAAACGCGCCAGGCGCGCGGCGCCGCACAACAGGAAGAGGAAGGCGATGAAGTAGCCGGCTTGAAACAACTCTTGCTGGAAGTGTTTCGCCAGTCCGCTGTCCACGAACTGCACACCCCAGGCGAATGCCAGCACCGCCGGGGCCATCCCGAAGCTGATCACATCGGCTAGGGAATCCATCTCGCGGCCGAAATCGCTGGTGGTATGGGTCAGGCGCGCGATCATCCCGTCCAACCCGTCCAACAGCACGGCGATCCCGATGGCCTTCGCCGCGATCTCGAAATCCTCCGCCGCGCCCGCGCGTCCCGCAATGGCCCCGCGGAAGGAAACCAAAATCGAAAGATATCCCAGGAAAATGTTGCCTGCGGTGAACAGCGTGGGCAGCGCGTACGCCGCGCGGCGGGGCCGCCGATCCGGGGAGTGCCGGTCGATCAGCGGATTCCTAAGCTTGGGCATGCACCAGCTCCCGAGTTTCCACCAGCAGTTCCCGGGCTTCGGCAAGGTCCGTGGCGGCAACATCGCGACGGCGCGCAATCACGCTGGATCCCGCCAATACCCGCGCTCCCGGCTGGACCGCGATCTCCCACTCGGGGCCGAACAGCACATCCACGCGCGACCCGAACTTGATCAGGCCCACGCGCTCGCCCTTGGCCACCAGGTCGCCGGGCTGCTTGTTGAATACGATGCGCCGCGCAATCAGGCCGGCGATCTGCTTGAAGATCACTACGGTGCCCTCGCCGCGCACGGTGACCACGTTCTGTTCGTTTTCCGTGGAGCACTCCTCGCGGCTGGCCACGTGAAACTTGCCTTTGCTGTAGCGCACCTCGGCGATGGCGCCCGCGATGGGCGCGCGATTCACGTGTACGTCGAAAATGTTCAGGAAGATGCTGATGCGCGTTTGGGTGGCGGTCTCCCGTTTCAACGCCACCACCTTGCCGTCGGCCGGCGATACCGCCACCGGACCGGCCGGAATCAGGCGCTCCGGATCGCGGAAGAAATAGAGGCAAAATGCCGCCAGAATGAACAGTGGCAGTCCGAACCAGGGGTGCGCCAGGTAGGACACCAGCAGCCCGCCCGCGGTCAACCCCAGGGCGTAGTATATACCGTCGGCGACGATCATTCCTCCCCATTCTCCCACAACAATATGGCGGCCTCGCGTCGCTTGGGGCGCTGGGGGGCGGGATTTATCCCGCGCGGGGCTTCAGCCCCGCACTTCGCGGAATCAACCAGTTGGCGGACAGCAGATTAGCTGTGGGGCAGGCNNTTTCGTGGCCTGCCGAGTTCGAGCAAGGTGCGCTGCGGACGGAATCGGTGGCATTAGCCTTCACTGGATGTTGAGTATGACCGCGTTGGACTGCCGGCCGTCAACACTGAGTTGCAGGGGCACGGCGCCACTTCCCGCTAACGCGAAAGGTACCTGCACGTTGATCTGGTCAAGGCCGGCGAATTGGCTCTGTGCGCCAGCGTAAAGCACCGGCGCGGGCTGCCCGCTTATGGTAGCGGTCACGGCCGCGGCGCTGCTCCGGTGACGCACTCCGGTTCCATAAAGGGAGACGATCAACTGGTCGGTGGAAGCGCCGACGCTCATGGGGGCCGGGGTGCATCCCGATCCCGAGCACTGAAAAACCGCTACTGGCGTTATGAGCGCGCCGCTTGCCGAATAGCGGGCTGCCAGCGCCGCGGGAACGCCGGCGCCGCTCGCGTTCGCAGTGAAGATTCCCGGCGAGACCGAATCGATTTGGACGGTCGTTGAGAAAGTCGATCCCGCGCCATTCTGCACGGTGACGGTCGCCGCGCCGGTCGCGGCTCCCCCTGGTATGACCAGGTTGATCTGGCCAGGCGATGCATAGAGCAGTTGCCCGGCTGACGAGTTGCCGCTGGAATCTTTGATGCTCACCGACGCGCCCGCGAGCATAGCCGGCAGCGGGAGTGACGAAGCTTGCTGCGCCGGACCGGCTAGATTAATGCCGAAGAGCGTGACCAATTCATCCGGTGCGGCAGCCAGCGCTTCAAAGTCGGCAGCATGCACGACGGTAAAACTGGTTTGGAATTGCGGGAACAAGTCGCTGGCAGGCCAACTGCTCACTTGCTGAACGTCGGCGGTAAGCTGGTTGTAGAAATCGTTGAAGAAGTTATTGGACGACGCCGGCCGGGTGTTGGTCAGAAAGCACAAAGCCGACTGATCGCCCATCAGGATCAGCCCCGCGTTGTTGCCGGGCAGAGAGCCATAAAAGATCCAGGTCCAGCCCGGACCATAGGGTGGGACGTAGCCTGGGAAGCCGCTGACCGGATTCGCAAACAACTGAGGCCTGCGCGATCCGTTCACGGAAGTCAGAAAGCGCAACAGATCGATGGTGCTGCTCACCAGTCCGCCATTCGCGTGATTGGCCTCCAGCGAGTATCCGCCGTAAGGCCATGGGACGAGCGACGGCCCGGTCGGGAAAACCGAGTCGGCCAGCGGCGCCCCCGGATAGTCGTAGTAGGTCACCTCCCCGGGCAGAGCAGTCAGGGTCGACCCGAACTGTGAGTGATCGCTGCCTAACGGGCCCGTGACGTTGGCCGTCACGAACGATTCATAAGTCTCTCCCGAGACCTGCTCGATCACTTGACCGAGAACGCAATACCCGAAGTTCAAATATGAGTAATAGGTTCCAGGGTTGGTGTCCAGGGGCCTGCCCAGCATGTACCGCACAATGGTGCGGCAGTCCGCCGGGGGCGTGACACCGGTCGCGTTGGCGATGTTTACAACGTCGAACATCGGATCGTATCCGGTTCCGTCAGCCTCGCCGTACCATCCGCTCTTGTGCTCGAGCAATTCCTGAATGGTGATTTGAGCGATCCGCGGATCGACCGTGGCGCCCGGCAGGGGCGCGATGTTCGAGAGGATTTGGAAGGCGTAATCGCTCAGATTGACTTCGCCCCGTTCGATCAACTTCATGATCGCCGCGGCGGTGTGGGGCTTGGTGATGCTTGCGATCCGGAAGAGCGAATCCGGCTGAACGGGCGTCTTGGACTCAAGATTGGCATAGCCGTAGCCGCGCGCCAGAACGAGCTGTCCATTGTGCACGATGGCAAGGGCGGCGCCTGGCACCGCGTATTCCGCCATCAAGCCCGTCATGGTGGTGTCGAACGGCGCCAGTCCGGCAGGAGTAGTGCCGGTGGTTGGGATGTTCTGCGCAAATAACGTAGCGAAGCAGGCCAGACCGGCAAGTGCGCGTACGTATCGCATCTACGGAGACCTCCCAGGTGAGGACAATAGACCTACGCAGCAGTATACATCAAACTGCCAACCTGGGAGTGACTGTTACCGAGCCGCGACCGTCAGGAAGCGGTTTCCCCAAAACGGTCAAGCACCCAACTCCCGGCGCGCAAGCCAATGTCCGAATTATCGATTGGGCTTTGAAGAGCCATGATCGACACGAATCGGGCAGAGCGTAATCACGCACCCGGCTCTGAACCATGACTCCCTGGCGTTTGAAGATGCGGACATCCACGGCGCACCGTCCAAACGCCCGCACGAGATCCTTTCGGCCATTCGCAAGCACCGGCTCAAAATACGGGTTAGCGTCGAGCGCCCTAGGGGCAACGTAACAGTTCAAGTACCCTGG
>PMVV01000267.1 GCA_003166475.1 Bryobacterales bacterium | reverse complement strand
TCTGCCGCGCGCTGGGTTACGACATGAACACCGTCGAGTTCGCCGTCGAAAACGGAGTGCCCTACGCCATCGATTTCCTGAACCCCGCCCCCGATGCCGACATCCACTCCGTCGGCCCCGAAAACTTCGAGTGGGTGGTCAACGCCATCGCCGAGCTGGCCATCAAAAAGGCGCTAAGCGACGAAGACCCCGCCCGCGAGTACCGCTGGTCCAATTTTCTTGCCGACACGACGNNTCTGGCTGATCACTGGCGGCGGTCGGTAAAGGCGGGTGGCCTGATCGCGCTCCCAAATTGCGATGTTCGACACCTGGCTCAGCGATGGTTGAAATTGGCCTTGATCTTGGCTGGGATCTCTGCCATACTTCTGTAAAGGCAGAAAAATGGCAGAGCAGTTGCACTTGGTTCCGACAATGAAGTCCACGTTTCGGTTTCCCACGGAACTGCACCAGCGCCTCAAGATTAGGGCCGTGCAGGAGAACCGGCCAATTGCCGATGTTCTTATCGATGCAGTTGAGCTTTATCTTGCCCAAAAGACACCGCCGCCGACCGGAAGGAAACAATGAGGCCCCTACGGCTTGAACTTGGTAAAGTGATCGCGCAGAATGCTGTTCGCCAGGTCAGACTGGGGAACCCCCGCTTTGTCCGCCGCCCGCTTGACGAGTTCCTTGTTGTCGTCCGAGATGATGAGCTGCTTGTACTCGCCCGGAAACGCCCAAGAGCATACGTAACAGTTCAGCGTGCATCCCCGGCAGGCGTTGCTTTTGATGTTATTGCACTGTTCGCACAGCGGCTGTTGATTCCCAAGCTCATTCGATCCGTGCCGGAGGCGAGGGATTTTATGATCCGGGCTCAGCTTTACGTCCGGTTCCTGCTTAAAGCTAAAGACATTCCAGAAGCAGACCTATGGGCCGGCGGTTGGCCATGCCAGGACGTTAGCCACGCAAATTTCCTGCGGGAAGGCATCCACGGGAACCGCAGCGGCCTCTTCTTCACCTTTGCGGGCCTTGTTAGAGAGGTTCGGCCGTCGTGGATTGTCCTGGAAAATGTTTCAGGCCTCCTCACCTCGGACGGGGGATCTGCCTTTGAGTCGGTTGTCGGCGAACTCGAAGAGATCGGGTATTTGGGGGTATGGTTCACGTGTAACACTCTCGGCGCGGGCCTTCCCCAAAACCGCGAAAGAATATTCCTTGTCGGATCTTATAGATCGCCGCTTTCCCACCAGTTCTATTCTGACGGCGGCAAATTGCTTAGGGATAATCCGGCGCGAAGAGCGGGCCGGCCGGACGCTGGACCCGATCTTCATGGAGAGTTTATCTCAAACTCTCCGCTTCTGGTCCAGCGTCGCGGAGGCTTTGGGTACACCAAAGCGACAGGCCACTGCCCCACGATACGCGCCCAAACTGGAAAGCATCAAGGCGGTCACTCCGACAGGCCAATACTATGTGGCCAGAAACTTGACCTGGACCGAGTGCGAGAAACTGATGGGGTTCCCCGCCGGCTGGACGGTAGACGAGGACGGCTCATTGGCAACGCGGTAGCCCCGCCGATTGCCGAATTCATTGGCCGCCGCATATTAGCTATCGAGCGCGACGCCACAGTCCCAGACCAGGACACCAGCCCCGAGGAATACCAGGCCGCGTTCGATTGGCCGGAGGAGAAATTCGGATAAGGGGCGCGGCCCGCTATGGACAGAAGCCAAATGATGGCTGCGGTCCGGTCAAAGAACACAGCGCCAGAAATTGCAGTGCGGCGCCTTGTTCACTCCATGGGATACCGTTACCGGCTTCACCGCTCCGACCTGCCTGGAAAGCCGGACTTGGCTTTCCTCGGGAAAAGGAAAGTGATCTTCGTGCATGGCTGCTTTTGGCACCAGCACGGCTGCCGTTTTTCCCACGTGCCAAAGTCCAACCGGCCCTACTGGGTGCCAAAGCTCGAGCGCAACCAGGCACGGGATGCTGAACACCTCAAGGCGCTGCGCGCTGACGGCTGGAAGTGCCTGGTGCTGTGGGAGTGCCAATTGAGCGGAATTCAGCGAATCCGCCGGCGGCTCTCGAAATTTCTGGAGTAGGGCCCAGATCAACCAACTCTCGGCGCACGATCCAGCCCCGGCAAGCGAAGCGCGCATAGCGCATAATACTAAAGAGGCCACCCATGAAGCCTAGCCTAACCATCGGCATCGAGGAAGAATACCAGACCATCGATCCCGAAACCCGCGACCTCCGCTCCCACATCGGCATGGAAATGATCGAACAGGGCAGAGCCGTGCTCACCGAGCGCGTCAAGCCCGAGATGCACCAGTCGGTCATCGAAGCCGGCACCCGCATCTGCCGCAACATCCAGGAAGCTACCCACGAAATCCACATGATCCGCCGCAACCTGATCGACCTGGCCAAACAGAACGGTCTGCGCCTCGCGGCTTCCGGCTCCCACCCCTTCGCCGAATGGAGCGAACAGGGGATCTACCCGGACGAGCGCTACCACACCATCGTCGAAGACATGCAGATGGTCGCTCGCGCCAATCTCATCTTCGGCCTGCACGTCCACATCGGCGTCGAAGATCCCGAAATCGCCATCCACATCATGAACGCCGCGCGCTACTTCCTGCCGCACATCCTGGCGCTCTCCACCAACTCCCCCTTCTGGCAAGGCATGGATACCGGCTTCAAATCCTACCGCTGCAAAGTCTTCGACAAGTTCCCCCGCACCAACATCCCGGATTACTTCCCCAGCTATGGCGAGTACGAAAGCTTCATCAACCTGCTCATCAAAACCAACTGCATCGATAACGCCAAGAAAATCTGNNGCAAGCTCATCGATTTCGGCAAGGGCATCGAAGTCCCCCTGCGCGATCTCATGGACGAATACTTCGAAATCATCGACGACGTGGTCGACGAATTAGGCAGCCGCGCAGAGATTAATCACATCCGCGAGATACTAAAGAATGGTACCGGCGCGGATCGCCAGTTGCGCGTCTGGAACGAAACGCACGATATGAAGAAAGTGGTCGACTACATCGTCGAAGAAACCGAAACGGGCATTTACCATACCGAGGAACGGCTGGGGGCCGCAACGTGAACCAGCCATTGAAAGAAGTGGCCGTGGAACCCTCGCTCGTCGAGGGAGCGCGCAACGCGGTCGGCGTCTGCTTGTGCGTTCAGCCGCACGAAAAGGTTACGCTCATCACCGATCACGCCTCCATGGAAATCGCCGCCGCGCTGGCCGCCGAANNCAGCCAGGTCAGCATCTTCGCCGCCCAAGCCCAGGCTAACGAGCTCCGTTCGCGCATGCACATGACCGAGGTTGTCACCCGCCGCAAAATCCGTCACGCCCACATGGTCAACATCTCCAAGCAGATCATGCGCGATGGCATGCGCGCCGATTTCCGCGAGGTGGATCGCATCAGCCTCCAGGTCATCGAAATCGTCCGCGCGGCCGCCCTCATCCGCGCCAAAACCCCGGCCGGCACCGACCTCGTCGCCGAAATGAACCCGGACTACAAGTGGCTCAAAACCAGCGGCATCATCAGCCAGAATACCTGGGGCAACCTTCCCGGCGGCGAAATCTTCACCACCCCCGGCGAGGTCAACGGCACCTTTGTGGTCGATGGCGTGGTCGGCGATTACCTCTGCGCCAAGTACGGCGACTTGCAGGGCTCGCCGCTCACCATCCTCATCAAGGGCAACCGCCTCGCCGAAGTGCATAGCGCCAACCACGCCCTCGAAGACGAATTCTGGCGCTATACTCATACCGATGAGAACAGCGACCGCGTCGGCGAGTTCGCCATCGGCACCAACATCGGAGTCCGCGACGTGATCGGCAACATTCTGCAGGATGAAAAAATACCTGGCGTGCACATCGCCTTTGGCGATCCCTATGGCAGTTACACCGGCGCCCCGTGGCGTTCGACCACGCACATCGACGTGGTCGGCCGCAAATTCGATATCTGGGCCGACGACCGCATGATCATGCGCGCCGGCGAATTCATCCTAGGTGGCACAGGCTTTAGCCTGTGATGCCCCGCAAAACTAACCAATGATCCCCACCCTCCGAGACCCCTTCAACGCAGCCTTCACGCCGGAGAAGTTCGCGGCATTCCTCACCCAACTAGAAGCCAGATCCGGCACACCGCTGGCCTTTCGCCATAGCGAGACCCCCTGCTTCTTCCCCACCGCCCTGATCGAAGCCATGGCGCGCGATGGCGCCGAACTAATCCAACAGTTGACCACCCCGGAGTACCAACAAATCGCCCGCCAGGCCGTCCCGCCGCAATTCGATGTGCCCGCCGAGCCGGACCACCCCCTCTTCCTTCAAGTGGATTTCGGCCTCGTGCGCGAACCCACCGGACAAATCGCGCCGCGCCTGGTCGAGATTCAGGCCTTCCCTTCCCTCTACGCCTACCAGCCCGTGCTGTCGCAAGTGTACATTGACGCCTACGGCCTCGATCCCAACCTGCGCTACCTGCTCGGCGGCCTCTCGCTCGCCGGCTATCGGGCGCTGCTCGGCCGCGCCATCCTCGGCGGACACTCCCCCGAAAACGTCATCCTCATGGAGATCGATCCGCTGCATCAAAAGACGCTGGCGGATTTCGTCCTCACCGAGCGCATGTTCGGTGTGCGCGCCGTCTGCGTCACCCAGATCCGCAAGGACGGCAATCGCCTCTTCTACGAACGTGACGGCCGCAAGATCCCCATCCACCGCATCTACAACCGCACCATCGTCGATGAGCTGCAGCGCCGCGGCATCGCGCCGGCCTTCGATTTCCGAGACGACCTGGACGTCGAATGGGCCGGCCACCCCAACGACTATTTCCGCATCAGCAAATTCTCGATCCCCTACCTGCGGCATCCCTCGGTGCCCCAGACCTGGTTTCTCGACCAACTCCATCACATCCCGCAGGACACCCATAACTACGTGCTGAAGCCGCTCTTCTCCTTCGCCGGCCTGGGCGTGCGCATCGGTCCCCCGCGCGAAGAAATCATGGCCATCCCCCCCGTCGACCGCCGCAATTATATCCTGCAGGAGCGCGTCCACTTCGAGCCGGTCATCGAAACGCCCCACGGCAAAACCATGGCCGAAATCCGCATCATGTACATCTGGCTCGACGAACTCCTGCCAGTCTCCCTCCTGGTCCGCATGGGCCGCGGCCCAATGATGGGAGTGGACCACAACAAAAACCTCGAGTGGGTCGGAGCCTCCGCCGGCCTTATTCCGACTTCTGTCTTCTGACTTCTGTCTTC
>PMVV01000131.1 GCA_003166475.1 Bryobacterales bacterium | reverse complement strand
CACCACCACGTGCACCGTGCCGCGCGGAAAGTAGCGGTAGGCCTGGGAGATCGTGAAGGCGGCCTCGGCGATCTCGAAAGCGCCCACTCCGTGGCTGATATCCACGATGCGCGCGCGCGGGCAGATCGAGAGAATGACGCCTTTCATGACGCCCACGTAATGGTCGGACAGGCCGAAATCGGTGGTCAGGGTAANNGCTTCCAGCATCCATCATTTCGGACAGGCCGCCAAGCAGCGGCTGGAGATGGCGCGCCGGCAGGTCGCGGCGGCGATCGGCTGCCAGCCGCGGGAGATCGTGTTTGTAAGCGGCGGCACCGAGGCGGATAACCTCGCGCTGTTCGGGACCGTTCGTCAGGCTTTGCACCAGACGGGGCGCGCGTCGCGGCACGTCGTCACCACCGTGATCGAACATCCGGCGGTGCTGAATGCCTGCGCGCAGCTTGAGCGCGAGGGCGTTGCCGTAACGTATGTGCCGGTGGGCGCGGACGGAATCGTGGACCCGGACGAAATCCGGCGCGCGCTGCGTCCGGACACGGTGCTGGTCTCCGTGATGCACGCGAATAACGAATTGGGAACCGTGCAGCCGGTGGCGGAGATTGCGGCCATCGCGCGCGAGGCGGGCGTGTACTTGCACGTGGATGGCGTGCAGGCCTTGGGTAAGATTCCGGTGGATGTGGATGCGCTGGGCGCGGATCTGTACAGCATGAGCGGCCACAAAATCTATGCGCCCAAGGGGATCGGCGCGCTGTACGTGCGGCGCGGCACGCGGCTGGGCGCGATTCAGTTTGGTGGGCATCATGAGCGGGAGCGGCGTCCGGGGACGGAGAATGTGCCGGGTGCGGCGGCCTTCGGCTGCGCGGCGGAGTTGGCGGGGGCGAGCTTGGAGGCGGATGCGCGGCGCATCGGCGAACTGCGCGACCGCCTGGAATCCGCGATTTTGGAGCGCATTTCGCACACCGGCGTGAACGGCAATCGCGCGGCGCGCACGCCCAATACGGCGAACATGTACTTCGACGGCCTGGAAGGCGAAGCGCTGGTGATCGCGCTCGACCTGCGCGGCTTTGCCGTATCCAGCGGCGCGGCCTGTTCGAGCGGGGCCGTGGAGCCGTCGCACGTGCTGACGGCTATCGGGCTGCGGGCGGAGAGGGCGCGCGCCAGCATCCGCTTCTCGCTGGGTCGCGCCAACACGGCCGAACAGGTGGATGCGCTGGTGGAGGCGGTGGCGGCGTCGGTGGCGCACCTGCGCAAGCTGTCTCCGGTGACGGTATGAGCGCCGCGCCTGTTACCGTGCCTATTGCCGTCGCCATGAGCGGCGGCGTGGATAGCTCGACGGTGGCGGCGCTGCTGGCGCGCAGCGGCCAGTCGGTCGTTGGGCTGACCATGCAACTGTGGAATCAGCGGCGGCTGCCCGAGCTTGCCGTGGAAGGCGCCACCGGACGGTGTTGCTCGCTCGACGATGTGTACGATGCGCGGCGGGTGGCGGAGCAGATCGGCATTCCCTACTACGTGGTGAATTTCGAGCGGCAGTTCGAGGCGCGCGTGATCGAGCCATTCGTCGCGGAGTATCTGGCGGGCCGGACTCCGATTCCGTGTACGCTGTGCAACAACTTCATCAAGTTCGATCAGTTTCTGGAGATGGCGGATGCGGTGGGCGCGGGACAGATTGCCACGGGGCACTATGCGCGCATTACATTCGATGCGGCCGCCGGGCGGTATCAGTTGCGCAAGGCCGTGGATGAGACCAAGGACCAGACTTACTTCCTATTCGGACTGACGCAGGCGCAGCTTGCGCGCAGCCTGTTTCCGCTGGGCGAGATGCGCAAGGCCGACGTGCGGCGGCTGGCGCGGGACATGCAACTGGCCGTGGCGGAAAAGGGCGAGAGCTTCGAGATCTGCTTCGTGCCGAACGGCGATTATGCGGCGTTCATGGACGCGTACTTGCGCGACAAGGGTCTGCCGGAGACGCGGGCGCGCGGGGAGATCGTGACTGCCGATGGGCGCACGCTGGGCGAGCACGGCGGCGTGCATCATTTCACCGTGGGGCAGCGCAAGGGATTGGGCATCGCGACGGGCGAGCCGCTGTATGTGATCGCGACGGATCCGCTGTCGCAGCGGGTTACTGTCGGGAGTAACGAGCAATTGCTGCGCGCCAGCCTGACCGCCCGCGACGTGAATTGGGTTTCGGTTGCGGGGTTGCAAGCGCCGGTGCGCGCGGCGGTGAAGATTCGCAATAAGCACGTGGCCGCGCCGGCTACGGTGTATCCTACTGCCGAGGCCGCGTGCGTGGAGGTGCGGTTCGACGAACCGCAGCGGGCCGTGACGCCGGGCCAGGCTGCGGTGTTCTACGACGGGGATCTGGTACTCGGCGGCGGTTGGATTGAGTGAGTCGCCTAAGCCTCACAACAGCAGGTGGGATGCCCATCATCCTAGCTGCGCTATACTGAACCTGTGGCCAGAACCGCGCCGAAGGCGGCGCAGATTCGGAAGACGGTCGATGAGACCTTCTATCTGAGCCGGCCCAGACATGGCGCCGTCCTTAAAGAAGAGGTCTGGCAGGATGAGGACGGGACAGTAGCGCGATACAGCCTCGCGTACCTAAATCCACGCATTTGTGGCGTGGACAACGGCCGCGTGCTCGGTTACGACAACGCACATGGCTACCACCACCGTCACTTCATGGGTCAAATAGAACGGATCGAGTTCAAGACGTATGAGGATCTGAACCGCCGCTTTCTCAAAGAAGCACAGGAATTGTGGAGGCAGGAAGATGAGAACAGCCAGTAAAGCCGCGGCGAAAGCCGGCGTAGTGCTGACGACAGGCACTACAGACGAGTTCTTCGCACGATCCCGCGAGCGCGCGCGCAAGCTGGATCGGGGTGAAAGGATACCGGCCGGGATCAGAGTAACTTTTGAAGACCCAGCGGACCTGTTGCAAGTACTCTCGACCGAACGCATCCGATTGCTGCACGCTGTTCGTACAAAGCCGATACCCGTTTCGCAACTCGCGCGCGAACTGAAGCGGGACAGGCAGGCGGTGATGCGCGATGTGCGGCTGCTGGAGTCGTTCGGATTGCTGAAGACGCAGGAGGCGCCGAATCCGGGACACGGACGGCAGAGAATCGTCGCGCCGTTGGCCGCCAGGTATCAACTGGTGGCGAATATCTGAGTCGGCGGCAAGCGGGGCTAAAGCCCCGCGCGNNGCGGGCTGAAGCCCGCCCTCCACTAAGCCAATTCCGCGGCGGCGGCCTGGTCCAAAAACCACGTGACCCGCTTTCCTTGCCGCGAAATCAATTGCGCGGGGTAATGTTTGGGATCGAATTCCTGGTGGAAGACGTCGCCCACAGCCGGCGCTTTGTCCGTTCCGGTCACCAGGAAGACGGTATTCTTGGCGGCCAGCAGCGGGGCGGGCAGCAGGGTGACGCGCCACTTGCTCATCATCTTCTGGACGTGCACGGCGCCGGCGATGTGCTCGCGGTCTTCGATCGACGCTTCACCGGGAAAGAGGCTGGCTGTGTGCGCATCCGGTCCCATGCCGCACTGCACCACGTCGAAATGCGGCATCTCCCCTTCTTCGAGGCCGAAGAAGTTGCGGATGTCGTCGGTGTACTGTTGCGCGGCGGTCTCCGGTCTGATCTCTCCGTGAATGCGGTGTACCTGGGCCGGCGATATATGGGCGGGCGTGATGAGGTTTTCGTTGGCCAGATGGAAATTGCTTTCCGGATCGTTGGGCGGCACCGAACGCTCGTCCACGAAGAACAGGTGCACGCGCTGCCAGCGAAAGCCGGCGGCCACCATGCTCTGGAAAAGCAGCTTCGGCGTGGAGCCACCGGAGACGGCCAAGGTTGCCTGCTCCTCAGAGGCCAGCGCCTGTTCCAGCAGCGCGCTGATATGTTGCGCGCAAGCGGCGGCGGCCGCGCGCGGGTCGGGGCGAGTGAACCACTGCACGCTCATATTTAAGGATCACGATAACGCAAGTTTGGCGGCGGCGGCCAGCGCGCGTTCGAACGCGGGATCGCGGCCGGGAATGGCAAGTTCCTCGCGCATGAGCGAGTAGTCGGTGAGCGCGGGCAGCAACGCCTTGCTCACCAGTCCGCCAGTCTTGACTTCTGCCGCGCCGGGCCCCGCGGCGAGAGCGATAGACGCTATGGCGTCGGGGCGGCCTTGCGCGCGCAGTTCCACGAGGCTGAGACGCCAAGCCGGCTCGCCGCCATCGGAACGAAACTGAACACGCGGATGGGCGCCGATCTTGTCCAGGCCCTCCAGCAGCCAGGCGGCCAGATAATACGCCGTGGTTGGCGTAGCCACGGCGCGGTGCGAAATCAAGATATTGGAAACCAGCGGCAGGTTCGCCAGTTGAGCGCGGTTTTCGAATATCTGGGCGATTAACTCGCGCCAGCGCGTGAGACGGGTCCAGGAGAGATCGGCGAGCAGGGGTCCGGCGGCGGCTGCGCCGCACAGATCCCCGAGCGCCGCGGCTGGGTCGCCGAAGGCCGCGCTATCCAGCACTAACTTTTGCGCGATCGCGGCAAGCTGCGAGAACGCGGGTAAGAGAAAGAGGCGCGGGCTGCGGCACCACAGAATCACGGGGAGATCCGGCACGGTCAGCGGCAGCACCACCGCGGCCAGATCCGGCAGGCTGGCGTCGGAAGCGGTGATTTCGATTTGCTCGCAGCAAATCTGTTGGCGGTGTCCGAAAGGCATCCAACACTGCGCGAAGACGCGGGCTGCGAGCGAGCGCTGGTCTTCGGCGCGGAAACGAATCACGATGGCACGGCTGGGATGTTCGGGCATCAGGGCGGCCAGCGTCTCGCCGATGGCTTGCGCGTCGTCGGACTCTTCGGCGGCCACCACCAGGGTCATGGAGCAGGCGCGCAGCACTCCGGCATCGCCTTCGCCCTGCTTGCCGAGCGAGACCCACAGATCCGCCATGTCGTGCAGGATGCGGTCGGGAGCGATGGTGCCACCGGCGGCGCCCATCAGGGTTGCCTCCAGACGTGCCCGCGGCGCGCCAGCATGTCGTCGGACGCCTTGGGTCCCCAGGTGCCGGAGGCGTAGTTGGGGAAATCGAAGGTGGTTTCGTCCCAGACATGCTGGATGGCGTCGACCACGGCCCAACTGGCTTCCACCATGTCCTGGCGGGTGTAGAGCGTGGCATCGCCGATGATGGCGTCGAGCAGCAGCGTTTCGTAAGCCGAGGGCGAGCGTTCGCCGAAGCTGGAACCGTAATTGAAGTCCATCGAAACGGGCCGCAGCTTCATGCCCGCGCCAGGACGTTTGGAAAGGAACTTGAGCGAAATGCCCTCTTCCGGCTGGATGCGCAGGATCAGCAGATTGGGCGCGGTCGTGGTTTCGTCGCCATTGAAAATCGCCAGCGGCGCGGCATTGAACTGGATGGCGATTTCGGTGACGCGCTTGGGCAGCCGCTTACCCGACCGCAGATAGAACGGCACGCCGGCCCAGCGCCAGTTGTCCACGAAGAAGGTGATGGCCGCGTAGGTGTCGGTTTGCGCGTCGGGTTTCACGCCCTGCTCCTGGCGGAAGCCCGGGACATCTTCGCCGCCTATGTGGGCCGGGCCATATTGGCCTGAGACCGTGTTTTGCAGCACCTCGTCGGGCTTCATCACGCGGATGGAACGCAGCAGTTTGGAGCGCTCGTCGCGCACGGATGTGGGACGAAAGGTGGCGCTAGGCTCCATGGCGATGGTGGCCAACACCTGCGACAGATGATTCTGGATCATGTCGCGCAGCGCGCCCGCTTCCTGGTAATATGCGCCGCGGTTCTCCACGCCGATGGATTCGGCCGCGGTGATCTGCACATGATTCACGTAGCGGCGGTTCCAAAGCGGCTCGAAGATGCCGTTGCCGAAGCGGAATGCCAGGATGTTCTGCACGGTTTCCTTGCCGAGGTAATGATCGATGCGGTAGACCTCGGATTCTTCGAAAGCGCAGTGCAGTTCGTCGCTCAAGGTCCGCGCGCTGGCCAGGTCGTGGCCGAACGGCTTTTCGATGACGATGCGGCGCCATCCCGCGCCCTTGCCCACGTTGGCCGCGCCCAGGCCCTGCGCGATGGGGATGTACTGGCTGGGCTGCGTGGAAAGATAGAACAGGACGTTGCCGCCGGTGTGGCGGGCGGCTTCGATTTCCTTAAGGCGGGCATCCAGCGCCGGAAAAATGGCCTGGTTGTCGATGTCGCCCGGCATG
>PMVV01000384.1 GCA_003166475.1 Bryobacterales bacterium | reverse complement strand
GACTAGGGGCTGAGGGGTGGGGACTGGTCTGTTCGAGAAGTTGGCGAATAGACTGGTCTTGCGGGTCCATCTGGAGCGCGTGGCGCAGGGCGCCCTCCGCGTCATCCAGGTCACCACGCTTGAGGTATGCCTTGCCGATCAGCGCGTAGGGCCCGCTGTGGTTGGGGTTCAGCCAAATAGAGCGCTCCAGGGCCGAGATGGCGTCATCCCATGCACCGCGATTCTCGTACGCATCGCCGAGCCGGTAGTAGGCCATGGAAAAGCTCGGATTGGAGGCAACCTCTTTCTGAAACTCGGCAAGAGCCTTGACGTCGTCACCCTGAGACAGCACTGCCTCGCCCAGAATGTAGTGCGCCTGCGGGATGTGCGGGTCGATTTCAAGGGCGCGGCTGGCTTCGGCGGCCGCGCCCGGCGGCAGCTTCGCGCGCAGCATCATCCCGGCGGTCAACAAGTGCGCCGCCGCTGAATCGGGCGCCACCTGAAAGAGCGCCGCGAAGGCCCGCAGGGCTTTCCCGTCCTGGTGTGCCTGCAAGCAGGCGTTGCCCAGCATGAACTCGGCCACCAGCGCCTGCGAGCCGCCCGCCGCGGCCTTCTCAAACCATGGGATGGCTTCCGCATAGCGATGTTCGCTGTACGCTTGCACGCCCGTCTGGTAGGCGCTCGCTTGCAGAAACAAGAGCAGCAGCGGTCCCATGCTTAGTGTTCCAACTGCGCCAATCTCGCGCGCGCGGCCTGCAGGTTGTGCCTGGCCGTCTCCAGCTTCGGATCGATGCGCAGCGCGGCTTCGAATTCGGGAACGGCGTCTCGAAAGCGGCCGAGGCGGGCCAGCACCGCGCCGAGATCGCTGTGCAGAACGGCGTCGTCCCGCCGGAAATCCAACGACTCGCGCAGGTGCGCGGCCGCCTCTTCGAGACGGCCCGCCTCGGCGCGCTCGTCGCCCCACAACCGCAGCACCTCGCCCAAATGTTGCCGCGCTCCCGCATCGCCGGGATTCTCCGCGAGCACCTGGCGGAACGCGGCTGCGGCCTGTTCCCAGCGCTTCTGTTCGGCGAGCGCGTTGGCCAGGTTATAGCGTGCGTTGGTATAACGCGGATTCGCCTGGAGCGCACGCTCAAAGAATCCGGCCGCTTCGATCGCTGTTCCCGCCGAAAGCAGCGCCGCGCCGAGCGTATTCAGCGCCACCACATGGCCGGGCCGCGCCGCGACCGCGCCGCGCAAGTAGGTGACGGCGTCCGCGTTATCGCCGCGCGCCAGCATGAGCGCGCCCAGGTTGAACTGCGACGTGAAGTCCCCCGGATACTTTTCCAGGCGATGGCGCATGATGGCTTCCTGCAGCTCCATGCGGCGGTCCTCGACGGCGCGCGGCAGAACCTGCAGCCAGAGGTGCGCCATCTCGTCGGTGGCCTCGTTCCCGCCGCGCACGCGCTTGGGAGGCTGATTCGGATTGCGCGGATTCGCTGCCGAATTATCGTATTGGTAGCGCATGGAAACCACGGTCCCCTTAGGCAGAAACACGGGTTGTTTGTAGCGGTAGACGGCCTGCCAGTTGGGGTCCCAATCCGGAATGCGGACCAGCCACTTGCGAGTCCCGCCGGGCAATGTCGCATAACCTTCCAGCAGGTGGCCCAGGTAGTGCGCGTGCGGGTAGACGGCGAGCACGTCCAGGTCCATCGGCGTCACAAAGTCGTCGCCGACCGGGAAATCGGCGTCGCCCGCGGGGATATCCAGAGCGCCATCGTGCTCGAGTTGCAGCAACATGGGGTATTTTGTGGCGGGCTGGTCTGTGAAATACAACCCGACGGAAGGCTGCACCAGTTCAGGCTTGCCCGTCGGTTGCATGTGGACATTCAGAACGAGATCGGCGCCGGCATCCGCGCGCCAAGCCATGCCGGCCTGCTCGACCCAGGGAATACCGCCAGGTTTCCAGAAAAGGAAATGGCTGTCGGGGTCGAAAGTGTCCGATTCGATATTGAGGTCCATGCCGGGGAAACCGGCGCCCGGAGCTTTTTCCTGCAGCCGCGCGGAGCGGCTGCGATCGATGAGCAGATTGGCGTGGTGTACGGCGCGCATGTTACCCGGGCGGATCTCGATGGCCTTCACCCAGCGGGTGCCCGGCATTTTCAGCGGCAGTACAAAATTCCAGTATTGGTTCGGACCGCCGGCGGACAACTGGTAAGGGGCGGTGGCCTCGATCACCAGGTCCGGTTCGCCAAGCTGCCACCCCGGTACGAACTTTGGAAGTGGAGGCGCGTCGGCCGGCGAACCGGCCGGAGCGCCCTGCCGGACCCAATCCTCGATGGTCCGGATCTGCTCGACCGTCAGGCGCCGCTCATCCTGAAAGTCTCCGTAGCCTGCCTCGGGCAGCCATGGCGGCATGTATCGGCGCTTGAGGAGCGGGACCATTTGCGCGCCATGCTTGCGGACGTCGGTGTAGGTAAGCAATGGGAACGGCCCCGGCTCTCCCGGACGATGGCAAGGCGCGCAGGAGTGATAAACGATGGGCGCGATTTGCTTGTAGAAGGTAATGGGATCGGCATGCAGGGGTAGCGCGCACGCGGCCAGCGCGAGGGTTGCGCCACACTTTGGCCGCCTAAAAGGCGTCCCCAGAGGGGACCCCGGCCATGATTGGCGGCCCCACATCCCGACCGGCATAACTTACCGCTTACCCACGTTTGGATCGATTTTCGCGGCTAGCGCCATTTCCGCCTCCGCTTCGGCTGTCTTCTTCTCCTGTTCCAATGCCAGCCCCAGGCTGTAGTGAAGAGAGGCGAATAGAGGGTTTACGTCGATCCCTTCGCGATAGATCTTAATAGCGTCTTCGTACTGGCCTTTCTCATAGAGCGCGCCGCCCCAGTTCAAATAGGCCAAAACATAATCGGGATCGATTTCTATGGTGCGCCGGTATTCGGAAATTTCCTCCGCGTTGCCCGTCGCGCCATAGGCGACTGCGAGGTTGAAGTGGGCGCCGGCGTCCCGCGGATAGAGCTGGGTTGCAATGGTCAGAATCCCGGCACTAACGGCCGGATTGCCGCCTTGCCCATACGCTGCGCCGAGCCAAGTCAGCGCGCGCAAAAGATGCGGATAGATCTTCAAGGCTTCGAGCAATTCGTCGATGGATTCCTGGTGCTTGCCTTGCTTCCGCAGGTCCATCGCCTTGTTGAATACCGCTTCGGCGTCCTCGCGGAAATTCCGCGGCATTCTCTGAAGGATGACGTACTTTCCGTTTGCTTCGACGACGCCGGAGATCTCTCCCGGCTGGAGCGTCAGCGCTGCCGCGGACCACGCCGGATCGAACTGGCTGGTGTCGAGATCCCCCAGATAGCCGCCATTGATTGTGCCGCGGTCGATCGAATTGGCCCGGCTCAGTTCGAAGAAAGATCCTCCCGATAGAAGCTGCTGACGGATTGCCTGTGCTTTTCCTTGGTCGTCCAAAACAATCTTGCGGAGAAACAGACGCTGGGGAGCGATCGTGGTTCGCCATGCCGGGTTATGCGCCGCCACTTCGGTCTTTTGCCCCGGCTGGACGCGAATCCAGTGTTCCGCTATGACAAACGCGCCGCGTGTCTCGGTCGCCATATGGCATCCGACGCAGCCCGTGATCCGATTCACCGGGCACAAACCCGCATGTTTCGTCACTGTCGCGCTATGGCATCGCAAACACGTTTTTTCGGACCTGGCGACCAGCACAGGACGGGGCGCATCCCGATGCGGGTCGTGACAGTTTGTGCACGTGATCTCACCGGCGCTTTGACGCCAGCACTCGCTGTTTTTCAACGCCGTCACTTGATCGGAAATCAGCACGTCGTCCGGCATGGGGTCTTCGACGACGCTGGAGCCCGCATGACATTGAGAGCATGGCCGCATCCGTTCGGCAACGGGCAGCTTGTCCGGGTTCAATATACGGAGGTCGCGCGAGTGGGCGCCGAGCGCGGCTAAATGCGGCTGGCCTGGGCCATGGCAGTTCTCGCAAGCGACTCCGGTCTCGACTCGCGTTCCGTGAGTTCGCGGCGCGCCGTGGCACCCGAGACATCTCATTTCCAGGTATGGAGTCAATACCCGGCCCATGGCCGTTTCATAGGTCGTGGGCTTCTCTTCGGGAAAACCGAGCGAGAACGCCAGCCGGTTCTGCTCCGCATAGTGGAAGTACCGGGCTTCGAGCAGTCGCGCACGCGGCAGGGGCAAGCCGTCCAGAGCCGGAACGCGCAAGAGAAAACTGAGGCCATGGCGGTCCCCGCCCACCATGGTTTCAACCGGAAAATCGAGCTCCGGTTGCCCCGGCATTTGCACTTTGTATAGCAAGGTCTGGCCTGTTCTCTTGAGCTCGTACTTGATCTCCGGCGCCGGCCCCTCCTGGTGCGTTTCGTCGTACTTCGCCGGAACTTGTTGGTCGGGAGCAACGCCCCGCCAGGTCCGCGCCATGTTCGTGCGCAGGTGCGACATAGCGATGTTCTTGTGGCAGCCGGCGCACACGTCGCGCCCCACATAGCCGCTTCCGCCGGCGCTGCCGAGCGAGGGGACCATCAGCAGCAAGTAGAACAGACGCGCCGATCTCATCCCAGCCCCTTACTCTCAACGACAGTCCCGGCTCTAGTTGCCTTCACGCCCACAATTCTATCCACAATCCCGCGTGGCTTCAATACTTCGTTTTCAACATGCCACGCGTTGGAGGGCGGGCAATCTTGCCCGCAGCCGGCTTTCAGCCGGTTCTGGCCGCCTAAAAGGCGGCTGCGGCCAAGATTGGCCGCCCCACAATACGGGAACTTGCCCATCATTTCACCTTCAGCACCAGCACCGTCTGGTCGTCGAAC
>PMVV01000134.1 GCA_003166475.1 Bryobacterales bacterium | reverse complement strand
CGGCGGTCGCGGCGACGGACCGCAGGCGGCGGGACGGGGCTGCGGGGTCGTGCGCGGCTCGCCGCTGCTCCTCGGCCGCGTCGCGCCCGGCGGCTGCTGGCGCGGCGATGCGGCGGTGTGCCGGGGCGAGCGGGCTGAAAACGCCGGGCGATCGCGCGCCTCGCCGACCGACTTCGGGCATCCGGAAGTCATCGCCAGGTGCAACTGCGCCATGGACGTTCAGGCCGCGCGTCGGCATCCCGGTGAAGTGGCCGCGCGGCGACGTTCCTGGATGCTGGCGCAATGGTCCGCGATCCACAGGCCGGCGCCGTACACGTCATGGATGCTGGCGCCTCCCTCGCGACGCGCATCCCCATCCGCCCGCCGGCGGGACTTGAGTTTCGGAGAGAGCCAAGCCTCCCACTCAAACCGTTCACTGAACGCCTCTTTGCAAACCTTAATCGCAGCCGTCCGGTCCAGCCGCGTGTCCGAAGCGCTCCTCGAATACCCGCCCGTTCCGCCTCAGGCGTACTTCAGCAGCGCCTTGAACCCGTAGTCCATATGGTGCTGGATATGACAATGAAACAGCGTCGGCCCTGGTTGGTCGGCGGTGAAGTCCACGCTCACCCGGCCATACGAGGGAGCCACAACCGTATCCTTGATGATGCCCGCCGTTGCCTTTCCGTAGATCTCCGCGATCTCGAACTGATGCCGATGCAGGTGGAGCGGATGCGAATCGTCCGTCCGGTTGCGGAACGTCAGCCGGTAGCGCACGCCCGGCTTCAACACGTACTCCCGGTCGTGCGGATAAGGCGCGCCGTTCACCGTGAACAGGTTGAACTTCCCGGCCCCGCGCGGCACCTTCTCGAAAATCATCTCCAGTTGCTCCGCCGGCGCCGGTCCCGATGCCGCCTTGCCGAACATCGTGTAATCCCATCCCGATTGCGGCGGCGGCATCCATTGCGGGCTGCGCCGCTGGTTGGCGTACTCGATCACCACGCCGAGCCCGCCGTCGCGCACCATATCTTCCGGCGCTCCCATCACCCACACGCCCGGCTGATTCATCGCCACCCAGGCGTCGATGCGCTCGCCCGGCCCCAGCATCAACACGTCCACCGCCGCGCTTCGCGGCACCGGGTTGCCATCGAGCGCCACGATATTGAACTTATGCCCGGGCAGCGCCAGATGCCGGTTCTCGATCGCGCTCGCGTTCAGAAGATGGAACATTATGCGCTCGCCCGCCCGCACCCGGATCGGTTCGCCCGCCCCCAGCGCTTTGTCGTTGATCGAATACAGATCGGCCGCCACTTCGAGCCCCGGCGGTCGCGTATCCAGCACCGCAGGCTTCTCCGGCTTCGGGCCGGAGGGGTCGAGATCGTCGCTATCCATGTACTGCGAGGTGAAGTACGGCTCCCAGTCGCGCAGCGCTAGGTAATGCTCCTGATCGTAGTTGCCCGAGTTGGCCCAGCCTTCCACGATCAGAAACCCGAACTGTCCGGTGTATGTCCCCCGGTGCAGATCGTCCATCGACATAGCGTGGGTGTGATACCAGCGCGTGCCCATGGGCGTCGGCGTGAGTTTGTAGCTGCAACTGCCATGTGGCGGCACCGGCGGCGTACCTTCCTCTTCGGAACCGTCCACGTCGGCCGGAATCAGCAGCCCGTGAAAATGGACATACTCGGGCGTATCGGTCTTGTTGACTACGTTGACCGTTACCGGCACGCCTTCCTTCATCCGCAGCAGCGGTCCCGGCGACATGCCGTTGTACCCGATCGTGCTCACGATCCGGTTGGGCGCAAGTTCCACCGTCACCGGCGCGATCTCGAGGTTGAATACCGTTCCTGAAACTTCTTTGGCGCCCGAAGCCGCCGCCGTCACAGGCCCCGGCAACGGCGTCTGCTGCCCCGCTGATGGTTCGGTAGCCGCTGCCGCTCCCGCCAGTTTGAGAAAATCGCGGCGATCCATGAGGGTTGGGCTCGGCATTGAAAAGAATTCGTTGGGACCTTCGTCCTGCGGGTCGTTCGTGGTACGCTTCAGGATAACAAAGGCCGCTACGGACCATGAAGATTGCGTGTCCCCTGCTGGTGATCTGCCTGCTGTTGATGGCCTTCGAACTCTCTGGCTGGCAACGGTTCGGCGAAGCGCCCTCCCCAGGTCTTCACGCCTACGACCAGTCCGACCTGTCTATCGCTTCCGAATTCTTCTTCAGCCGCCTCCGCTACAACACCGGCTATGGTGGCGGCTACGGATATCGCCGATTCGGCGGCGGATGGGCGCAGGACTTCCCGCGCGCCGACCACGATTGCCTCGTCGCCCTCCGCCGTCTCACCCGCATCGATTCGCCCTCGCCCCTCAACGTCGTCGATATCGATGACGACCACATGTGGGACTACCCGTGGATCTACGCCGTCGGCGTCTCCAACTGGGCCTTCACCGACGCCGAAGCCCAGCGGCTTCGCAACTTCATCGCGCGCGGCGGATTTCTCATGGTCGATCACTTCCACGGCCAGGAAGATTGGAACCGCTTCATGAGCGGCATGAGTATGGTGCTGCCCGACGCCGTCGTCGAAGACATCCCGGACGACGACGCCATCTTCCACGACCTCTACGACATCCGCGAGAAATTCCAGATACCGGGCGAGCAGTACGTGGCCACCGGCCGCACCTATGAGAAGGACGGCTATATCCCCGGCTGGCGCTGCATTCGCGACAAGGACCGGCGCATCGTCGTCGCTATCTGTTTCAACATGCACCTGGG
>PMVV01000365.1 GCA_003166475.1 Bryobacterales bacterium | reverse complement strand
TCGAACCGTCACCTTGAATTTGGATTGCCCACTCTTAGTCCCGGACTCGCTACACCCCTCTGACCGCCGGCACGCAAAAACTCATCCAGCGCGACCCCTCAAACCAACCCCGACGTGTGCCTTGCTGTCGTGGTAAACATACTCGTTCCGCCGTGTAACCACAAGTCGATCTCCGACGGCCATGCGTAAACGCTCGACCGCTTCTCGCCCGGTATCCTATGAACGGGCAAGTTGCGGTCCTTTTCCCATCGGATTACGGTCCGCACATCCTTGCTCAGATATTCCGCGATCTGCTTCCAGCCATCCAGCCGTTTCCCGTTCGGGATCGGCTTCGGCGCTAAGTCGGCCATCTTTGAATACTTTAGCGCGTCCTTCCATCTCAAGTCATTTCATGTCACTTGTTCGTGTCCTCGTTGGACGCTATATGTTCAGGTATGACACTAACGACTTCCCGGGCGGCGCGTTTGCTCGCCTTCCTCGGCGTTGCGACGGGAGCCGCCGTTGCTCAACCCTTCGCCTACGTTACCAATGAGCTTTCGAACAACGTATCCGGGTACACCGTAGATTCGGACACAGGAGCGTTGACGGAGGTAGCCGGTTCGCCGTTTCCGGCCGGGAATTATCCCACTTCCGCGAAGGCCACGCCTTCCGGCAAATTCGTCTACGTCGCGAACTACCATGACAACAATATTTCGGCCTACAGTCTGAATGGGACGAACGGTGCCCTCAAGCCAATAGCAGGTTCACCCTTCGCCACGGGGTCATATCCCTACGGGGTAAACATCTCGCCGTCTGGGAAGTTCCTGTATACGGCCAACGCTCTCGACGACAACATCTCCGCCTTCAGCATAGATGGCGTCACGGGTGCCCTCACCCCGATCGCCGGCTCGCCTTTCGCGGCCGGGAGCCAACCGCTTTGGGTTGCGTTTACGCCATCGGGCAAGTACCTCTACGCTTCCAACTCCGAGGATTACAGCGTTTCCGCATTCGCCGTCAACGCCGACGGGTCGCTGACGCCTGTGCCGGGATCGCCGTACGCCTCCGGCTATTACCCCTTTGTCTCGGCCGTTTCACCGTCCGGGAAATTCCTTTACGTTCCCGCCGAGGGACCTTCGGGGATCTATGCCTATAGTATTAACAACGCGACCGGAGCGTTAACTCCGGTCAGCGGCTCTCCGTTCGTCGCAGGTGGCACTCCAGCGGCTGTTGCCATAACGCCCTCCGGGCACTTTCTCTACGCAGCCGACAACGACGCTAACGTGTACGGCTACAGGATCAATGCGATCACCGGCGCATTGACGCCCATTTCGGGGTCGCCATTTGCCGCCGGCATCAACACCTTCTTCATTGCCATTTCCAGCTCCGGGCAGTTTCTCTACGCGGCCGACAATTATGGCGGGCAAATCTTCGGGTATTCCATCAACGCCTCCACCGGCAAGCTCACGCCGCTCGCAAGCTCACCTTCCACCGCGGGCAGTTACCCCGATTCTATTGCGCTGGTCAACCCCGCCGTGAAGTCCTGCGGCGCGCTCGACGTCTCCGCTGAAGCCACCCTCACACCCGGGCCTTATACTCGCCAGTCGAGAACCTCCGACCTTTGGAACGAGACGCTGACCATTACCAACGGAGTCACGCCGATCCCCGGCCCGCTCTCGGTGGTGCTGCTCGGCCTTCCGAGTTCCACTACCACGCTGAGCGGCACCTACCCCGGCCTAACCACAACGTACTGCTATTCTGTAGCGGGCGATTACGTGGTCCCCATCGATGCGCTCTTGCCCCCCGTGAACGACGACACGCTCCTGCCAGGCGAGGTGCTTTCCGTACCGTTCGTTTTCCAGGCAACTCAGGGCGGCGCCCCCGTGAAACCGACGGGCTACAAGGCGAAACTGATCAGCGGAACGCTGAACAAGTAGCGTAGCAGCGGCAGGAAAGGCGTGGTGCCCCCAGGGGGATTCGAGGGTGTTTAACCGGTTTGGGGATTCCTGACTGACAAAGACCGCTCCCTGACGGTCGCGGCTCGGTAAGCCCTGCGAAATCAACGCGACTGTTGCTGAGCCGCGACCGTAAGGGAGCGGTTTCCCCAAAACCGTTAAGCACCTGGGATTCGAACGGACAGGCTAGTCTGGTGTTTTCACGCCTGGCCGTCCAGCCGGCATTTCGAAAAAGGCGAAATAGCGCCGTGCGGTGGTGGTTTTGTGGTGACGTGCTGGAGCGGTGGTGAACGAAAACAGGAAATCGAAGCGCCGTTCTAACGGGAGTGTTACCGGCGTTTAGGCTTTCAGGGTCAGGAGCCGGACGAAACCTTCCTGCGAGAAGTGCCGGTCGTTCGTAAGGATCTCCTGAATGTCTTTTTGACGCATGACGTTCATAGAAATGCAATCCACGAGGCTGTATTGCTTGTCGGGCCGCCTCTCATACAGTGCCAAGCCGGCGAGGAACGATTCGTGCGACTGTGAAACCACCTCGATATCGGGATCGTTTAGAATCTCGGGTACCAACCGGCAAGCCAAGCGTCTGGTGTGATCGCCGTGAGCGGACACGGCGGTAAGAAATTCAGCCAGCACCTCTTCGGTTGTGATCGGCAACGCTTACGAAACGTCAACCGAACGAGCCGCATCGGCCCATCGATCGCCCGGCAGAAAAACTGCGAGCCAGTAAAGCGTGTCGGCAAAGACCCGCCTCACCGTTTTGGCGTTCCGTAAACGTAGTGGTCGATTTGGCTGGAAAGATCCTTCGGAAGCTGCCTCAACTCTTCATCGGGTATCATCCGACCCAGGCGCTGCGCGACTCGCGCGATGCGTGGCATTTTTCGAGACGCGCCGGCCGGCTTCCGGTCGGACGACACGTCGGTCTTTGCCTTTCCGGTTGAGCGTGCCATAACAATCTAAGAATACCAGGGTGGTGGTCGATGGTGCTCCGAATCGGCCCGGCAGTTTCATGCCGAGGCCGCCTTCCGAGAAGTCGCGCGAACTCGATCGTCCCGCAGCTTACGAATCGGCCTCTACTGTCCCGTTCGGATAAAGAGCCCCTTTGAGATTTGCTCGCACATCTGACTCAGGGGCACTGGTGACATCTCCCGCGGTGCCGGTGTGTCCCGGCGCGCGGCGTCCTGTGCGTTGCGCACAATATTCCCGTGCGATCTTCATCGGACCCATGAATTCCTTGATCCACGATCCTCTCGGTGATCATTTCATACAGAGGGTGATATCTCAGAAGTGCTGAATGCAGGAAAGGCATGGCGTCCCCAGGGGGATTCGAACCCCCGTTACCGCCGTGAAAGGGCGATGTCCTAGGCCGGGCTAGACGATAGGGACGTGCTGGACAAAAAGGAAGACATATCCACTTTACCACGCCGGCCCGCCCACCGAAACGTGCTACGTTTCAGCCATGAAACTCCGCCTGCTGCTCCTCCCCGCCGCCGTGCTGGCGCTCTGTGCCGCCGGATGGCTCGCCGCCCAACCCGCCGCCGACCCGCTGGTCGAAGGCCTCCGCCTCGTCGAGGTCGCCTCCGTGGCCGACGCCGCCGAACAGCTCTACGGCCAGCGCATCTACATGTCGCACGACATGCGGCCCATCTCCACCGCCAAATTTGCCGGCCCCGCCGTCACCGTGCTGCTCAAGAAGGAGGAGCACCACGAAGGCTCCGCCGCCTCCCAGGGCATGCTCGACGCCATCGATGCCGCGCCCCCCGGCTCGGTCTACGTCATCGTGCTCGAAGACGGCCTGGATATCGCGGGCATCGGCGGCCTCATGTCCACCGCCATGAAATACCGCGGCCTCGCCGGAGCCGTGGTGGACGCCTCCGTGCGCGACCTGCCGCAGATCAAACGCCTGCAGTTTCCGGTGTTCAGCCGCGGCATCGTGCCCTCCACCTCCATCAATCATTACCGCTTCGCGGGCGCCAACATCCCGGTCACCTGCGCAGGCGCGCGCGTGAATCCCAACGACATCGTGGTGGCCGATGAGGACGGCGTCGCCGTGGTCCCGCGCGCCCACGCCGCCGAAATCCTGAAGAAGGCGCAGGAACTGGACAACACCGAGCACACCATGGTCCCCTTCATCGAAAAGTTCCGCTCGATCAAGGAAGCCGTAGCCAAATTCGGCCGCATCTAAGTGGGGCAGGCCCCCGGCCTGCGGCGGCCTCTCAGGCCGCCTGCCAGTGCCGCAGGCGGTGACCATTCACTCAACTCAGGTCATCCCTAACCCACTGAAAACAATCGGAAAGCTCCGTCGCTCCCCTCAGCTTCCCGAAAACCTCGTGCTACGCTGATATCGGCAAAAGGCCGCGCCACTAGCCACAAGGTATTCTGCCGGCACTTCCCTGGATCTTTGAAAACTCAACTCGCGCCGCGAACCAGCCCGCCCACATGCAAACCGAAACACGAACTAAACCCCGCAACCTCAACAAACCAAACCAAATCCTTTGCGCATTTTCAAAATTGGCATTGCTCGGCAGTTTTTCTCTCCCTCCCAATCCGTGCACAACAATGCCCAACGATGAACAATCTTGAACAAATCCCGCTTTGCCCACAAAGCGCGGTGCCGAGACGCTGAAAGCTGAAAGCTGAAAGCTAATAGCCACCTGTAGAACAATACCACAACCTCCGAAAATCTGATATCATACGCTTTCCGGGAAAGGAGGGGTCCACTGGATGTATCCGATTGTCCGCCGAGAGCAGTTCGGCCCCACAACATTTCTGTGGGAAGTAGGTGCGCCCGATGTAGCACGCGCCGCGCGCCCCGGCCATTTCATCATGGCCCGCATCGACGAGCACGGCGAGCGCATCCCCCTCACGGTCGCCGATTTCGATGCCGCCCGCGGCACGGTCACGGTCGTCATCCAGGCGGTCGGCAAAACCACCCACGAGATGATGGGCCTCGCCCAGGGCGACTACCTGCTGGACTTCATCGGCCCACTCGGCCTGCCTAGCGACATCCGCAAACACGACGGCACCGTCGTCCTGGTCGGCGGCGGCCTCGGCGTGGCCCCCGTTTTTCCGCAGCTTCGCCAATACAAGCAACTCGGCAATCGCACCGTCTCCATCATCGGTTTCCGCACGCGCGACCTGGTCTTCTGGGAGGAGCCTTTCCGCGCCTTCAGCGACCGCCTGGAAATCACCACCGATGACGGCAGCTATGGCCGCAAAGGATTCGTCACCGCGGCCCTCGCCGATATCCTCGCCCAGGAAAAGGACGCCTGCGAAGTAGTAGCCATCGGGCCGATCCCCATGATGCGCGCCTGCTGCGAGGTCACCCGCCCGCTGGGCATCCCCACCATCGTCAGTCTGAATTCCATCATGGTGGATGGCACCGGCATGTGCGGTTCCTGCCGCGTAACCGTGGGCGGCGCCATGAAATTCGCCTGCGTGGATGGCGCCGATTTCGACGGCCACTTGGTGAATTTCGAAGAGTTGGCCCTGCGGCAGAAGCGTTTCGAGCGCGAGGAGAAGCAGGCGCTGGAGCGCTTCCGCGGCGAGAGCGCCCGCATGGCCGCCATGAGCCCGCGCGGCTCCAACGGCGCGAATGCGGCCGCAGTCGTGCCCTGCCCCCTGCCCGAACTGCCCGCCGCCGAGCCGGAGCCGCCCGGCCCGCGCCTGCCCAAAAACATCCGCACCATCTCCCCGGTGCGCTCCCACATGGCCGAACAGCCCGCCCAGGAACGCGCCCACAATTTCAAAGAGGTCAACCTGGGCCTGGACCTTGAAGCCGCACTGGCCGAAGCCGACCGTTGCCTGCGCTGCAAGAAGCCGCGCTGCATTCCAGGCTGCCCCGTGGCCATCGATATCCCCGGATTCATCTCCGCCCTCGCGCGCCGCGATATCCGCGAGTCCTATCGCATCCTCAAGAGCGCCAATACGCTGCCCGCCGTGTGCGGCCGCGTGTGCCCGCAGGAATCGCAATGCGAAGTGGCGTGCGTGGTCGGCGTCAAGTATCCGGCGGTGGCTATCGGCCGGCTGGAGCGTTTTGTCGCGGACGCCGCCATGGGGCGCGGTTGGGATGAGCCGGCTGAAGCCGCGGGCCGCGCCGGCAAGCGCGCCGCCATCGTCGGCTCGGGTCCTTCGGGTCTGGCTTGCGCGGGCGACCTCGCCAAAGCCGGTGTGGCCGTCACCATCTTCGAGGCGTTGCACGTCGCCGGAGGCGTGCTCAAATACGGCATCCCGGAGTTCCGCCTGCCCGACGTGATCATCGATACCGAGATCGACAACCTGCGCAAACTCGGCGTGGAGATCCGGCTCGACACCATCATCGGCAAGCTCTTCACCATCCCGCAATTGCTTACGGACATGGGCTACGATTCGGTCTTCATCGGCACCGGCGCCGGATCGCCTAAGTTCATGGGCATCCCCGGCGAGGCGTTCAACGGAGTCTTCTCGGCCAACGAATTCCTCACCCGCGTGAACCTGATGCGCGGCTACCAGCAGCCCATCTACGACACGCCTGTGGGCATGGGCCGCCGTGTGGCCGTGATCGGCGCGGGCAACACCGCCATGGATTCCGCGCGCGTGTCGCTGCGCATGGGCGCCGAGCAGGTGTCCATCGTCTACCGGCGCTCGCGCCGCGAATCCCCCGCGCGCGTCGAGGAACTGGAGCACGCCATTCAGGAAGGGATCCAGTTCCGCTGGCTGACTAACCCGGTCGCCATCCTCGGCAACTCCGCGGGCTGGGTCACCGGCCTGCGCTGCCAGGAGATGGATTTGGGCGAGCCGGATTCCTCCGGGCGCCGCCGGCCCGTTCCCAAACCAGGCACTGAGTTCGAGCTCGATGTGGATACCGTGATCTACGCCTTGGGCACCACCGCGAACCCCATCATCGCGCAGACCACGCCGGGCCTGAGCACCAACAAGTGGGGCTACATCGAAACAGCCGAGGGCACCGGCATGACCTCGTTGCCGGGCGTATTTGCGGGCGGCGATATCGTGACCGGGGCCGCAACTGTCATTTTGGCCATGGGCGCAGGACGCCGCGCCGCCCACGGCATGCTGGAATATATGGGGGTCGTATAATGCCATCTGCCTGTCCCAAGTGTCATCGCGTATTGGACCAGGATGAGATCTGCTGCGCGCAGGTCCGCTACACCTGGAAATGCCAGCAGTGCCACAAGCTTTCGACTGGATTCGCCCTGCCCTATGGCAAGTGCTTCCTGTGCGGCGGCGATCTGGCCGTGGTGGAGAGCCGCGAATTGGGAGACCCGATGCGGTTGCACGCGATCCGCGATGCCGTGCAGTTCGAGCTGAACGCGTTCTACTTTTACAAACTGGCGCGCGAACGGGCCACCGAGCCGCAGCACCGCTTGGTGCTGGAACGCCTCTACGAGGCCGAACTGGACCACCTGCATGAGCTGAGCGAAAAGTATCATGCCCACCTGGACGCCTCTGTCACCGAGATGTCGCCCGACGCCGAAAAGCTTCTCTCGAGCTGGCTCTTCCGCGACCTGGCGGTGTCGGACGAATCCAGCATCCTGCGCCTTTACCAATCCGCGCTGGAGATGGAATGCCGCACGCGCGACCACTTCCGCAAGCTAGCCGCCGAGTTGCCCGAGGGCTTGGAAAAAGACCTGTGCCA
>PMVV01000297.1 GCA_003166475.1 Bryobacterales bacterium | reverse complement strand
CGAAGATTGGCCAGTTAAGTCGGATTCTGCGTTGTTGGGCCAACCTGCTGCTGCGAGCAACGATTCAAGAACGATTCGCCCAAGCCCATGTCCCTTCTTCGGATCTAAGAAGAAAGCGAGGATGTTGCTCGCGACGTTCTCGTAATGCGGGTAGCCTGCAATCTCCAGGATGGTCGGCTCAACCCGCGTCAACTGCGGGAGGCGGCTAAACTCATCTAGAAGCCGCGTGATGTCGCCGAGCTCCATGCGGTCTATGGACGTATCATAGCATCGCGCCACCGCTCCGAGACTCGGTAGGCGGAGAATGTCTTGCCCTACACCTCCAGGATGACCGGCATAATCAGCGGGCGCCGCGAAGTCTCCTTCACGATATACCGCTTCAGATCGGCGCGGATCTTCTCTTTAATCACGCCCCAGTCGGTCTTCTCCTCGCGGTTGGAGGCTTCCAGCGTTTTCGCCACCACCTGGCGGGCGGCCTGCATGAAGTCCGATCCTTCTTCAGCCAGCGCAAAGCCGCGGCTGACGATCTCGGGCAGGCTCTCCATTCGCCCGGTCTGGCGGTTGATGGCGATGATGGGCAGCACGATGCCGTCTTCGGACAGATGTCTGCGGTCGCGGATCACCATTTCCTCCACCACGTCGTCCACCGAGCCGGAATCGATGCACACCCGTCCCACGGTCACCTTGCCGGCACGGCGCGCGCCGTGGTGGTCGATTTCCAGCACGTCGCCGGATTCCATGACGAAGGTATCTTCCAGGCCCGAGGCGCGCAGATGCTCGGCCAGGCGGGCGTGCTTGGTGAGTTGGCGGAACTCGCCGTGGATGGGCATGAAGTAGCGCGGACGCACCAGATTCAGGACCAGCTTCATTTCTTCCATGCTGGCATGTCCGGAAACATGCACCGGCGGATTCATGTGACCGTACAGCACGTCGGCGCCGCGGCGCGCCATGTGGTCGATCATGCGGAAGATGCCCTTTTCGTTGCCCGGGATGATGCGCGCGCTGAGCACGACAGTGTCGCCTTCTTCCACCGAGATGTGCTTGTGGTTATCCACGGCCACGCGCGAAAGGGCCGACATGGGCTCGCCTTGCGTGCCCGAGATGAGCACGGTGACTTTGTCGGGGGCGAGACCCATGGCTTCCTGGGGACGTATGAGGACGCCGTCGGGAATCTCGAGCAGCCCCAGGGAGTGGGCAATCTCGCTGACGGATGTCATACTCCGTCCGACAATGGCCACCTTGCGGCCGAACTGCGCCGACAGATCCAACACCAGTTGGATTCTGTGGATGGAAGAGCTGAAACAGGAGATCATCAGGCGGCGCTGGGCGCGGCTGAAAATGTCTTCCATGCGCGGCTGGACGGCGCGCTCGGATTCGGTGTAGCCCGGCCGGTCGGCATTGGTCGAGTCGGAAAGCAGCAGCAGCACGCCGCGCTTGCCGTAGTCGGCCAGCGTGTGCAGATCGAACAGCTCGTTGTCGGTAGGGGTGGGGTCGACTTTGAAATCGCCGGTGTGGATGATCACTCCCAGCGGCGTGGTGATGGCCAGCGCAAGCGCGCTGACGATGGAGTGCGTAACGTGGATGCACTCGATCTTGAATGGGCCGATCTCCAGTATTTGCTTGGGCTTGATGATGTTCAGCTCGGGTTCTTCTTCAAGCTCGTATTCTTCCAGCCGCCGCTCTACCAGGGCCAGGGTGAAGGCTGTCCCGTAGACCGGCACGCGGATCTCGGTCAGGAAATAAGGAACCGCGCCGATGTGGTCTTCATGGCCATGAGTGAGGATCAGGGCTTTGACCTGCGAATGGTTCTCCTTCAGGAAAGTGAGATCGGGCATGACCAAGTCCACGCCCAGCAGTTCGTCCTCCGGGAACATCATCCCGGAGTCGATCACGATGATTTCATCGGCGTAGCGCAGGGCGGTCATGTTCATTCCGAACTCGCCCAATCCGCCTAGGGGGATTACTTGCAGTTTGTTTTCTGTCATTTATCTTCTTTCAGGCGCCCGAACACAGGCTGAAGCCTGTGCTACCTGTATCCGGCCGCTTGCAACTCGAACAACTCCGCGTATTGCCCGCCCAGCGCCACCAGGTGCTTGTGCGTGCCCTGTTCGCGGATCCGGCCGTTTTGGAGGACCAGGATACGATCCGCCATACGGAC
The DNA here is from genome assembly GCA_003166475.1 of Bryobacterales bacterium. Classification (GTDB taxonomy): domain Bacteria; phylum Acidobacteriota; class Terriglobia; order Bryobacterales; family Bryobacteraceae; genus Bog-159. Next base: position 17,301 of record PMVV01000297.1, on the reverse strand, counting down.
GGTAGAGAATCTGTGGGAAATCAGCACCGCCATTCTCCCTTTAGTTAATTCGGCGAAGCGCCGGAAGACCTCATACTCGGCGCGGGCGTCCAGGGTGGCGGTGGGCTCATCCAAGATTAGCAGTTGCGCGTCGCGCATGTAGGCCCGGGCGAGGGCGAACTTCTGCCATTCGCCGCCGGAGAGGTCCACACCGCCCTCGAACCTGCGGCCGATCATCTGGTCGTAGCCGTTGGGCAGTTTTCCGATGACCTGGAACGCCATGCTCTTTTGGGCGGCCAGTTCGATGCGGGCGTGGTCGGCGAGGTCCTCGATCTTGCCAAAGCCAATGTTTTCTTTGGCGAGCAGCTCATAGCGCATGTAGTCCTGGAAGATTACGCCGATCTCTTTTCGCAAATCTTCGACGTCGTATTCGCGGAGATCCACGCCGTCCAGGAGGATCTGACCGGCGGTGGGATCGTAAAGCCGGGCAAGGAGTTTGACCAGGGTGGTTTTTCCGGTGCCGTTCTCACCGATAAGAGCAATTTTTTCTTGGGCTTCCAGCCGGAAGTTAATGTTCTCAACGACCATCGTGGAGGAGCCCGGATAGGCAAAGCCGACGTTGCGGAACTCGAATCCGCCGCGAATGGGCCGAGGTGCGGGCAGTGCGCCGGGAAGGCTGCGGATGGAGGGTTCCATTTCGAAGAATTCGAACAGGTCTTTCAAGTAAAGAGCCTGGTCGGAGATGTCGGTGAAACTCTGCAGAATCTTCTCGATGTACATGCGCGAGCGGGAGAACGCGCCGGTAAGGAAAGTAAACATCCCTATCGAGATCGCGCCCGCCAGGGTGCGGATCAAGACCACCGCATAAGCGCCGTAATAGCCGCTCGTGGAGATCAGGTTGAGGAGGAAGCCGACGCTGGCGCGCTTGACGGCAACCTTCTTATTATCCTCATAGATACGGTCGGAAACCTCACTATATCGTTGAGCTAGGTGGTCGCCCAGCCCGAAGATCTTAACTTCTTTGGCGCTCTGGCTGGAGGCACCCAGCATGCGGAGGTAATCGAGCAGCCGCCGCTGCGGCGTCCAACGATAGAGGACCGAATAGGCAAGGGTGGTGAAATGGGTTTCTCCCAGAAACGCGGGGATCACGGCGGCAACCAGCAGGACCATGAGCCAGGGCGAGAAGACGATCAGGCCGGCGGAGAGCGAAATCAGGCTGAGCGTGTCCTGGGCCACGTTAAGGACTGCTGCCAAAAGGCCAATCCGTCCCGTAGTTTGGCGGCGGGCGCGTTCCAGCTTGTCGTAGAAGACTGGATCTTCAAACGAGGCCAGATCCAGTTGTGTGGCGTGTTCGATGAGCCGCACGCTGATGCGGTTGGTGAAACGGTCGCCGAGCAGGCTGTCGGCCAGAGAATTAGCCCGCGCCAGCAGGTCGCTGAGGACTGCCAGTCCCAATTCCAGGGCCACCAGCTTCCAAAGGCCGGCGGAGTCGCCGTTTCCGCGCTTAATCCAGGCCACCACGCTATCCAGGATCAGCTTGGAGACCCACAGCATGGCCAGCGGCAGCAGCGCCCGTACAAGGCGCAGAGCGGTGGTGATGGATACCAGGGCCGGGCTGGTATCCCAAACCATCCCCAGCAGCGGCCGGATGTTCCGCAGAGAAGCCAGACGGGTACGCCAGGTGGCGTCGCCTTCAGGCTTCCGGGGGATGGGCGGGTGCATCAGGTCTTAGTTTAGCGCTGTTGCCGCCGAGTGAGGTCCTCAAACCAGGATTGAGCTTGATTGCTCGGGATTTACGGTCGAACAGCCAGCCAACGAGGCGGCTCGGCACAGTCTTTGGTCGGCCGCGATAAGGACTGTAATGCCGTCCCATCTGCCGGAGGTCAAGGGCCACCGCCAATTTGCAATGCGTCGAGCGTTCGGAGGCCTTCCGCCGCTCCGTATCGCACCAGGAGTCTCCTGGCGGTCCGGAAACGGCCCTCATTCACTGACGGGGCGACCAGGAGGCGCTGCTGCGCAAGATCGGCCCTGAAGCGCCGACGGGCGGTTTCCACGGACTCCGGATTGATCTCTCCCGTTCTCATCTTGATGGCGAGAACGGACTCCAGCTCCAGAATCGACAGGTTGGAGATCGGGGATCGAGAGCCCGGCTGCTCAAGGATGCGGTCCATGTACTCGGATCCATTTTCCTTGTGGTACCGCTTCGCCAGTGCGCTCGTGTCGAGAAAGTAGTTTGGCAACTCAGCGCTCTTGCCGGAGGGCGATCACGGCCTCTGAAAGGGAACCGGAGATTGTGGAGAGCGCCCGTCTGACCTCATCCAGGCTAATATCGTCATGGACAGCTTCCGCCCATTCTTCCGGCGTGAAGTATCCCGCGAGGTCCTGGCTGGCGATGGCTGGATCGCCGATGGTCACGGTCACTTGCTGGCTCTCTTCAAGCTGCACGTTCTCCAGAGGCTGTAGAGCGCCACCCTTGTACACGGCTTGAAGTCTCTGTTCCATATGCCTTTAGTCTAGCCGATTCCGGACCCCGTGAGTTAGTTGCCGTCGCCGGTCGCTAGACCGCTCGATGGGCGCGAGTTTTGGCCCCACAAATAGAAATGCTCACCCCGAAGGGTGAGCATCCTTTCCCCCGTTCTACCAGGGGGATGTTCGATGGGAGAATCAGTTTCGACGGAATCGCAACTCCGCCAAAAACCTTTGGTAGTTGGATCTTATGGTTCCCAGCGCTCGAAGTCAAGAAAAAATCCAACTGAAAATTCTGGCTCGTAATTAGCGGCAGATGAGATATTTACAGGATTTCCACATTTCCACAGGGAGTGCCCGGAAACGGAAAAACGGAGGGTTTTGACCTGTTGATTTTCCTCTAAGGTCCTGGAATAGGGCACTTTATCGGTTTGGGAGACGGATGGTCAGCGGTCCTGCAGGTGCAGCACGATCATGGCATCGGCCGCTTCGCCACGGCCGCCACGCCGTAAAAAGGCCCGCACGCTGCCGAAAGCCAACCCGCCGACGAGCGAGAAGCACAGCAGTATACCAATCAAAACAAAGGCGTTGATGACCAGATTGCCGATATTGTCGCGGCGGGTGGAGACGCGTTCGTCGAGCGTGATGTCGGCATGGTAGCGTACTAGAGATAATAGGCGCTCGGCCGCATCGGGACTGGGCGGCGACAGAATTACGGCCACCAGCGGGCCGCTGCGCTTGACCATCGCGCCGGCGATCTGCTGGAACTGCCCGGTCTGCTGGCGGGCGATTTGGGGCGTCGGATAGCTGAAAATGGCCAGTTTCAGATCGCCGCCGGGCCCAGGGGACCCGCGAAAAGAGCCGACCTGCGCCTCGGCGGAGAGATGGAAAGCCGCCGTGGAGGGGGGAATCCCCGGATCGAACTTCTGCAGGGCCGCCGGACCCTCCACGTAACGCTCGGAATTGGGCACGAGGTCCTGGGACGGGAGATAGTCGATCAGGGCGGGTAGAGCGGAGTTGTCCACCTGCTTGAGGCCCTCGACGAAGGTGGTCAGAATGGGCGCCGCCGGATGGTAGCCTTCGAATCGCAACAGGTAGTTGAGATGGGTCAGGATTGCGCCCGTAGAGGTTTCGGCGGCCAGTTTAGCAAGCGCCGACGGTTTGGAATCCGCCGGGCGCAGCCACTCGAACGCCCCCAGTGCGCCGGTGGTGTCCTGGAAGCGCCAAGCCGTGGCGGTGAACTTTTGGCCATCGCCTTCATATTGCGCGGTCTCCGCTTCGCGAAAACCGTACTCGTCAAAGATGGCTTGGTCGGCCTGGACTGCGACAGCCTTCGCTGAAACACGGTGGAAAGGGCCAAGGGCGTCCGGCCAGATGGCCGCGCTGGCCAGGGAGGGGAGGAGCAGGATTATAGCAGCCGCGGCGAGACGAGAGGCGGCCTGAGAGGCCGCCGCAGGCTGAGAGCCTGCCCCACTTTTTATGCTCCGTGACATTTCTTGTATTTCTTTCCGCTGCCGCAGGGGCATGGATCGTTGCGGCCGACTTTATCGGTGTTGATGACCTGCTTCTTGGCTACGGCAGAGCCGTCGCCGCCGACGAATTGCAACTCCGCGAGTTCCTTATCCTTATCGCGCTGGAGCCTCTTGGTCATGTCCTGAACGGCGGATTGCGCGGCGCGCTTTTGCTGTTCGGCGACAGTTGCGTGCTGCGCTTCTTCGCCGCCTTCTTCTTCCTCTTCGTCTCCGTCTTCATCCATGGGGAACGGCAGCACCGGCGCGGGCCGGCCGCTGATCCCCGCATCGTCGCCGCGCGACACCTGCAGGAAGAACAGATAGCGCAGCGTCTCGTCTTCGATGCGGTCCATCATGTCCTGAAACAGGATCCAGGACTCCTTCTTGTATTCCACCAGCGGGTCTTTCTGTCCGTAGCCGCGCAGATGGATGCCTTCTTTCAGGGTGTCCATCGAGAGCAAGTGGTCTTTCCACTGGTCGTCGATCACCTGCAGCATAATGATGCGCTCGGTCTGCCGCATGGTGTCCGGCCCGACCAGGTCCTCCTTCTCCTGGTACTTCTGTGCCAGCCGCTCGGCGATAGCGTCTTCGATCTCCTTGCGGTTCATGCTGGCGAATTGCGCGGTTTCGATCTTGCACCCGAACTGGCTCAAGACATCGGTTTTTAGGCCGGCCAGATCCCAGGTATCCGGATGGGTGTTCTCCGTACAGCGCATGTCGAGGTACTGCTCCACCAGGCCGCGGACCATCTCCATAATCCGCTCCTTCTGGTCCGAGCCTTCCAGCAATTCCCGCCGCCGCTTATAGATCGCCTGCCGCTGCTTGTTGTTGACGTCGTCGTATTCGAGCAGGTGTTTGCGGGCTTCGAAGTTCTGCGCCTCCACGGCTTCCTGCGCCTTCTGAATGCGCTTGGTGATGAGCTTCGACTCGATGGGCACATCCTCTTCCATGCCCAGGCGCAGCATCAGGCGCTGCATGCGCTCGCCGCCGAAGATGCGCATCAGATCGTCCTGCAGGGAAAGATAGAAGCGGGAACTGCCGGGATCTCCCTGGCGGCCCGCGCGGCCCCGCAACTGGTTGTCGATGCGCCGCGAGTCGTGCCGCTCGGTGCCCAGGATGTGCAGGCCGCCCAGGGCGGTGACTTCATCGTGCTCGCGGTCGGTTTGTTCTTTGAAGCGGGCGAGCAGCGCGACCCACTCCTGTTTGGGCATCTTGTCGGGGTCGAGGGCCTGTTTCCGGGCCGCTTCGCGCGCCATGAATTCCGGGTTTCCGCCCAGCAAAATATCGGTGCCGCGGCCGGCCATGTTGGTGGAAACTGTGATCACGCCCTTGCGGCCGGCCTGCGCCACGATGGGAGCTTCGCGCTCGTGATTCTTGGCGTTCAGGACTTCGTGCTTCACGCCTATGCGCTTGAGCAGCGCGGAAAGCCGCTCGGATTTCTCCACCGAGACGGTGCCCACCAGCACCGGCTGACCTTTTTCCTGAAGCTCCTTGATCTCCTTGGCGGCGTTGCGGAACTTCTCCTCCTCGGTGCGGTAGACCATGTCCGGGAATTCTTTGCGGACCATGTCCCGGTTGGTGGGAATCACGGTAACGTCGAGGTTGTAGATCTTCTGAAATTCGGCCGCTTCCGTTTCCGCCGTACCAGTCATACCGGACAGCTTCTTGTACATGCGGAAATAATTCTGGAAGGTAATGGTGGCGAGGGTTTGATTCTCGCGCTCGATCTTGACGCCTTCCTTGGCTTCCACGGCCTGGTGCAGGCCATCGCTCCAGCGGCGGCCGGGCATCAGGCGGCCGGTGAATTCGTCCACGATGATGACTTCGTCCTGATTGGTGGCGTCGTTGCGCTTGACTACGTAGTCGCGGTCTTTCTGATACAGGGCGTGCGCTTTGACGCCCTGCTCCACGTGATGCTTCCACTCGATGGTGGCGATGTCGTAGATATTGGGCAGGCCGAGCAGCCGGGCGGCCTTGTCGAAACCTTCCTCGGTGAGGGCTGCGCTGCGGTGCTTCTCGTCGACCGTGTAATCACCGGTGGTATATTTCTCGCCGGGCTCCTTGCCTTCGATTTCTTCCCCGCGCATGAGCTTGGGGATGATCCGGTTGACCTTGAAATACTTGTCGGTGGATTCCTCGCTGGGACCGGAAATGATAAGCGGGGTGCGGGCTTCGTCGATCAGGATGGAGTCCACTTCGTCGACGATGGCGTAGTGATGGCCGCGCTGGGTGCAGTCTTCCAGGCGGAACTTCATGTTGTCGCGCAGATAGTCGAAGCCGAACTCGTTGTTGGTGCCGTAGGTGATGTCGGCGTTGTAGCTGTCCTGGCGTTCGCGGTCGTCGAGGTCGTGGACGATGACGCCAACTCTCAGGCCGAGGGCGCGGTGGATCTTGCCCATCCAATCGGCGTCGCGGTGGGCCAGGTAATCGTTGACGGTGACGATGTGGACGCCCTTGCCTACGAGCGCGTTCAGGTAAGCGGGCAGGGTAGCGACCAGCGTCTTGCCTTCACCGGTTCGCATTTCGGCAATTTTGCCGCGGTGCAGCACGATGCCGCCGATCAACTGCACGTCGAAGTGACGCATGTTGAGGAAACGCAGGCCGGCTTCGCGCACCACGGCGAAGGCTTCGATGAGCAGGTCGTCGAGCGGCGCGCCCTGGGCCAACTTTTCCTTGAACTCGATGGTCTTGGCGGCCAAGTCGATATCGGAGAGCTGCTGGATGTGCGGCTCCAGGTCGTTGATGGCGGCGATGATGGGCTGAATGGCCTTGATTTCGCGCTTGTTTTTGGTGCCAAAAACCTTGGCCAGGATAGCGTCAATCATAGAGAGGTCTCGTTACAGAGTGGAGATCCGCTGCTACTATTCTAGCCTACCCGGCCCTCTGCTTTTCGCGTGCGGCTAGTGTTTCGTGGAGCAGGGATTTGATGTAGGTCTGGTAAGGCAGGCCCTTCTGCTCCGCCTGCTTTCGGGCCAAGGCCAGATCCGCGGCGGGAATCCGCAGCGCCACTACCGGCGCGGGCGTCTTCTTGGAGGCAGCAATCCGCCGACGCAACTCGTCCTTGGTGAGAATCTTCGCCTCGCCGGCCCTCACTGCTGCCAGAAGCTGTTTGCCATGCACATTCCGGTTCTTGTACCACCATTGGGCTTCTTCGGCCTCGGTGGCGAAGGCCGGTACACCGCGTTCTTTTTGCTTGTTCATCGGGTTTGCTCCAGAAAGGCCTTTCTGTCCGGGACTGTGGCTGGAAACGCGGTCACGGCGCGCACTTTGCAATTGCGAATCGTCCACGCCACCGACAATAAGCGGCCTCTGCTCGTGAGACCAACAGACCGGTATCGCTCTTCGTTGTCGATGAATTCGCAATCCACGTCCAGCGGATCGTTATTCAGCACTTGCTCGAACTCGGCGGGCGTTACTTTGTGGGCCGCCAAATGTTTCGTGTTTTCGTGGTCCCAATCGAACTCGAATTCGCCGGGCACAACCAATTTGTATCGCAACGTATATACTTTGTCAATGGGCGCTAACTGTGACAAAGGATTGCTGCTCCGATGCTAGCCTCGAACGGCGGGCTGCTAGGAGTCGTGCATACTTGGATGGAGGTGGACGCCGCGAATGCGATGTGCGCATCGTTTCCGCGCGGAAGGCGAGTGCAGCCGAAAAGGCGGTTTATGAGGAGTTCCTATGAACGACGACCTAGATGACGATATGAAGACGGAATACGATTTCAGTCGAGCTGAGCGGGGAAAGCACTATGCCGGGGCCGATGCCGTGTTCCACATCCCGGTGTACCTGGAGCAGGAGGTGCAGGCGTTTCTGATTGAAAGGGCCGCCGACAAAGGAATTCCGCTGGAACGGCTGGTGAATGACCTTTTGAAGAGCGACATCGAGGCGTTCCGAGCGCTGGGATAGATCTGAGGGGTGACCAGCGGCTTGCCCCAATGGCGCCAAAAACCTTGGCTGGGACAGCGTCAATCATAGAGAGGTCTCGTTACAGAGTGGAGATCCGCTTTTTTCCATTCCAGCGCGGGTGGCGGATAATGAAGGGGAGGTTTCTCATGTCTCTCGAACAGGCGATTCTGGAAGCGGTCCGGGCCTTGCCGGCCGAGAAGCAACAAGAGATCCTGAGTCATGCGGCCCGCCTCCGCGCCGAAACGGACAAGAGGCGGCCATTCAAGAGCGTGAAGGGCCTCTGGGCAGGTTTGGGCATTTCGCTCTCCGCGAGCGAGATCGAGGAGAACCAACGCGATATGTGGCGCAAGTTCCCGAGGGATGACGTTTAATGCCTGCCGTCGCGGTCGATACCCACGCCATCGTCTGGTATCTGTCGGCGGACCCTCGCCTATCGGCAAGGGCGGCCGATGTTCTCGATTCCGCTACAGCCGCCGGGGAATTCATTCACGTCCCATCGATCTGCCTCGTGGAACTGACCTACTTGGTCGAGAAGGGCCGTTTGCCGGCGACGGCGCGCGATCTATTGATCGGGGCGTTAGATGACCCTGCGACCCCGTGTCTGTTGGCCCCGCTAGACCGAAGGGTCGCCGACGCCCTTGAGTTCGTGAGCCGCAAGGAGGTTCCGGATCTTCCGGATAGAATTGTCAGCGCCACAGCGGTGGCTCTTGGTGTGCCGCTGATCAGTCGCGACGGAAAGATACGCGCCTCGCAGGTGCAAACGATCTGGTAGCCTATTGCCGTTAAGGGCACGATTTGGGAACGACGAGTTGCTTACTCGTCGGCGTCGGAATCGCCAAAGTACTCTGCGGCCGCCTTCAGGAACTCGGGCTTTAGAGATCCTGTGAGACCGAGCCGCCTGATGCCGTCAACCTTCTCCATCAGCTTGCCGAATCCCACGAATCCGCAGACCCTCGGCAGTGGCTTTTCCCGGTAGGCCAACGTGGGCCGCGCAATCTCCTGTCGCACCTTTGCTCGTCGCTCGTCAGGTGCAACGAGGTACAGAGCGAGATCGAGGTTCGGCTGCAGTGCAAGGAGGTCGCTCATTCGGAGCAGGCCAGAGTAAATCGACGTCGTCGCCTCAATCTCGAATGCCGCCAGGATGGTGTTGCCCTTGAGCCAGAGGACGTCGATCAGTTCGATCGTTCGGTTCGTTGAATTGTGTCGGCAATTCGTCGAGCATGTTTGCCATCGCGCCGAGGATTTCGCCGTTGTAGCTCCTGCCGCGATCGTTGCGAGCTACCCAGACATCGAGTCCCAGTTCCGCGCCGAGTCTTAGCAGGTGATACTGGATTTCCGTGTGGCGTGTAGCAGGTTCACTCGACGGCTTCGAGTCGGCAGCCGCTGGCTCATCATCGTCTTGCTCGGGCACGCTGACGACCGTGGGTATTGCCACTTTCCCCTTGCGGAACTCCACGTTGAAATAGCTCGGCTTTCGCGCTAGCTTGCGCGGGTCGATCGGCGTGGCCACCGGGTTACGTTCGGCCTCGCGAAGAGCCTCCAGGATGACCATGCCGTCGCCATCACGCTTGAAGAGATTCGGACTCATTCGCAAAAAGGCCTTGAATCCGCCTCTCTGCTCTGGCCCACAGTAGAAATCGAGCCTGCCTTCGAACCGTTCCATTGGAACGCCGCACGCAGGGTCGAGCATGACGAGCGGCTTCACCGCGAACCGCACCGGAAAGGCGTCCGACTCCCAAATGGGACTCGCGTCCCTGGTCGGCCCAACGACTTCCAGGGCGCCGACCCAGCGCATGACGCCGGTCAGGTAGCACAGGAACACGTCACCCGGCTTCACACGTCGTTCGCTCTTTCGCATTCGCTCGCGAAAGCCGCTGATGTTCGCCCCGGCCTTCCGAAACTCCTCCCAGGTCGTGCCGGTGAACAGGTCAAGCCAGTAATTCACACAAGCTCTCCGTGGGGCTGTCGTAAGCCAATTGTACCAGTGGCTGACTTGGGTGGCAGCCCGAACCGCACCGCGAGGTGCGGAGAGAGTTTTCTTCAGCTCACGGGTTTGGTATTGTAGTTTGCAGCGAGCCTTGGAACTAGATCAACAATGCGCGCCGGCTGAACCGGCATACAGCCCGGACGGCGTCGATCTGACGCTAGTCCGCTGGATGTTGTCGCTGACGCCGGCCGAGCGGCTGGACGTGCTCCAGGGGTTTGTCGATTCCGTTGAGGAGATCCGTGCCAGGAACAGCAAAGCGTGAGTTCGCGGCGATTCTCGTCGGGCTGCGCCGGCACCAAGTCGATTTCATCGTGGTCGGGGGGATCGCGGCATTGCTGGAGGGTGTGCCTGGTAACACCATCGATCTCGATGTTGTGCACTCAAGAGAGCCTGACAATATCGCCCGCCTGCTCGCCGCGCTAGACTCGCTGGACGCTACTTACAGGACGCGGCCCGAACTGGCGTTGAAGCCTGACGTATCGCACCTGGCTTCGCCCGGCCATCAATTACTCATGACGCGTTTCGGTCCGCTCGACGTTCTCGGCATGATTGGGCATTCCCGCAGCTACGACGATCTGCTGCCTCACACGCACGAACTCGAAGTGAGCGAGGGATTGCGCGTGCGGGTCTTGGATCTCGAGACTCTGATTGCCGTCAAGGAAGAAGTCGGCGGCGAACGGGATTTGGCCGTGCTTCCCATCATGCGGCGAACGCTCGAAGAAAAGCGGCGCCGCTGACGTTCATTGCACGGCCTTGCCGCGCAATTCCCGCACTGCGTCGCGGCCGATCCAGCGCGCCGAACGGGACTCGGTGGCGATCAGCGCCTCGGCGATCTCGAGGGCTGCCTCACGCAGTTCGGCGTTGCGCTTCCCGATCTGGCGCAAGGCCCAGTTCACCGCCTTCTTGACGAAATTGCGGTCGTCGCCGGCGGCCTTCGAGATGAGCCGGAGGGCCGCGCGGAACTGTTTGTCGGTAGCCTTTTTGTCATGTACCGCCAGCCCCGCAAGCAGTGCAAACGCGGCTCGGCGCTCGTATTCCGGCTCGCGGCGGGACCACTCACGCACCTTGCGCCAGGCAAACGGGGTCTTCCAAAGCAGGCCGATGCAGGCGGAGTCGCACACCGACCAGCAGTCGAACCCGCGCACCCAGCGCTCCACTTCTTCTTCCGGGATTTCCGCAGGGTCGGCAATCATGGTGGCCAGCACGCGGGCTTCCAGAACGTTGCTGGACCACAGCGCGGACGCCAGTTTCGTGTTGCGGCCCAACTCCCTGGCGATCGAACGGATGACCGGGGTGGCGACGCCGTAAGCTTTGGCGGGGCGGATTCCGTAACGGGCCATGCCCGCCACGTTGGCAGCGCTGCCCGCGGCGCGCAGGCGCTTCAGGATCTCGCTACTAGTGGTTGTCATACGCGGTCCCTATTCCAGAGCCAATATAATCGCTCCCGCCATAATCAAAAGCCCGCCGGCGCCGCGGGCCACGGTGAGACGTTCGCCGAGAAAGAGCGCGGCAAACAGGATGACGAACGCCACGCTCAGCTTATCGACGGGCGCCACGCGCGACGCTTCCCCAAGCTGGAGTGCGCGGAAGTAGCAGAGCCACGACAAGCCGGTGGCCAGGCCAGAGAGGACCAGGAAGATCCAGGTGCGCGATGTCAGGTTCCGCAGCGCGCCAGGCGGCGCAGTGGCGTAGGCCACGGTCCAACTGAAGACCAGAATTACCGCAGTGCGGATGGCAGTTGCCAGATTCGAATCCACACCTGCGACTCCCACCTTGGCGAGAATGGCGGTGGCGCCGGCGAAAAGCGCGGATAGTAACGACCAATAGAACCAGTTCACGGAGTCAGGCTACCATGGATAATCATGCCCGAATCGCTCGCCGCCGGCGCTGTCCTGGCTCACTACCGCATCGTCTCCCGCCTCGGCGGAGGCGGTATGGGTGAAGTCTATCTGGCCGAGGACCTGAACCTGGAGCGTCCCGTCGCCCTGAAGATCCTGCCGTCGGAAGTGGCGCATGATGCCGACCGCATGCGCCGCTTCGTGCAGGAGGCCAAGACCGCGTCCGCGCTGAGTCATCCTAACGTGGCGCGGGTCTTCGAGATCGGCGAGGCGGAGGGTGTCACGTTTCTGGCGATGGAATACATCGAAGGCGAGACTCTGGATGTCCACATAGCGGGCGCGCCCCTGCCGCTCGCCGAAGCCATCGGGATCGCCATTCAAGTGGCGGATGCGTTGGACGCCGCGCACGCCAAGGGCATCGTGCACCGCGATATCAAGCCAGCCAACATTATGATCGCACCGCGCGGGCACGTGTCGGTGCTGGATTTTGGATTGGCCAAGATGAAACCCCCAGCCGCGGCGCCGGGCGCCAGCCGCGCGGCCACCCAATTCCTGACCGACCCGGGCATGGTCATGGGCACCGTGCATTACATGAGTCCCGAGCAGGCGCTGGGACGCGAGGCCGACGCGCGCTCCGACCTGTTCAGCCTCGGCGTGGTGCTCTACGAAATGGCCACCGGACGTTTGCCCTACTCCGGCGCCAACGCCACCGAACTGCTAATGCAGATTCTGCACGCGCAGCCCGAAGCCATGGCGCGTTTCAATTACGCGACGCCGCCGGAGCTGGAACGCATCGTCCGCAAGTGCCTCGAAAAAGACCGCGACCGGCGCTATCAATCCGCGCGGGATCTGCTGGTGGATTTGAAGAATCTGCAGCGCAGCTACGAGCCCGCCGCTTCCGGCGAGAAGACCGGCGCGTCGATCGGCATGCGGGCGCGCACGGCGCAAGTTGGCGTCGTGATTGTGGACGACGAAGAATTGGCGCGCGGCCTGGTGCGCGAGATGCTAAAAGCGCATACGGATGTGCGCGTGCTCGCCGAATGCGCCAACGGATTCGAAGCCGTGAAGGCCGTCGCGGACCTGAAACCGGACCTGCTGTTCCTGGATATCCAAATGCCGAAGCTGGATGGCTTCGAGGTGCTGGAGTTGGTGGGCCGCGACATTGCGGTGATCTTCACCACGGCCTACGACACGTATGCGATGCGCGCGTTCGATGCGCACGCGGTGGACTATCTGCTGAAGCCGTTCAGCGCGGAGCGGTTCGAGAAGGCGCTCGACCGCGCCAAACAGCGGCTGGGCGAAAAGACCCCCGACCCCGCCGAATTGGCGGCCGCGGCGCGTCCGCCCGAGCAGTACTTGCAGCGCATCGTGGTGAAGGACGGTCCGGCGGTGCACGTGATTCCGGTCGAAAAGCTGGACTGCGCGGAAGCGCAGGACGATTACGTGGCGCTCAAGAGCGACAAGAAGACCTATCTGAAACAGCAGACCATTTCCAGCTTGGAGGGTTTGCTGGATCCGGCGGTGTTCATCCGCATCCACCGTTCGCACATTGTGAACCTGGAGCGGGTGGCCAAGATCGAAGCATACACTAAGGACAGCAAGATCGCCGTGCTGCGCGACGGCACGCAACTGCCGGTCAGCCGGGCGGGCTATGCGCGGTTGAAGGCGCTGCTGGGCGAAAGCTGAGGACAAAAGAAGACAGAAGTCAGAAGTCAGAAGACAGAAGTCAGGAGACAGAAGGCAGAAGTCAGGAGACAGAAGTCAGAAGCCTCAAAGGTGCGGTTGGGCCAGGGTCGGAATCACCCGGTTTCATACGGCAGCAGAACTTCCACCCGATAGCGGCGGTCGCCGCTCTCCACCGCCATGTCCGCTCGGTCGCCATACCGCGCCAGCAACCGCCGCTTCACGATCTGCAATCCCAGGCCGTTACGGCGCGCCATTGCCCCTTCCGGATCGAACGGATTCTCCACGCTGATGTGCATCGCGTTCTCGACCAGCCATGCCTGCAACCGGATGGTCCCGCCTTCCACCATGCTGGCGATACCGTGTTTCACGGCGTTTTCGACCAGCGGCTGCAGCAGCAGCGGCGGCACCAGGCCCGCTTCGCATTCCGCCGCGATTTGCTGCTCCACGCGCAACCGTCCGCCAAAGCGCACCTGCTCCACCCCCAGATAGTTGTGCGCCAGCGCCAGCTCTTCACTCAGCGGAACGCTCTCGCGCTCGCCGACGCGCAGGCTGGCGCGCAGAAAGTCCGACAGCCGCACGCACATCTCGCGCGCACGCGCGGCATCAATGCCCGCCAGAGCGCTGATGGAATTCAGGCTGTTGAACAGGAAGTGCGGGTTGATCTGCGCCTTCAACGCTTTGAGTTCGGCGTCGCGCGCCGCCACCAGCGCCTGCATCTCGCGATTCAGCGCTTCCTTGGATTCCTCGACCGACGCCATGGCGTAGTGCATGCCGGCGGAGAGCAGATAGAGCAGCACGCCCATGCCGAACAGCAGCGGCGCGTGCGGCCGGAAGCGCTGGTCGACCGAGTGGAAGGTGGCGAAGCGCGAAAGCAAAACAGCCATGCCGCGCGCGATGGCCAGCAGCAGAATGCTGCCGCCGACGGCCGCGCCGAAGTTGGTGGTGAGAATGCGCGGCATCGCGCTCGACCGCAGCGGCGTCATGCGCACCACGTACCACGGCGATAGGCAGACGAACGCGTACACCATGCACGCGGGTATCACGATCGCCGCGCTGGCCTCCCAGCCCAGGCTGCCGGAAGCTTCCAGAACGTAGACCAGCAGCGCCGCGAGCGGTACCCAACCCAACAGGTAAATGGTCAGCGCAGCGCCGGAGACAAGAAGCGGATGCATCCCGGCGCCTCAGTTCTTGACGCCCAGTCCCCCGAAGATCGTGGCGCCCCGCACGGTGAGCCGCTTGGGATTGGGCACCAGCCGCGGATCGGGCTGGTGGGTCTTGTCTTCGTGGCCTCCGAAAATCCCCGCCACGTGCACGTCCACCAGCCACGTCTCGGGAACCCGTATCTCGAAACCGCCGAAGATGGCGTTGACGCTGACCACGGCTTCATCTGCGGACATCGTAGCGTTCCGCAGGTCGAGCCCGCCGCCGCCGAAAATCGCCACCAGATCGGCGCCCTTGAAATCGCCACTTAGCTTTCGATTGCTGCCGCCGAATATGGAGAACATGTTGCAGTTTCCAGGGGTCGCCGCACCGCCCAAGTTCCACCGGGTACCCGCCAAGCCGGTACCGCCGGCGCCCTTGCCTTCCAGCGCTCCCCACAGCATCATGAAGCCCACCACGATGATCGCCACCGGCCACAGGTCCCAAAGATTGCGATCTCTCAGGAAGGGCAAGTGGATCTTATCGGCCATGAATACCAGTCCTACGAGCAGGATGATGGCGCCGCCCGAGCGCCCGGCGGCATCCTTCGAATCCACCAGCTTGGCCAAGCCGATGGCGATCAGGATGACCGGCCAGTACCCCCAGACATTGCCAACTGGGACGCCGAAGTTGTCCAGCAGAAAGAGCACGCCGATGGCGACGATGGCCAGCCCGAAGATCAAGCTGGCACTGACGGTGCCGCTGTCCGGATCCGATGCGGGCTGCCAGGTTCTGCGGTTGTGGTCTTCCATATCTGCTCTCCCTGATTCGAGGTTAGCCTGCCCGCGCGGCTAAGTCCTGTGTTTTTCGGCAAAAACCCCGACCCAACCGGTGAGTGGCGAGCCGGGGTGACGGGTGGCGTTGCCGGTCCGGCCTGCCGCTTGAGTCTAACGGCGCGCGTGGCCCCGATTCTAGCCGATAAGTTAGGCATGATTTCGATCAAGAAGCTCATCGACCGAGCCGGGGAGGAAGCCCTTCAGGCAACTCTGGACTCTTACTGCTCGGTGCTCAACGCCGTAGGGGAGAGCGGCGCGCAAGCCTGCCCGCAGGTGGGCAACGCGTTGCGCCAGAACCTGCTCAACCTCCAGGCGGCGATTTCTCCGAGATCGACCCCAGACCTCCTTCACCAGACCGGGCAGAAGGTAGCTTTCAGCTATCAGCTATCAGCTTTCAGCCAAACACACGCTACTAGACTAGCTCCCAGCCGTCAGCCAAACACGCGCGCTTCAAGCTGAAAGCTGATCGCTGAAAGCTGACCGCTGAAAGCTGATCGCTGAAAGCTTTCTTATCTGAACCGGTACGTGTAGGATGCCGTCACGTAAGACGGCAGATAGGTACCCACCACGCGCTCAAAAGGCTCCGCGTCTCCCGGCAGCGCCAGGACTTCTGTCGTCTGTCCGGTGTAGCCGCGGGCGAGCATGAAGTTGATGCCGGCCGTTATCCTGCCGTTGTGGAATCGGCGGAGCAGCGCGCCCCGCAACTCCCTGACCGGCACACTGACGAAGCCATCGCCCAGCGGCTTGCGGCCCACTTCCTCGTATTCGGCGCGCGCCTGCAGGTGGAGGGGCAGGCGATCCAGCGTGCCCAGCACGTCGAGAATGGTTCGCGGCGCTTCCGGAACGGGCGCGCCGCCGGAAAGGTCGCGCGCATCGGCTTTGGATACCGACGCCTGCAGAAACGCCGAGCGGAAATGCCGCCGGGCGGATGCCGTCAGATAGCGGTTGCGGCTGGGACCTTCATAATACTGGAGACCGGTATCGGGATCGAGTTTCGCCAGCGACTGTTCCTCGGTGGCGCGCCCCAGCGTGAGGCGGAAGTCCGTGCCCCAGACCGTTTTGCCGCTCACCAGTTGCCAGGAATGCGCGCGGCTGACCGGCGTCCCGGGTGTCGTGCCGGTTCCAATGCGGGGGTCGTTGGTGAAGAACGTCTGGCCGAAGCTTGTGGAAAGGCTGGGCAACACGCTTTTCTCCGGAGGCAGCAGGCTAAGGGTAGCCTTGGGCGAGTTCACGCCGGCCCACTTGTTGAACGAGTTCGCCGGGTTGAGCAGATCCGTGTTGTCCATACCGATCTCGTCGCGCCTCCATCCGGCGTAATAGTGGAGCCACGGCAAAGGACGCCCATCGATCGCGATGAAGGGCGCAAGATCGCCGATGGTCACATTATTCGCCGTGACCCTCTCGAACGGGCCATAGACGGCGGGATCAGTGGATAGATAGTGGTCGAGGTCGTCGCGGCGAGGCGCGTCACGGTTATAATCCGCGCCTGCCATGATCGTCAGAGACTCGCTCACTTTGCGCACATAGTTCGCTTCGCCGCCGGTGACGGTGCGAAACTCACTCTGGCGGATGAGGCCGTCGCCGAAGTTCGAAAAAAGCGCCAGGTCGTAGGTGCGGAAGAAACTCGAAAGCCGCAGTTCGCTCGACGGCGATAAATGCCACAGATCGTTGAGCGCGATCTCACCCGTGTGCGTCTGATCCTTCTGGCGGGGATCGATGGTGTCGTGAAGATTCGGCACGCCGATGGGCACCAGGCCCGGAACCATCGAGTGGCCGTAGTAGCCCATGCCGAACAGCGTCAGCCGGTGCGCGCCCATGTCGAAGACGCGGTAGCCGTTGAGCTTGTATTGCTGGCGGTGCTCCAGCCTGTCCAGAAAGCCGTTGCCGTAAGATGCCTCGACTGCGATCCAGGCGCGTGTGCTGGGATCGGCGGGGCTCCAGCCCGCGGC